>NZ_CP026923.1:1200000-1500000 GCF_002950575.1 Pontimonas salivibrio
AGACGCACCCTCTCGTCACGGAACCACAGCACAGCGTCGGTGGTGTCCAGTGCGGGACATGTTGGCAGACTGGCACTCGAGTCCAGTAGCACTTCTGGGCCCTCGACCGGTTCTTACCGGTAGCTATAAGTCCACGCCAGGGCTCACAACCGACACACCGTGATCCCGGCACGCGACGGCCAGGCGCTTGTCGTAGGTGACCAACGCTCTGAGGAACGGTAGCTTTCCCAGAGCGGTTGCGAGATGAATCGCATCGAGAGTGCGCATCGCGGCAGGTGCAAGATATGCCGCTATCTCAAGTATCGATCGGTCGACTTCGACGAAGTTGATTCTGTCAATCACTCCGCGGGCCGCAATGGTCGCATCGGGTCCGTGCGGGTGACACGCGCGCAGAATTTCGGTGACCAAAAGCGAACTCGACAGTAAATCGCCCTCGGTGGCGCCCATCCAGCCGCGAAGCGCATCCGATTCCGGCTCGCTCATGGCCAACTTCACTGCCGCCGACGTGTCGAGGTAGACCAGGCTCATCTCTCGTCTTGCCGCAAGCGCTGAAGGGTCTCGGAGGCACTCTCGCCGTCTCCCTGTGGAACCAAATCATTGGTCAGAAGATCGCGCCAGTCTTCCTTGGCGGGAGTGACGTCACCCACCGCAACGGCCTCTTCTAAAGACCGTGGCTCACCCATGGGTGAAATGCGCGCTATCGGTTTACCAAATTCAGTGACCACCAGGATTTCCCCCCGTTTGATTCGTTCCATGACGCGGGAGACATTTTGACCTAGTTGACGCAGTCCAACGTGATTGTTATCCACAGTTCTACAGTGTAGGACACTGCCTAGCTCGGGATACGGCGCGCAGGAGAAGATTCCGCCCGCTGATGACCAGCTTCACCGCCGCCGAGGTGTCGAGATAAAACCCCGTCATCTTTCGTCGCGTCGCATTCGCTCCAGAGTCTCCGACAGCAATTCCCCATCGCCCGAGGGAAGGGGCTCCCGGGCGAGAAATTCTGCTAAATCGGCCGACGCGGGTGTGATCTGACCCATTTCGACGGCTTCTTCAAGGGTTTGGGGCTCACGCACCGGAGAGATCTTTGCAATCGGTTTACCAAATTCAGTGACCACCAGGATTTCCCCCCGTTTGACTCGTTCCATGACGCGGGAGACATTTTGACCTAGTTGACGCAGCCCAACGTGAGTGTTATCCACAGTTCTACAGTGTAGGACACTGTGGCGCTTGCGGCACGGTTACTTTTACAGCACCCAGACCTGTGCACCGCGTTGAGGGCAGAAAATACATGGGCGGTTCAATAATCGGCGCTCCACCAGTGAGCCCTGAGTGTGTGTTTGTCGATTACAGAAGGTCCAGGTGAACCCGGACTTCCCATTCGATGTGCTCCAGTAACCCTGTGGGCACTCGATTCGAGGTGGGCTGGAGCCGTGAAATGTCCACCGCGCGGATTTGTTCGACTTGGACGGCGCTATCGCGCGGTAGCCCTGACTGTGTGGCCGTGAGTACCAAGTGAGAATGGACGGCTCGCTGCAGGTTAGTCGTCAGCGGAATCACGTTGATGACCCCACGGCCGAGCGACGGCGCGACACGATTTGCTGAATTGTTCGAGATGACCACACAAGGCCTCCTGGTGCTGGCTTCAGAGCCTGTGGGTTCGCCTAGATCAACCCAGGCAATGTGACCGCGTTGTGGACCTACCACGATTGCTTTTCATCGGCTAGACCATCGGAGACGACGGCATCCCAGGCCGGGTCACTTTCACTAAAGGCGCGCTCGTAACTCGCTTCGAGCTCTTTTTTCCGCCACAGCTTGATCGCGGCACTAAATGCCTGCGACCGCGAGGGGTAGCGTCCCGCGGCCACTGCCCTGTCGACAAAAGCCACTTCATCGTCGGGAATGTTCACACTAATCTTCATACTTATCAGAATACCTGCCATTTGCCCACTCTGCCCGATTAGATCGGCTGCTTCGGTTGATGTGATGCCCCCTGAGAACAAAGACTCTGTGAACAAAGACATGGTGATGTCCCGTTCGGGACAACGCACCACACCCGCAGCACTCCACACCCGCACCACTCCACACCCGCACTCAGCGGTTCTTTAGACACACCTCATATCGTGAGCATCACACAGTCTTTGAAAGGTCGTGAGTGACATTTTCACCAAATGGGTTCCCTCAGTAACCGTCGCAGGAGTAATCGCCGCCGGAGCAATCGCCCTGCCCATGCAAGCCAGTGCAGTGGACTTGCCCGAGCGCAGTGTCGCCGAATTGTTGGCGGCGATGGACGAGAGCGTGGAGGGTTTTTCGGGAAGCGTCACCAAAACGTCCAACCTGGGCCTCCCCGAGTTGGAAATGTCTCAAATGATGAGTGAAGAGATGATTGCGGACATGGAAGAGCGGATGCCGGAAGGCTTCGAAGACTTCGTCCCACAACTGGTGGAACAAAACCCCCTGACCGACGCCATTTCTTTCCTCGCCGGCTCCGACACCATCCGTGTCTACGCGTCAGAAGAAGGCTTCCGCGCACAAATCCTGGACCCCATGAGCCAACGCGACGTCATTGTCAACAAAGACGCCTTCTACTCTTACAACGCCAAGACCAACACTGTGCTGACCAGAAGCATCGATGGGGAAGTTGATAAGCCCAGCCTTGATGAGCTAAACAGCGAAATCGAGTTGGATCTAACCAACCCCGACGAACTGGCCAGCGCCCTGCTAGAAGAAGCAGAGGGTAAAGCCACAATCACCGTAGGCGCCGATCACCGTGTGGCAGGCCAAGATGCCTACCGCCTAGTGGTGACACCTGTATCGGAGGTCAGCTTGGTTGAGCGCATTGATATCTCTGTCGATGCCAACACCGGCCTGGGCCTGGGAGTTCAGGTGTATTCCACAGAGCAGTCAGACGTCGCGTTCTCGGTCGCCTTCGACACCATCTCTTACGACACACCAGAAGCGTCGATCTTTGCCTTTAGCCCCCCACCGGGAGCAACCGTAGAAACTCTGGAGTTTCCCACCGAGGTGGAAAGTACTCTCACCGAGTTGCAGCGAGAAGACTTAAGCGACACCGAGAAAGAAGCACTGCTCGAGTCGCTGAAAGCTGACATGCAAGCAGAATTCGCCCCCGGTGTGACCGCAGACACTCTCGGTGAAGGCTTCGACACGGTACTCACCATGAACCAGCTGCCCGAGGCATTCCCGCTGGAGATGCTGGAAAACGACATCCTCGCGGACTTCACCACTGAGGTCGATGGCGGAACGGTGTTTGGCACTCCGCTCAGCAACACACTTCTGACCGACGCCGGTGAGGTTTACACCGGAGCGGTGAGTGTGGAGTACTTGCTCGAGCTCGCTTCCAACTAGGTGACCACCAGCACAACAGATACCACCGCGCCTCATGCGGTGGTATCTGACAGCGCCACTGACGGGCCTTTCGCGATTCAGACCGAGGGGTTAACCAAAAAGTTTGGGTCTCAGGCTGCCGTCGAGGACTTATCGCTTGCGGTGCCCCGCGGTTCAGTGTTTGGTTTTTTGGGGCCAAACGGCTCCGGGAAAACCACCACCATTCGGATGCTCTTAGGCCTCGCGGAGGCAAGCTCAGGCACCATCAACGTTCTGGGTCACGATATTCCCCGCCATTTAGAACACGCCCTGCCGAAAGTGGGTGCCCTGGTGGAAGGCCCCGCCTTCTACCCGTACTTATCGGGGCGAAAAAACCTCATCCGAATGGATGCCGCTGATCGGTTTTCTGATGCCCAATCCCGGGCGGAGCGAGTCGACTACGCACTGGCACGGGTGGGCCTCACCGCGGCGGCGGAGAAAAAAGCGGGCGCCTATTCGCTGGGAATGAAACAGCGCCTGGGTCTGGCAAACGCCCTTCTCAAACCCCGCGATCTGCTGATCTTGGACGAGCCCACCAATGGGTTAGACCCTCAGGGCACCAGGGAAGTACGACACTTGATTCGAAGCCTGGCTGATGAGGGCATCACCATTTTTCTCTCCAGTCACCTTTTAGTGGAAATCGAGCAGTTGTGTAGCCATGTCGCGGTGATGAACCTGGGGTCACTGTTGGCCCAGGGTTCCTTGGATGAACTGCGCTCTCACGCGGAACCGAGACTCGTCATCGAAGTCGACGATGTTGCCCGTGCAAAGAGTGTCTTATCCCAGCACCACATCATCGCCACCACAAAAAACCCCACCCGCAACGAAGGCAACACCTCAGGACACCCCCGTGCGACCACTGCTGGCATGGTCACCACACTGGTTGCCACAGTGAGTGTGGACACGAATGCTGCGTCCATTAACCAGGAATTGGTCGCGGCAGGTATTGGTGTCAGTGGGTTCCGGATTGAGCGACCAAGCCTCGAAGAATATTTCGTCGAGCTCACCGGAGAGGGGTTCGACGTTGCCCGCTAACAAAACTCTCACTGCCGCTCTCAGCCTCGATCTGATGCTCTCCGAGCTCCTGGTGATGTTCACCAGGCGTCGCACCTGGGCGATGCTCGCCGCCATCGCCCTCATTCCCATCCTGTTGGCCGTGGCCGTGTATTTGTCCTCTGATCGGCTCGCCCCCGGTGAGGGGCCTCCGTTTGTGGACCGGGTCACCCAAAACGGCCTCTTCACCGGTTTTGCCGCCATGTTGCTGGCGATGCCGCTGTTTCTTCCCCTGACCGTGTCGGTGGTGTCCGGTGACACCATTGCCGGCGAAGCCGGCCTGGGCACGCTTCGCTACCTACTCATTGCCCCAGTCGGCAGGCTTCGCCTGCTGGTGGTGAAATACCTGGGGACACTGGCTTTCGTCCTAGCGGGAACCTTCACCCTGATGCTGGCGGGGGCACTTATCGGGTGGATTCTGTTTCCCACCGGTCCCATCACGCTGCTCAGCGGAGATGTCATCGGCATTGGCGAAGCACTGGGCCGAATGGCCCTCGTCGCGCTGTATACAACAGTGTCGATGACGGGAATGCTCGCCATCGGGCTCTTCATCTCCACCCTGACGACCATCCCCGTGGGTGCCATGACAGGAGTGTTGATTGCCAGTGGTGTCAGCCAAATTCTCGACAACCTGCCCCAGCTGTCGGCCATCCACGAATGGCTGTTTACCCACTACTGGTTGGACTTCGCGGATATATTGCGACAGCCCATTGAGCTCTCCAGCTTCGGCTCCAACGCCCTACTACAACTCGGCTACATCGCCCTGTTTGGCGCCCTCGCCTACGGCAGATTCAGCACCAAGGATGTGTTGAGCTAGCCCGGAGGCTCACAGCCGATGGCGAGCTGATACTGAAATGTTCGGCCACAAGCTGGGCTAGTGCGAGCAGTTCGGCCGGATAATCCCTCAGTTTTTGACTCACGAGACTCCCATTACCCCCATGAGTGTGGCGAAATCTCGGCGAGCCGTGGGGCGCCTTTCGGTCTGCAACGCACTCTCGATACGCTCCAGGTTGACACTGCCGTCCTGTTGTGCGGTGAGGACTTTTTCGGCGGGTGAACCCCAGCCTGCTTCCACATATACCGTCATGTCGCGAAGTAGTTCGAGCAGCGCAATTTCTTTCCAGTTCAAATCATGACGTGCCTGGTTTCTTCGAGAATGTTGAACGATGCCCTTCACCTCTGCGACTGTCCACAGTGTTGCCACGTGGAGCGCAGTGGGGATCTGGCTTGTGAGTCCCCACTCTCTGGCGGCCGAAAAACCTGATGGTCCTATCCCCCGCTCGCCCCAGATAGCCCGCGCAACATCAATGGGGCGGGGAGGGACCATTCCGTATTGGGTTTTCACCCCGCGGTAATACAAGCCTGGACGGACTGGGAGAAGTTCACCACTCTTGGCTGCTCGAGAGAGGCGTTGTCGTGCGGCAGCGTTCAAACCCTCGAAGGCGCGGTAGCGCACAAAGCCGTTTGCGTCAGGGGCTAAAGGATTTTCTACAGTTCCGGCACTCATGTCACGAAATCGTATCGGTTTTGTGACATGAGTGCCAGGGCCCCCGGAGGATCTCGCGCAATCCGCTCTCTCCCCCGCGAGGCATCGTGAACCCAGGGCTCTTGCGATGGTGAGTGTCAGCATGATCACGACACAGTGACAGGGACCACCGACACCGCCTAAAAGCCAATTCAGTGGCGTCTCAGATCTCCTACCTGCGGCGAGGCCAGTCCTTTTTCCAGGCACCACACGGACAGATGCACACGGACTGTGCAATTACGAGACTGCATCAACCGTTTGTCGACCGATAGGGCACTCCTGGTGAGTCCCACGAGCTCGCCCGTGCTGTTTGCCTGCGGGCCGAAGACCTTTTTCCACAGATTTGGGGCCTTTCGTCCACGGCGCGTCGGTGGGACTTATCCTTCACGGATGACGCCACCACACAACACCGTGCTTGCAAAACGTAAGCAGACTGCTTATCGTGGGGGCATGAGCCCCAATCTTCTGGTGAGAAGTGTCCCCGCTGATACCCATGCAGCCTTGGTTCGCCGGGCAGCGAGCGAGGGCAAGTCACTTCAGGAATATGTCCTGGGCCTTCTCCAGGCCTCAGCCGACAAGCCCACCATGGCCGAAGTCATGGCGGAGATTGAGTCGGGCCTCAAGGCCACGCCCAACCCGGCCTTGAATACCGAGGAAATCGTGGCAACAATTCGCGCGGTCCGCGACGCGTGAGAATTGTTGTCGAGGCCTCGGTTGTCGTAGAGGCGTGGATCAACGACTCCCCACTCGCCTCACAGTGCCGAGACATCTTGTCCTCGTCTGAATGCTGCGTCCCCGACCTCGTCTTTTCTGAAGTGGGTCACGTGTTTCGCACTCAGGAACGGCTCAGAGGTGTGGACCTCACGCACCAGTTCGAATCCTTCACCAGCTCACCCTGGAGTGAATATCACGTCAGTGAATACGCCTCCATCGCATGGCCCCTGCGTCACGACATCACCTTCTACGACGCCTGTTATGTCGGATTGGCGTTGGCACTGGAAATACCCCTGGTCACCCTCGATCGGAAGCTGGCAGGGGTCGCCACGCGTTACTGCGAGATAGTTATTCCCGGTGAGTAAGCCCCATGCCCGGACTGAGTAATAGGACTCTCACACTAGGAATCTAGTTCGACAAAAGACCTCGCTGCCGGTGTGGTTTTCCCACACCGGCAGCGCTTTTTTGGCCCCCAACAGGCCAGAAGGGTTGCTTAGGAATCTCTCATGAGCCGCCGGAGAAACTCGGTCGGCTCTGGTGGATTATCAAGCACTAACTCCAACTGTTCTGCGTCGGCGGTGCTTAAGTAAAGAATCCTTTCTTCAAGGAGCACCCGTCGAGCCCGGTCCAATGCGGCACCGATTACAAAAGACGTCAAATCCTGGCCACTTGCATGGGCTGCCTGGGTGATTTCCTCCCGAGCTTGCGTGCTCAGGCGAACATTCAAACGCTCGGCTCGATTTGTTGTTGCGGACATCTGTACTCCTCTTGTACGTACTGTGAGCGTACTATATTTCCACGGGCGACGCACGCAACGTTTTTAGAGAGAGAAAAAGGCGTGATGGCCAGTCAGAAAAGGGCTGAAAACCTGCCCGTTCATAGAACGTGGTCACCTCGGGAGAAACTGTCTCCACCACGACGAGTGGAAATCCTATGTTGTGGCTAGTCCGAGTGATTCTTGAGAGCGCATCCTTCAAAAGAAAAGATCCCACGCCCTCCCCCTGAGCGCGACGATCAACACCTAGCTGCCCAATCAGTGCTGCCGGGACAGGATAGCGATTGAGGCCAGCAGGTAACGGGTCAATTCGACAATTCGCTTTAGATGGGGCCACCGAGTCATCATTTACCGAACGTGCCGGTGGTAGGGCCTTTTATCCACAGCTCCAGCGACCTCGGGTGATTGGCTGAAGCTAACTCTTGTCCTTTAAGGACTCGGTGTTGCGAGCCACAGCAATGAGCGCCACGGTCGCCTCAAAACTGAGCCTGATGAGCAACACGGCAATGAATAGACCCAGTGGGACACCGACGAGGGCGAAAAGAATCGAGATGCCTCCCTCAAACAGCAGGGAGAAAAAAGCGACCACGCCAAAGATGCCTAACAGCGCCAAAATGATGACATACAGCACTCCAGCAACCCGGAGGGTCACCCACTCTTCAAATTTCAGATCAAACAGGGCAGCAAAAAAGCCCTTCTGCTGGGTAGGAGCCCCAGTCATGTCAGCACTATCGCTCATCAGTCTTCTCCTTGTTCGCTGCGGCTCCCGCATGGGTGGGAACCATCGCCTCTGAGGCTAGTCGTCACGTGCGACTGTGGCGAGAGAAAAAATCAGGTACTGCCCCGTATGCCCCAAAAAGACATGACCAATGGGTCGAATACATCCGCCGCCTAGCGGCCAACCCGCATAACGCCCCGAAAGACCCGGTGGGACATGATCGCCAGCAGCGACAGGCTGGAGAGCACGCCAAAAACACTCAGGAACGAACCAATAGCGAACACACTGCCAAACGACCCAATGGAACCAATCGAAAAGGCCGACCCAATCGATCCGATTGACATGAAGGAGTTATGAGAGGCAATCGAATACCGAGAGCTCTTATGCCGACTCTTCGTAGGTGTAGCCACGGCCTAATCCCGCCCCTCTAACTCACGCGTCCAACCACAGCCTCCCACACAGAAGTCGTTACCCCACACCCACGGTGTTCGACACCGTGGGCAGTACTGGGGCTCTTGTTGTGCCGCCATATCCAGCACTGAGTGGCGCAGAAGTGTCAGTCGCGTTCCCCGCAGCTACTTCCCGATAAAGGACATCACGTGCTTGACGCGCGTGTATTCCTCGAAGCCATACTGCGAGAGGTCTTTACCGTGGCCCGAGTGCTTGAAGCCGCCGTGGGGCATTTCTGCCACCAGAGGGATGTGGCAGTTGATCCATACAGCACCAAAATCAAGCCCCTTCGCAAAACGCATTGCCCGAGCGTGGTCTTTGGTCCACACGCTAGACGAAAGCCCATAGGGCACACCGTTTGCCATGGTCATGGCCTCTTCTTCCGTGCGGAAGGGCTGCACGGTAATGACGGGGCCAAAGATTTCAGTCTGAATCGCGGCGTCGTTTTGTTTCAAACCAGACACGATGGTGGGTTCGATGAAGTATCCGCGCTCGCCCTGGCGGACACCACCGGCTTCTACCGTCGAGTGGCTGGGCAGCTCACCGAGGATTCCCATGACCCGGTCCATCTGGTTGGCGTTGTTCACCGGGCCGTAGAAAGTATTCGGGTCAGAGGGAAGGCCCGTGGTCACGTTAGCGGCGACCCACTTTTTCAACTCGGCAATAAATTCATCGTGGATTGACTCGTGCACGACCACTCGGGTTGCCGCAGTGCAGTCTTGTCCTGCATTGAAGTAACCGGCAATACCGATTCCTTCGATTGCGGAGGGAATATCAGCGTCGTCAAAGACGATGACGGGAGCTTTTCCACCCAATTCGAGGTGCACTCGCTTCAGGTCGGTCGCCGCAGCCTTCGCCACCTCTAACCCGGCTCGCACCGAGCCGGTAATGGAGACCATTTCGGGAATTTTGTGATCAATCATTGCACCACCCGTGGTGCGGTCACCCGTGATGACGTTGACGACACCTTCGGGGAGGTGCATCGCGCAAATTTCTGCCAACAACAGCGTGGACTGGGGGGTGGTGTCGGAAGGCTTCAACACGGTGGTGTTTCCGGCGGCAACGGCGGGAGCAAACTTCCACACCGCCATGTTGAGGGGGTAATTCCACGGTGCGACCTGGCCGACAACGCCAATGGGTTCGCGGCGAATAAAAGACGTGTGGTCTTTCATGTATTCGCCAGCGCTCTTGCCTTCAAGATTGCGAGCAGCTCCAGCGAAGAAGCGAATCTGGTCAACACTGAGCGAGATTTCGTCCTCTACGAGTGACGCCCGGGGTTTTCCGGCATCTTGGGATTCGAGGTCGGCAAATTCCTCGCCGCGTTTTTCCAACTCATCGGCAATACGAAAGAGCGCTAGCTGTCGCTCAGCAGGCGTAGTCTCGCTCCAGCCCTCAAAGGCTTTCGACGCTGCCTGGTAGGCATCGTCCACGTCGGCCGCGGAAGATATCGGTGAATGGGCGTATACCTCTTCTGTGGCCGGATCCACCAAAGGGATCGTCTCGGAGCCTTTCGAGTCGACGTACTGGCCGTTAATGAAGTTCTTCAAAGTCGTAGTCATGATCCAAGCCTAACTGAGGACACGCGCGGGCAAAAAAGACCTCGCATAGCCAACTCCCAGCCTCTCAACAGCGGCCTCCAAGTCGCCACAAGCCCCCCACCTTTACTATGCGCGCCGGTTATCCCCCAGAGGGGAAAGGTGACTACCATTAGGACGTTAATCCAAAGAAAGTGAAGGCTGGAAACGCGTGAGCACTGGACAAGAGTCGACTCCTGGGTTTGTCTCACTGCGCGGAGTATCCAAGAATTTTGACGGGGTCACCGCAGTCAACAAATTAGACCTGGATATCCCCTCGGGCGAGTTTTTTTCCATGTTGGGCCCTTCGGGTTCGGGAAAAACGACTGTGCTGCGCATGATTGCCGGGTTTGAAACGGTCACCGCCGGAAAAATCTCGATCGATGGCGAAGACGTCACCGAACTCGCCCCCTTCGATCGCACCGTGAATACCGTGTTTCAGGACTATGCGCTGTTTCCTCACATGACCATTCAAGAAAACGTTGAATACGGTCTTCGCACGAGGCGCGAACCGAAAGCACAGCGTGCCGAAAAAGCTCTGGAAGCCATTGACCGAGTGAAACTGGCCCACCTGGCCAACCAACTGCCCCACCAGCTCTCTGGTGGGCAACGCCAGCGCATCGCGCTGGCTCGAGCATTGGTGTTGCGTCCAAAAGTGCTCTTGCTCGATGAACCCCTCGGGGCTCTGGATAAGCAACTGCGCGAGAAGATGCAGATTGAGTTGAAATCAATCCAACGCGAAGCGGGCATCACGTTTATTTTTGTGACCCACGACCAAGAAGAAGCAATGACAATGAGTGACCGCATCGCCGTATTCAACGAAGGGCGTATCGAGCAGCTGGGTACACCAGTAGAGGTGTATGAAAAGCCGGCCTCATCGTTTGTTGCAGGTTTCTTGGGGGTGTCCAACCTTCTCTCAGGAGATCAAGCCAAAGCTCTGGTGGGTCGGGACGAACTGGTCAACCTGCGCCCCGAACGCCTGCGCTTACACGCCTCCGATTATGTTGCCGCCGCCGGTGAAACCACCACGGAAGGCGTCGTCACCGAAGTCATCTACACCGGTGCACACACTAATTTTGTTGTCCAGGCGCAAGCCGATTCACGCCTCATTGCGACGTCGCTCAATGAGGAATCGCCTGAACAACTCCACAGCTTTGTCCCTGGCGACAAAGTCGTTGTGGCGTGGCGCAATCACCACGTCGCAACAATCCCCGCATAACACTGGTCATTGACCAGGCGAAAGGAAAGTCATGAGAGGAAACAAGCTGGCAGCAGCATCGCTTTTTGCTGCATCAGCGGTGGTGCTGAGCGCCTGCGCCACCGACAGCGGAGAGCTCACCCTCGATGTGCCCGATGTACCAATGATTGAAGAACTGGGTGACTTCGAAGGTGAACTGAACATCGTTAACTGGTCCGGGTTCGTTGAGCCTGCATGGACCGATCAGTTCACAGCAGACACCGGCTGTGTCGTCAACGCTCGCGTTGCCGGTACATCCGATGAAATGGTGACGCTGATGCGTACCGGCGAGTACGACCTGGTCTCCGCATCAGGTGACGCCGCACTGCGCCTCATCGTCGGTGGAGACGTACAGCCACTGAACATGGAACTGATCCCCAACTTCGGCGATGACATCGCTGAGGGCATGAAAGGTCAGATTTATGACACCGTAAACGGCAACCCTTACGGTGTGCCCATCGGTCGTGGCGCCAACCTCCTGCAGTACAACGAGGATGTCACCGGTGGCGAACCAGAAAGCTGGGACGTTGTCTGGGAATCTGACAGCCCCTACGCCGGAAAAATCACCGCATACGACGCACCGATTTACATCGCTGACGCCGCGGTCTACTTGATGTACCACGAGCCCGAGCTCGGCATTGAGAACCCCTACGCACTGGATGACACCCAGCTTGCCGCTGCCGTTGACCTGCTGAAGCAGCAAAACGAGATCATCGGCGAGTACTGGGCTGACCCTGTCGCGCAGATCACTTCCTTCGTAGGAGGAAACACCGTTGTGGGTACGTCGTGGGAGGTTTTGCGCAAGTTCGCTGACAGCCCGAACCTGAAGACCACTCTTCCCATTGAGGGTTCGACTGGTTGGTTTGACGCGTGGTTGCTCAGCACCACTTCACCCAACACCGCCTGCGCTTACGCGTGGATGGACTACACCAGCCAGCCCGACGTGAATGGTGCAATCGCCATGAACTTCGGTATGGCCCCTGCGAACCTCGCGTTCTGCGCGACGAGCGAGGAAGCCCAAGCTCACTGTGATGAATTTGCTGCCGAAGATGAAGCATTCTTCGACCGCATCTGGGCCTGGACCACTCCCATCGAGCAGTGCATTGATGGACGCACCGACGTCACCTGCACCAGTTTCCAAGACTGGACGAATGCGTGGTTGACCGTTAAGGGTTAATCCCTGTGTTGTGGTGGGGCCATAGGCCCCACCACAACATCCACACCAACCGGAGTAGACAGAAGATGACAGAGCGCTCACCACACCGCGACGATGACACGCAGTCGGCTGACAACCCGTCAGCTACCGCAACCGTCGCCGAAGCCGAGCCTCGCTCCACCGAACCTGTCACTGGCCTGCACGAGCACTCAAGGCCCCTTTCGACTTACCTTTTCCAACGCACCCGCGTACGCCTGATCAGCCTCCTGGCTCTGCCCATGACATGGCTTGTCGGCATCTACATCGTTTCCCTGGTCTTACTACTTGTGACCGCTTTCTGGGTGGTCAACCCCTTTACTTCCCGCGTGACTCCGGGCTTCACGCTCGACAACTTTGTGAGCATCTTCACCGTTCCCGCCTACCTCTCGACGTCCCTTCGGACTTTGGGAATGGCGCTCGCCGTGACAGCACTTTCCATCCTTTTCGCTGTCCCTCTGGGTATCTACATGGCGAAACTCGCGTCACCGATGATGCGAAACCTGCTTGCCGTTGCCATCACACTGCCTTTATGGGCCGGCTACCTGGTGAAAATTCTCGCTATGCGCCTGGTATTTACCGAAAACGGCTTCATCAATTGGGCCCTTGGCCCACTGGGTGTTGAAAGCCCAGGGTTTAACGTCTGGATAGCGATCGTGACCCTGACCTACCTGTGGTTTCCCTACATGGCACTTCCGGTGTTCACCGCCATCCGCCAAATCCCCAACAGCCTTTTTGATGCGTCTGCCGACATGGGCGCACGCTCGTTTGGAACCATCTTCCGCGTCGTCATTCCCCTGATTGTTCCGGCGATTATCGCCGGATCGGTGTTTACTTTTTCACTCAGCCTGGGTGACTACTTAGCCGCCAGGTTTACCGGCGGCGCGACCCAGATGATTGGGAGCATCATTGCCTCCAACATCAACTTGAACCCCCCTGTTGCCGCTGCCTTCTCGATGGTGCCGATTGCCTTTGTGGTGATGTACCTGATGGTGGCACGGCGCACCGGGTCTCTGGAGAGGATGTAGTCATGCTGCAGATGTCGAAGTCGGCAAAGCTTGGCCTGCTCGGACTGGTCCTGTTTGTCCTGATTTTCATGTACACCCCACTGTTCGTGGTCATTGCCAATAGCTTCAACAGCGCCAGGCTTTCCGCCTGGCCCATTGAACAGCTCACCCTTGACTGGTGGATATTTGCGGCCACCTATGAACCGATTCGTATGGCGCTGTTGAATTCGTTCATTGTGGCCAGTATCGCGATGGTCTTTGCCGCCATTTTGGGGACCCTGGTGGCTTTTGCCCTGAGCCGCTACGACTTTTTCGGCAAAAGCACCGTCAACCTGCTCGTTGTGTTGCCCATTGCACTACCCGGTGTGGTCACCGGTGTGGCTTTTTCCAACACCTACTCCAACTTCCTCTCCCCCATCGGTATCGATGTGGGCTACTTCGGCCTAATCGTTTCCCACGCCACGTTCTGCATCGTCATGGTGTTCAACAACGTGTTCGCGCGACTAAAACGCATGAACCCCAGCATGCAAGAAGCCTCAATGGACCTCGGTGCCGGTTTGTGGGAAACGTTCCGCCTGGTCACCTTCCCCCAGTTTCGCTCTTCCTTCATCGCCGGAGCACTGCTCGCTTTCGCCCTTAGTTTCGACGAAGTGTATGTGACGATTTTTACCGCCCCACCAGGGGTGGACACCCTGCCGCTGTGGATTTTGAAAGAAATGGCCAGGCCCAACCAGGCCAGCGTCGTCAACGTGGTTGCCACAGTTGTGATCTTGCTGTCGCTAATCCCCGTCTACATCTCACAGCGCCTTGCCCGTGAGGATGACGCGAGGTAGCCTCACGGCGTGTTCTGAACCAACCGGAAACGTTTGAGCTCTAACGGAGCACATTGTGCTCATGAGTCCTCTAAACGGCGCACAGACGCTCACACTGCCATCACCCAGTGCTAGCTCCAAAGCGAGGGCGTGAGGGCCCAAGGTCTCATCCATAGCGCTGACTGGCACAGAGGGCTAAACTGCGTGACACGAACGGGAAACCGTCATCTTCGAGGAAATGGGCACTGAATTGTCACACAACGAAGGACAAAAGACGGTAATTGCTGTCGCTACGGCTAAAAGCGGCAAAGAAGCCGAGCTGTTCACCCAGCTCACTATGGTCGCTGAAGGCTCCTGGGATGAAGCGGGAGTAGTGAAGTACTTGGTTCACCGAGACAGCGAAGTTCCGGGCCGTTTTTTTATGGTGGAGGTATACGAATCAGAGGACGCTTTCCAACAACACTTGGCCTCCGACCATGTGCGGTCACTTCTAGAGAAGCTTCCTGACCTGCTGGAAACAGATCTGGCTGTCAACCAAGGCCACATTGTGCCGACCTCCGACAACGCGAAGGCAACGTTCTAGCGAGTGACCTGAAGGGGCCGTTTCGACACATTCACGTCGCCCCAAATGGCTAGGTCGTCCATGCGCCTCACGGCTAAGAGAGGACCGCGGTTTTCAGCCTCCTGTGCCCAGAAAAAGCTCCCCTACAGCGCACGGTTCAATCGGCGAACGGTGCCAAGAGTGCCCCTGGAGCGCCTCCGCTGATTAGGGTTCCCACATCGGACTCAACGGCGCCCCCCTGGCTTCGCAAATCCTTCACGATATCCCAGTGGATAGACGACTCGTTAATACCGCCACATTCAGGGTAAGCGCGTCCCAGGGCAAGATGCATGGTGCCCATGATTTTCTCGTCGATGAGGAGATCGCCCGTGAACGTTCTGATCAACGAGTTGGTTCCTATTCCCAGTTCACCGACCCGTCTCGCACCCGGGTCAGACTCCAGCAGGGTGGTGACGAAGTCGGCCCCTTCAGACGCTTCGGCCGAAACCACCAGCCCGCGCTCAAAAACCAACCGAAGGTCGGAAATTGCCACTCCTGCAAACCAGAATGTCCCCGGAAAGGTGATGTGGCCATCGACCTCGTCATCCAACGGCGCCGTGGCCACTTCTCCATCGGGCAGGTTAGCTTCGCCTGCAAACCCCACCCAAGAGCGCCCTTTGACGCCAAATGTAAGGTCGGTATCGGTAGAGGTCACCCGCACCCACGTCGCCGAGTTCAAGTGCTCGCAGAGATCTGACTGCTGACTCGATAGCGCATCCCAATCAGCCAATGTCCCAGCGAAGAACTCCTCCTGGACCTGAGAAAAGTCTTCGCCAATAAAGTCGGCCCATTCAGGGGTGGGGACTCTCACTAGACACCAACGCGTGCTCTCCCAGCGGGCCTGGGACACAAGGCCTTTTCCTCGCCGCTGCAGTGCGGAGCGCCTCGGGCTCAGATTCGGCCCGGGAGGCACCATCGAGCGAAAAGATACGTGAACGTCCGACCACTCCATCGCGGCCAGCTCGAGACCAGGCGCAATGTGGAGCACCTCATCTGGAAGGTGTCGAAGCGCGGCCCGATCAAATTCATCAGTAGTGAGCAAAACCGCCGGCTCAGCACCGCAGCGATAACATTCCTCCACAAAGGCTTCTACTGCAGGCATCGCGCCGGCATCGGTCATGAAGATGGACGCTTTGTCCCCCGCGGAGAGCTGTGTCCCGCGGGCGAGCTGCCTGGCAAGGTCGGCCCATCGTGAATCAGGACTCACCCCCTGACCGCCCTACGGTGCGACAGTTGCCTAGTTGCTTCATAGAGTTCACGGTAGTCAGCATGATCCGCGACGAGTACAGCGGAGATTGCTGGGTCGGGTTCTTGCCGGGCTTTCACCCGAATCCATTCCATGCACTCTTGGGGGCTCGAGAAACGCCCCGACGCATAGGCCGCCAGAACAGCATCACCGAATGCGGCTCCCACACTTTCAATAGAGACTTGATCTTTGCCGGTTACCGCCGAAACCGATGCGAGCAGGATGGAATTCTTGGTGCCTCCGCCGATTGCGGTAATCGTGCCCGTGGGTAAACCTGCATCATCGAAACTGAGGAAAGCATGTGACAGAGAGTGAGCAATTCCCTCGATTGCCGCTCTGGCCACATCCGCGCGGGTATGACCGAGCGTCAACCCGTGAATGACACCTCGAGCCAAGGGGTCCTGAAGAGGCGTACGCTCACCGCTGAAATGCGGAAGCATCAAGAGGCCTCTCGCTCCGGGAGGCGATTGCTGGGCCAATTCGATTAGCGCGGAAAACATCGCGGCATCCCCTTGGGTTGAGTCCAAGTCAAGCAAATCGGCGACCCAGCGGGTGATGGTGCCAGCGGTTGCCGTTCCGGCAGCCGCAACGAAGGTGCCTGGGAAGACAAATGGCGCCGCCCACAGATCAGCACTGGGTTGTGGTGCCGCCAAGACGTTAATCATGTACCCGGCGGAACCGTACTGCATCATGATGTCGCCAGCTGCGACCACTCCTGCGCCGACTGCTTCTGCCGGTGAATCGGTAGTCCCCACTAAGACAGGAACACCCTCGGGAACCCCGGTTTCCACAGACGCTTCAGGTGTGACCGTTCCGGCAATTTCGGTTGCCCAGGTCACACGGGGAAGCTGAGCTAGCTCAACAAAGTCTTCACACCCGGCTACGTCCCATTGCTGGGCGCCTAGATCGTAGAGCGGATGGAAATACCCGGCGGTGCCGTGATCCATCGTGACTTCACCGGTGAGTTTCGCCACCAGATAACTCTGACTGGTGACATACCACCGTGTTTTTGCCGCAACCTCAGGCTCATTACGTGAAATCCACATAATCTTGGGCCCTGCGGACTGGCTGGTGAGACTATTGCCGCTACGACGGCTGATTTCTTCGTCGCCCAGTCGGTCGCGAAGCAATTCAATCTCTTCGTTTGCGCGGGTATCCACGCCGTAGAGAATTCCGGGTCGAAGTGGACGCAAATTCTCATCTATTGGGAGGACACATGGACCGATCGCACTGACCGCCATTGCTTGGACGACCGTGTTCTTAGCCCCGTCACTTGCCATCAGGTCACGACAGACAGCAGCAACCTCAGCCCACCACACCAGGTCGGCGTCTTGTTCGACGTGTCCGTCGGCCGGCGTGGAAATGCCGTGGCCTCTGGTGGCCATTGCGAGGACTGTGCCGGCGTCATCGACGAGGACCCCTTTGGTTTCAAAGGTGCCGACATCGACTCCGAGGTAAGACTTCGTCGGACTCATTTGCCCGCTAGATCGGCTCTCAAGCGTGTCACTTCAGCCATTAACCGCTCCACTCGAGTGGTGTCTGCTTCGTTCTCAAACACGCCGTCCCTCTTGAAGTAGGTTCCAACAACGGCCGCATCCGCAATGGACAGCAACTCGTAGGCGCTGTCCTCACGAACACCGGTGTTGACGATGACCGGGGTGTCCCCTGCATAGTCCTTGACCCGCTGGAGCACTGTTGCATCTGTGGCCGCTCCTGCCGTCAGGCCGGAGACACACAAACCGTCAGGCTTGCAATTGAACACCGTAGATTTCGTGATCTGTTCAATGCTTCGCTCACCTAAGTAACTAGCGGCTTCGGGAACAATGTTGTACAACAAACGAACGGCCTGGCCATCGACTGCTCGCTGACGCCTTGCCGTCCTTCCCACGTTGGTGTTCCACAGGCCAAAGTCTGACGCGTAGACGCCGGTAAAGATTTCTCGGACGAATGATGCCCCAGTCGCCACTGCTAGATCGATGGAGGCTTGAGCATCCCACAACACGTTGACCCCGAAAGGTATCGACAATTCGTGTGAAATTTCGCCAATGATCCTCGCCATCGATATGGCGGTGATCGGCTCCGTCTCGGTTAGGTAGGGGAGGCTGAATTCGTTGGAAAACATCACGGCATCAACACCACCAGCCTGAAGGGCCAGCATCTCTTTCCGAGTTGACTCGACAAGATAGGCCATGCCGGAAGCACTGTCGTAGGACGGATCCCCCGGCAGAGGCTTCATGTGACACATCGCGATGACAGGCTTGGGCGCAGAAAATACTTCGGTTAACCAGGACAAAGTGAACTCCAGGGATCGATAATGAGGCGGTGGACGTTAGGAAGCGAGGTCGACGCCACCTTCTTTCGAAAGCGCCTTAATCAATGCCGATGCGTTCTCTTCGCCCCAACCTTCTGCGATGGCTTTCTCGATAGTGGTCCTCGTTGACCGAGTAGCCGGCACTGGTGCACCGAGGCGCTCGGCAAAAGCGACCACGAGGTTCGCGTCTTTCAACATCCACTTCAGAGCGAAGCTTGGAGAATAATCTCCAGCGACCACAGCGGCACCTACTCCGTCAAAAATGGGCGACTTGAAGTCGGTCACCTTGAGCACACCGAGCACATCAACCAGGTTCAGGCCGGCTTTTTTCGCTAGCGTCAGTGATTCACCCAGAGCTTCGAGTTGCGCAGCCACGATGAGGTTGCCAACCAACTTCATCTTTGCACCGCTGCCCGATTCACCCATGTAGTGAGTTGTTTCGCTGATGGGGTCCAATACTTCTGCCGCGCTCTCAAAGACCTCACGGGGACCTCCCACCACAATCCATAGGCCCCCAGCATTCGTTTCTCCTTTGGAGCCGAACACCGGCGCGTCCAAGAACTTGACGCCTTTTTCCGCAAATGCAGCGGATTCCTTGGCGGAAGTCTCAGGATCAATCGTCGAAAGATCGATGACGACCTGTGAACTCTCAACGTTCGCCAACACTCCCTCAGGGCCGAAGACAACATCTTCCACGGCCCGGTCATCGCCCAAGCAATACATGACGTAATCCGCGCCACTCATGGCTTCTGCCATGGTTGCCGCAGGTTCTGCTCCTAGAGCGCGAGAATCAAAGGGCGTGCGATTCCAGGTCTTCACCGTGTGACCGGCCTTGGCGAGATTGAGGGCCATTCCCTGACCCATTGTGCCCATGCCGATAAATCCGATTTGTGCCATTTCCTGCTCCTTTTCTCAAAAACTCGCTACTAGTTGGCGTTCGTCTTCTGCCAAGAACGCAATAGATACCAAAAGGCGGTGGCGCCTGGATCCTGGAGCCCGATGCTGCGCTCCTGAAGCCATGAGGCGCGACCCCTCATGGACTGCATACTCTTCGTGTCTTGAACAGCTTTCTCAGCGGCAGCGACAGCGCTGGGGAGTGCGTCATCGACCGAAGCTGCGTCACCAAGTGCTTCGGCAGCGGGGTAGATGGCGTCAAGTATGGTCTTATCCCCCACTTGGGAACGCCCTCGCTTTGCGATGCTATCCGCCGCGGCCTGAACGAAAAGGGCAGCATCAGCCACACTGATGGTGTCCTTGCCTTCCCACGTCTTCGAACCAGCGAGGAGGCCTCCCGCGACCAAAGCCGCCATCGTGGAAGGGTTCGCGTCGGCAAAAGTCGCCGCACACGTCCTCGCGATGTCGGTGGGTGTTGCGGTTTCAGGAAGCCCATCCAATGCGTCGATTACCGCTCGCGATCCGGCAGCGACCGTAATTCCCAGGTCACCGTCGCCCAACGCGGCATCAAGGTCTCGCAGTTCATTTTCATAGTCGACGAGATCCCCAAGGGCGTTCTTGATGGCAATTTTTAGTCGTGCAGAATCCATTTCGTGGACTTAACCTTCCTGGAAGAACGGTGACTGAGCGGGTGCATCGAGTAGTGCCTTGCGGTCATCGTTTAGCGCAAGCAAAGAAATTGATGCTCCCGCCATTTCTAGTGATGTCGCGTACTCACCGACATAGACCTTTTCAACGCTGATTTTTCGCTCAGATAGCACCTGATTGACCCGCCGGTACATGATGTAGAGCTCTTCCAATGGAGTAGAGCCGAGACCATTGACGAGCACTGCAACACGGTCGCCTTCTGTGAGGGACAGGTCAGTCACCAACGGATCGACGAGACGGTCGACAATGGCGTCTGCTGACTCCAGCTCACCGCGGTGAATTCCGGGTTCTCCGTGAATTCCGATACCCACTTCCATTTCACCCTCTGGCAACTCGAAGCTCGCCTGACCTGTCACCGGAAAGATTGTCGGTGAGAGCCCAATTCCCATTGTGGCCGTGTGATCGACGATGTCTTGGGCCACAGCCGCGACCTCTGCCAAACTGTCGCCTCTTTCCGCTGCAGCACCCGCTGCTTTAAACGCAAAGAAAATTCCTGCTACGCCACGTCGATCGCGGGCTCTCTCGCGAGGCTGGCTCGCCACATCGTCGCAGCCAAGAACGGTCTCGGTCGAGATGCCCTCGAGGTCAGCCATATCGGCTGCGAGGTCGAAGTTTAAGACGTCCCCGCCGTAGTTGCCGTAAAGGTAAAGCACACCTGCCCCACCGTTGACAGCTTTGGTCGCTTCAAAACATTGCTTCGCCGAAGGCGAAGAAAACACGTTTCCGATGGCTACACCAGAAGCAAGACCCGTTCCCACGTACCCTTTGAACAGGGGCAGGTGCCCAGATCCTCCTCCGGTGACGATACCGACCTTGCCGGCGACCGGAGCATCCGCTCGAACCAGGATCCGAGGATCATCGGTGGGGGTTTTCACCAACTCGGGGTGCGCGAGGACGATTCCCTCGATCATTTCGTCTACGAAGGCCTCAGGGTCATTAATGATCTTTCTCATGACGCTCACACTTCCTTTCTTCTCAATTTGAAACGGCTTAACTTAGGCGCTCGTGTCTTACGTCGCGAACTGAGGAAATCCAGAACCATTACGACGATGAGGATTAGACCCTGGGTAATGGCGTACTCGTAGGCCGACAGGCGCACCGCGGTAAAACCGCTCGAGACGACCTGCAGAGTCAGCGTCGCCAGCACTACACCCCAGACTGTGGCAAATCCTCCTGCGGGGTTGGTCCCCCCGAGCACCGCAATCACAATGGCAAGGAGGAGATAGGAACTGCCGTAGTCCGCGCTGGAGGTGGGGTTTCGAACAAGGAACAAAATCCCAGCAAAGCCTCCCAATAATCCCGTGACGATGTAGGTCCTCATGAGGACTCTGGAGGTATCAATTCCTGAGTACTTTGCCGCCACTGGATTGCTCCCAAGGAGCTGTAGCTTTTTGCCCAGTGATGTTTGGTTGAGAAATACTCCAACACCAAGTGCGGTAAGCAGGAAGAGCACAAAAAGCGTGGGGACGTAAAGAATCCCGCTCTTTCCCACTGCGGTGAGTGCCTCTGGGGCGCCGTAGAGCGTACTTCCACCCGTCCACACAATCGCAAGCCCGTTCAGGATCTGCATGGTGCCGAGTGTTGCGAGAATCGGAACGATTTGAAGTTTCGCGATCAAGAACCCATTAAACGCTCCGGCTACGCCCCCCACCACTAGGCCTAAGAGAACAATAAAAGGCATTGCTTCTGCCGCTGCTTGGGGGTCTTCAGCAGCGAGCGTCGAGTAAAGAGTGGTGATCGTAATCGCTGACATGTTTGCAATAGCGATGAGGGAAAGATCAATACCCCCCGTAAGCATCGCCAACATCATCGCAATGGCGATCACTCCGATTTCCGGCGATGCAATCGAAATGTTCTGCAGGTTTACTGGGTTGAGAAAGATTGCCGGTTGCAACACGGTGAAGAATGCGAAGGAGCCCAGCAGGATCACCAACATTCTCGTCACCGAGCTGTGTTCCTGGGTTCGGCTTAGCATCCCCCGCAGCGATGTCTCGATTCGGGAGTTAGCCAGCGCGAGAGTTTTGGTTTCAGTGTTTTGTGAAGCCACCGGCCCTACTCCTTTTCCGTATCTTCGGTCACGTGCGATTTCATAGACTGCCGCCTGGCTGAGAGCGCTTGAATTCCCACACCAACCAGCAGCAAAACGCCGACTGCGGTGCGCTGCCAGGACGTGGGGACTCCCGCCAGAATCAGGCTGTTGTTGATTACCTGTATCAACAACACGCCCAACACTGTGCCAAACACAGACCCGCGACCACCAAAGACTGACGCTCCGCCCAAGACCACCGCGGCAAGGACGTCAAGCTCATTGCCTACAAGGTCTTGAGGGTTGGCTGCCCGGCCCAGGGTGACGTGCAGGAATCCGCCTATTGCGGCCAACGCGCCCGCGAGCATGTAAATGTAAAACTGCGTGCGCACGACCGGGAATCCAGCACGACGGGCTGCTTCCATGTCGCCACCGATTGCGTAGACGGCTCGTCCGAACATGGTCTTTTTCAGTACCCAGGCCACCAGAATCAAGATGATGGCGACCGGGATGACCAGGACGTGAAGGTTTGCCACCCCCTGATCTTGTGGGATGGACAAAATGTTGGTTGTGGCCACACTGTCCATGCTCGGCGGAAGGTTGGCGATGTACTTCGAGCCCACGTAGGCCAACAGGATGCCTTTAAAGAGACTCTGGGTTCCCAGGGAAACAATCAAGGTAGGTAGCCGGAAAAGGCTAATGACAAAGCCGTTGAAGGCGCCAAGTAACAAACCAAAGAACAAGGCAAT
This sequence comes from Pontimonas salivibrio, assembly GCF_002950575.1. Taxonomy (NCBI): domain Bacteria; kingdom Bacillati; phylum Actinomycetota; class Actinomycetes; order Micrococcales; family Microbacteriaceae; genus Pontimonas; species Pontimonas salivibrio. The sequence goes on from NZ_CP026923.1 coordinate 1,222,977, forward strand.
GAGAATGATCACGATGAGCCCGGGGTCACCCCCACCAGACTGGGCAATAACCACTGAGGTGTAGCCCGCGAATATTGCGATCGCCACAAACGACACATCAATTCCGCCCGAAATCATGATGATCAACACCGCAAGGGCCAAAATCAATGGAACAAGCACACCCCGGAGAATCGAGAAAAGCGTGCTGACCGAGAAAAATACGGGGTTTAGTGTGCCAATCACTAAGACCAGTGCAGCAAGCACGAGAAGGAGGATGCCTTCGTTGTTAGCGCCACGAAAACGCTCAACAAATTGGGCCACTGTTGACATTCGTGAGTTGCTCATGCTGCAGTTTTCTCCTGAATCGTCCCGACGCTGACTTGCTCACTGGTGAGTTCTTCCACAATTCGTCCCTGTTTTACTACCAACACTCGGTTGCACACCGCCACGAGCTCGGCGGCGTCGTCGGATATGACGATGATTCCCATCCCGCCCGCTGCTTCTGCTCGAAGAATTTCCAAAATCTGTTCCTTCGAACCAATGTCAACACCCACCGTGGGTCCGTTGAGGATCAACACTTTCGGCCTGGTGGCGATCAGCTTGCCGATCACGACGCGCTGGGCATTTCCCCCAGAGAGGCTTCGCACCTTTGCCTCAGTACTCGCTGCCTTGATTCGGAGCCGGTCAAACATTTCGGAAATGGTCTGTTTCACTCGGGCCGAATCCAGCAGGGGCCCCCGTCCTCGGTGTGAGTCGAGGGAGCTTGCGATCAGGTTTTCTCCGACGGAGCGCTCAAGAAAGAGACCTTGCGAAAGGCGATCCTCCGGTAGGTAACCGATTTTGGCCCGCAGAGCATCCCTGATGCTCCGAATTTTCACGGTCTTTCCATCCACTTGCACGGTGCCCGCTTTCGCCGGCCGCACTCCAAAGAGAGCTTCCGCGATTTCGGTCCGACCGGAGCCAAGAAGACCTGAGATACCCACGATTTCTCCCGGATGAACAGTGAAACTGACTCCTGAGAATGCCCCGGGGAGGTCCAAGCCTTCTACTGAGAGAAGCGGCGGTGACTGATAATCCGGAGTACTGACGTTTCGCACTTCAAGTACTTCCCGTCCGGTGATGTGTTTCACCAAGGAGGCACGGTCGAACTCTTCAGCAGGACCAGAGATGATGTGTTGTCCGTTTCGCAGAATGGTCACATCTTGAGAAACCTCTAGCGCCTCTTCCAACTTATGGCTCACAAAAACAAGTGCCACCCCGCGCTGCCTGAGACGGTCAACGAGCTTGAAGAGATACTTCACTTCGCTGTGAGTGAGGGCGGTTGTCGGTTCATCCATGATGATGATGCGGGCGTCGTTGACGAGTGCCCGACAAATCGCTGTCAGTTGTTTGTCAGCGACGGAGAGGTCTTCCACGAGGGTGTCAAGGTCGAGTGAAAGTCCGAGCTCGGCGACGATCGCGGATGCTTCTTCGCGGGCTTTGTTCGATGAGTAGAGCTTGGTTTTCCGCGCGACCTGTGCAGTGATGGAGATGTTTTCTGCCACTGAGAGGTTCGGAAAAAGGGAAAAGTCTTGGTAGATCACTTGGATTCCGGCGAGGATGGAATCGACGGGATTCAGTGCGGCTTGGACTTCGCCGTCAATGATTACTTGTCCAGAATCTGGGCGTTCTACACCCGAAATAATTTTGATGAGGGTTGACTTCCCGCATCCGTTCTCACCGGCGAGGCAGTGAACGTGTCCTGCGACGAGGGACATCGACACGTTGTCGAGGGCCTTCACCCCACCGTAAGTCTTGATGATGTTCTTTACTTCAAGAACCGGCGCCGTCTTACTCATTGTCGGTGATGTCCCTCACGGTCGTTGTGCTGGATGAAATTCTTTACCTTCCCCTCAAGGGAAGTTGGACCCGGGATCTCAATGAGTTCCGGGTCCAACCTCCCTATCAGGAAGCTCTAGAGAGCTCTTTAGAAGGGGTACTGCGATGCGTTGTCGGCGTCCACGATAACCGCGGCTTCACCAACCCACACGTTGTCGAAACCGTCGAGCTGCGAGAGGCTGTTGTAGCCCTCAATGCCCAGGTCGGTTCCTGCACTGATTGTTCCTCCGTCGGCGAGGATCTGTGCGATCGCCAACTGGGCTTCACCGGCGAGCGCCGGGTCCCAGAAGAAGATCTTGTCGATCGAGCCGTCTTCGAGGTACTTGGTTGACACTGACGGAATGCTGGTTCCCATCACACACACGGAATCCTGCAGGCCAGCTTCCTGAACGGCGCGTCCGATACCGGCCACGTCTGTTCCAGCTGAACCCTGGAAGCCCTTGATGTTCGGGTACTTAGCAAGGATTTCTTTCGCGCGCTCGTAAGCGACGGTCTCGTCTTCCTTACTTTCGATGGGCTCCTCCACCAGGGTCATACCCGGGTAGTTGGCAGTCTGCGATGCAAGTGCACCCTCAACCCACTGCATGTGGCTCTGAGCGGTGTACCCACCGACAAACTGAACGTACTCGCCCTCTTCTTCCATGCACTGGGCCAGGTTGTCCATGATTTGCTCGCCGTACCAGGTGTTGTCGAAGGCTTCGATTACGGCGTCAGCGTTTTGCATGCCAACCGCTTCGTGTCCCACAACAATGATGCCGGCAGCTTGGGCTTCACCCAAGACTGTCTCCATCGCCTCGATGGAGTTCGGAACCACACCGATTGCGGTGGGGTTCTGCGCAATCAGGTTCTGCACAATGGCGACCTGCTTTTCAGGGCTGGCGTCGTCTCCACCATCCTGTCGGGCGTCGATTCCAGTGCGCTCGGCAAAGGCAACGACACCCTCTTCCATGCGGTCGAACCAACCGATACCGGTGAGCTTCACAACCACAACCATTGACTGGTCTGACGCGGCTGCACTGCTTTCTTCACTGGTGTTCTCGTCTGCCGAGCCCTCATCGACTGCAGCCGTGTCGGCTTCGGTCGAGGTGCAACCCGAGAGTACGAGAGCTGCTGCTCCCAGGACCGCAAGTCCGGTCCATTTCTTCGTGAACTTCAAGATCACTCCTTCGTGTTCATAAGGCGTAGCGAAGATATCTAACCTCCTGGCCCGCTACCAACCAGAGTGTCCTCACTGTAGGGTCTGGTTTTGCCCGATGTCAATCACGCTCCTGCACGTTTCGTGCAAAAGTTGTGCATCGTGGCCGAAATGTTACCAATTCCCCGCTATCGTGGGGTTCACATCTGGATAGCTTCAGGAGGACGCAGTGAAGCGGCAATCTCAAATCCTTGAATCGATCCAGCAACACGGTTTCCGATCAGTACGAGATCTGGCAGACGAGTTGCGGGTCGACGAGTCGACCATTCGCCGCCATCTCGCGAAACTCGACGAGCTGCAGCTCATTGAGCGCTCTTATGGCGGTGCGAGAATTCAGCTCTCGGCCGACGAGGCAGAACCCCCCACGCCCCACATTCGTGAGAAGCGCCTGATCGGCCGAGCAATGGCTGACAGAATCCGCGAAGGTCAGGTCGTGCTACTCGACAGTGGGACCACAACGCTGGAAGTGGCAAAGGCACTAGAACACGCCGAGCTGACTATTGTGACCAACGATTTGCGAATTGGATTAGAAGTCGCCAAACGACCGGGAATTCAACTCGTGTTTATCGGAGGCGAGCTCCTTCCGGAGTCGACCAACATGTGGGGCCCGACCGCAGTGGAACAAGTTCAACAGCTTCGAGTTGATGTGGCCATCTTTGGCGCCGATTCGATCAGCGACAATGGTGCGTTTAGTAACACCAGCTACGAGATTGAACTCCAACGCGCAATGCTCGACAGTGCGAAGGACGCCTTCCTGGTAGCCGATAGTTCAAAATTCCACCGCAGAGCCCTGTTTCGGGTATTTAGCCTCGATAGATTCACCTCAATCATTACCGACAGTTTCCTCAATCCCCTGCGCGCATCCCAACTGCCCTTGCCGGTGATCCGGGCATCCGTGTCATAAATTTCGCAATTTGTCACCAGGCCGTGATCACACGGGTTCCGTGGGCCGGCAAGTCTTGAGGCTTGTGAAGTGCCACGACACTCGCGGTGAAATTAATTGCGTTGTTGCTCAATTTTGTGCACGCTATCGGGTTGTTGACCCTACGCTGAGGGTATCGATTTAGTTAGCAAAGGCAAAGGAGACACTGATGTCCCACGGGCCTCTTCTCATTGGTCTCGACGGCGGAACTGAAGGTTTACGCGTTGGAATTTTCGACACTTCAGGAACCCCCCTCGTCTACGTAAGAAACGCGTACCCCACCAATTTCCTCCGGCCCGGTTGGGCAGAACAAAATCCTGATGACTGGTGGTCGGCCGCCGTTGCTGGTGTGCGCCAGGCAATGCATGAAATACACGCCGAACCCTCTGACATCGCGGCAATCGCGGTAGGAGCCACGAGTTGCACAGTGGTGTGCCTAGATGACTCAGGTCGAGTGATTCGACCCGCAATCATCTGGATGGACGTTCGCGCCGAGCAGGAAGCGGCAGATATTGCGGCCAGTGGTTCGCCATCGCTAGAGCTTTCAGGCCAACACCACGCATCCGCCGAGTGGCTCACCTCCAAATCCCTATGGCTATCCCGGCACGAACCCGAGACTTACGAAAAAGCAAGCTGGATTGCTGAGTACACCGACTACCTCACCTGGAGGCTCAGCGGAGAGAAAGTGGCCTCGCTCAACACCGCAGCGATCCGCGCATACTACGACCGTGAGAAGGGCGGCTGGGCTTCCGAACTGTATGCCCGAGTCGGCATTGCCGATCTCGTCGACAAGCTCCCTGACACGGTGGTACCAATGGGCACCGCCGTGGGAAACCTCACCTCCAGCGCTGCCGAAGAATTAGGGCTTGACCCCAGCACGCGGGTCGTCATGGGCGGGGCAGACGCCTTCGTGGCCCAGGTGGGCCTGGGCGTTGTCAACCCCGGTGCGATGGCGCTCATCACCGGCTCTTCACACCTGCTCCTACTCCAAACGGCAAAAAGAACCCACGGCGAAGGCACCTGGGGCAGCTACCCCGACGCCGTCATCGAGGGCCAGTACACCGTGGAGGGTGGCCAAACCTCCAGTGGCTCGATGGTTGGCTGGTTCCGCAATTTGGTGGGAGGCCAGGCCTCCGAGGAATTCTTCAGGGAGCTCACCTCAAAAGCCGAGCAACTACCGCCCGGCTCCGATGGTCTTCTCGTCTTGGACCACTTCCAAGGAAACCGAACGCCCTATGTCGACGCCCGCTCACGGGGCGCCCTTCTGGGCCTGTCCCTTAGTCACCAACGAGAGCACATTTTCCGCGCAATGATTGAGTCCGTCTGTTTCGGCAGTGAAAACACGATGCGCCGGTTCAAGGAGCAGGGGCACAATATTTCAGAAGTGGTGGTCAGCGGCGGAGCAGTGAATAATCCTTTCTGGTTGGCAATGCACGCGAATGTGTCAGGCGTGCCCCTCCAAGTCACGAAGGTCGCTGAATCGGCGACCTTAGGTCCAGCGCTTTTGGCTGGCGTCGGGGCCGAGATTTTCTCCAGCATCCAAGAAGGTGTCGACCATATGGTCCATGTTGACTATCAAATCCAACCAGACCAGGAAATTACTAAGGCCTACCAGCCGTTATTCGACGAATACCGCGCCGCCTACGATGCCCTCGCCCCGACCCTCCACCGCCTTTCCGCCCGGCAAAAAGGCGAAAGCGCAAGTGGAGCTTGATGGAAACAACCATTGATCGCCGCGATGACCAAGAACTCGCTCGCGTCGCGCATATGCACTTTGTGCAACGACTGGACCAGAAAGAAATTGCCCACCTGATCCATGCGTCCCGGTCCACCGTGTCCCGGATGATTAAAGAAGCCATGAACCGAGGCCTAGTCGAGATTTCGGTTCGCTTTCCTGTTCACAGACGCATGGACTGGGAGCAGCAGCTCGCAGCACACCTCGGCCTGAGCCAAGTCGTCGTTGTTGAGGGCGATGCCCGTTCGGCCCCCAACGTCCGAGATGCATTAGGTCGTATTGGCGCAGGACTCGTCGCAGACTCGCTGCCGAACCCCGGCACATTGGGCGTGTGTTGGGGACGCTCGATCGGTCACGTCGTGGATCACCTGTTTAACCCCACGCAGTCAACCCTCAGCGTCATTCAGATGATTGGATCGATGCGCATTAGCGACGACGCCTCGAACGGGGTGGAGTTGGCCAGAAAAGCGAGCAATAAACTGGGCGCAAAGCTCGAATTGCTGAGTGCGCCCCTCATGCTCGACAGTGTGGCTGCGGCGGAATCACTGCGTCAGCAAAGCGCAGTGTCACATGTGCTTGAGCGCTCAGCGCAAGCAGACGTCGCGCTAGTCGGCCTCGGTGCTTTGGCTCCCGAATCCTCCGCCCTCGTCGGTGCGGGGTACATCACCCAAAAAGACACCGCACAGCTCGCCGGTCTCGGCGCAGTGGGCGATGTCGCCGGAATTTTCATTGACGAACAAGGTGTCCCCGTATCCACCGAGTTTTCCTCTCGAGTCATTGGTGTTGACATCGAAAAGCTCAAAAACATCCCGCAGACCATCTCGATTGCGTATGGCGCGTCAAAGATAAAAATCATCAACGCAGCAGCGCAAAGCGGTTACATCACGACACTGCTGACCGACTCTGCGACCGCCCAAGCACTCTTACCCTCAGTCTCATCAGCACACAAGGAGAACCCACCCACATGAAAGCCGTGCGCTATCACAGCCCAAGCGACGTCCGCGTGGAGGACGTCGACACCCCCACTCCCGGCCCGGGAGAATTAGTGATTCGGGTGGGTGCAAACACTATTTGTGGGACTGATTTAAGAATTGTTCGAGGATTAAAGAAAAAGGGCGTCATCGCGCCCCGAATTCTCGGGCATGAAGTTGCCGGTGTCATCGAAGCAATCGGAGAAGGCGTCGATGCCTACTCCCCCGGTGACACCGTGGGCATATGCCCCACCTACTCCTGCGGTGGCTGTTACCAGTGCCAAAGAGGAAGGGTGCATCTGTGTGAGAACGCCCTCGTCCTCGGTCACCAAACTGATGGTGGCATGGCGGAATTTATCCGCATTCCCGCGAGGGCTGTAGCCGATGGTGTAGTTGTTTCCTACTCCGCCGATCTGGATCCCGCCGCAGCAGCGCTCGCTGAACCGCTCTCGTGCATCATTCATGGCCAACGTTTTTTGAACGTCGGTGTCGGCGACACCGTGCTGGTGATGGGTGGCGGAGCCATTGGATTACTCCACTCCGCCCTCGCCGAACTCTCCGGAGCCCACCAAGTCATTCTCAGTGAGCCGATGGAATTTCGGCGGAACCTTGGGTCCCAGTTTGGGGTTTCGTTGGCAGTCGACCCGACTCAAGAAAATCTTGAAGAGTTGGTGCTGGCAGCCACCAACGGGCAAGGTGCCGACGTCGTCATCGTCTGCATTGGAATACCTGCGTTAGTGAACCAAGCCATGAGCCTGGCAGCTAAACACGGACGGGTCAGCCTTTTTGCCGGTTTCCCTGCAGGAGAAATGGCCTCGGTTGACCCCAACCTGGTTCACTACCGAGAGCTGACAGTAGTAGGAAGCTCAAACTCGACGGTACCCGATTACCAACAGGCAATGGCACTGTTAGAAACCGGCCGAATCGTGGTGGACCCACTGATCACTCACCGTTTCAGTCTCGAAGAATACGACCAGGCGGTGGAGACCATTTCCGCTCCCGACGCCATCAAGGTCGCGATTATTCCCACGCCATAACCAGCAAAAAAGCCACCACTAGAAGGAGAAAAATGCCAGAGGCAGACGACACCGAATCACGTAACTACTTTGCGGACGTTCCCGTGGAAAATCATGGTTTCCACGTGCGAGGAGCAAACTCTTTGGAATGGGGCCAGAAAAACCGCCTCGGACGGATTTTCCGTAAAGAATCGGGAAAGACAGTGATGTTCGCTGTCGACCACGGTTACTTCCAAGGACCCACCACTGGTTTAGAACGCCTTGACCTGACCATTCCGCCCCTACTGGATAAAGCAGACGCTTTGATGGCCACAAGGGGTGCCATTCGCACGTCAGTCGACCCCGCCATGGATAAAGCGATTGTGTTGCGTGCCTCTGGAGGACCCAGCATTCTCAAAGAGCTGTCCAATGAACAGGTCGCCATCACCCTTGATGATGCAATCCGCATCAACGCCTCAGCTCTCGCCGTTCAAATGTTTGTTGGCGGGGAGTTTGAAACCCAATCGATTAAGAACCTCACCACACTTGTCGATGAGGGAATGCGCTACGGCATCCCGGTCATGGGCGTTGTTGCGGTAGGTAAGGAGTTGGTGCGGGATGCGCGCTACTTCCGTCTCGCCACTCGGATGGGTGCCGAACTGGGAGCGCAAATCATCAAGTGCTACTACACCGAAGAAGGCTTTGACACTGTGGTGTCCACCTGCCCGGTGCCCATCGTTGTCGCAGGAGGGAAGAAACTTCCCGAATTAGACGCACTGATTATGGCAAGGCGCTCCATTGATGAAGGTGCTGCCGGTGTGGACATGGGTCGAAACATCTTCCAAAGTGCCAACCCCCGTGCGATGATCACCGCAGTATCGAAGGTCGTCCACGAAGGGATGTCTGCTGAAGACGCCCACGAGCTCTTCAACGATTTGTCGAACCAGTAGAACTAACGGTGGCGGTTTCGGGGGCCAAATAGGCCTCCGAAACCGCCATTTTTCTTCCCCGCACGAGTTTCCAACTTTTCTCCGCCAACTCGCTCCATTGGCTATCCGAGGCCTAAAGCAACAAAAACCGCCGGCGCCCAAGAACGCTCAACACAGCTCAAGAAAGCCCCAAGTCAGCTTCACACGAAGCGCCGAATCAGACTTCGCCGCGTAGGGTCCAATTCCCGTGCTCAATTCCCGTGCCTAATTACTCTGCCCCCTGCGCATCCCCTCGTTAATGGGATAGTGGGGGAATGCACGCGACTCAAGACGACGACAGCACTGGTCGGCCCGTAGCCCACGTAGTGGTCCTCGGAAACACTAATGTTGACCTCGTCGCCTACGTTCCCCGCGAAGTCGCTGAGGGTGAAACCATCATTGCCTCTGATTTCACAATAGGACTTGGGGGCAAGGGCGCGAATCAAGCAGTCGCCGCACGTCGTGCGGGAAGCGCTGTCAGCTTCATTGGGCGTGTGGGCACCGATTCTTTCGGGGAGATGATGCTGGAGGGTCTGTCCCAGGAGGGCATTGATCTTGCACACCTCGAGCAGATTGATGGACCTTCAGGCAATGCAACAATTTGGGTTCAACCAGACGGAGCAAACCGCATCACAGTGTTCTTGGGTGCATCGGGAAAGATCACGCCAGAAGCAGCTGAACACGCAGTGTCAACTCACTCACAGGCGAAGTTCTTCGTCAGCCAACTCGAGTTGGGTCACGACGTTGTACTCGCGGGCTTAGGCAGTGCGAAATCACATGGCATGACCACAGTGTTGAACATCGCGCCCTATTCAGCGCTTTCGCCCGAAATGCTCGAACACACCGACTGGTTAATCGCCAATGAAGGCGAACTAGAAGCACTCCTCACCGACGTAGGAATCGAAACCACTTTAGAGCTCTCGCCGGGAGAACTTATCGAGCAGGTCCCTGCTTGGTCAGAAGCAATTGGCACCAATGTGGTGGTCACCCTCGGCTCACAAGGAGCACTCGGCCATGCCGCCGGCTCCGAGCCATACTTCGCAGAAGCACCCAAAGTCACGGCGATTGACACTGTGGGGGCGGGTGATTGCTTTGTGGGCTACTTCGTCTCGGCCCTGAATGGTGGCCATCCGTGGCAGCAAGCTCTTCGATCAGGAGTTCATGCCGCCTCGGAGAGCGTGCAACGCCTCGGAGCCCAGGCGTCCTACCCTGCAGCGGAAGACGCCAAGCGTTTCACCACAATCAGCTAGTGCACGGAATGTTCATCTGACCTCGGCATGTGACGGGCGAGGAGTGGTAAGAAGACCCCCGTTTGAGCCAACACAGTCGATACTGCGGGGGTAGCGATATGTCTGAGGTGACTGTAAGGCTGTGGGCATGGAAAACCTGATCAGCCTCGGTGCCGGAATAGCCATCATTGCCGCATTGATCTGGTTTGTGAGCAAAGTCCTGTCGATCTGGTCCGAAACATTCAGCACTCCGTCCACTAAAACATTAAGGCCAGCAGAGACCAGCCGTAGCGGCCCAGACGCCAACGGTGACCACCCCGATGGCATGAATGAGGGCGACTTCCATTCAGGCCGTGGCGGTTACGAACCAGGCACTGCATACCCAGATACCCATTACGGGGAGTACGGCCGGGACGAATAGCCTCGCCGCTGAAAAAACCACCGAAGCGGATACCCTGGCCCGCCTTCGGCTTAGCCCGTTACATCAAGGTGCAGTTCATACGAAGCGAGATTCTCTTCGCCGTCTTTTTCCCGGAGGGCAATCGCCGAAGGCCGCCGATCAGGGGTAAGACCGTAATCTTCGATATGCCCCGAAAGGTGCAATTGCAGATACAGCTCGTCAAATAAGCCTGTGGCCTCATCAAGGCCACTACAAATGACGGAGTGGGTTTCCACGCATTCCTCGTCGTCAAAAATCAACCAATACTCAAACCAGTCCATGTCGCCCCCTTTAGCCAAAGAGCACAGACGTTATCGGCAACCACCGACATCCTTTTCATTCGGGACCTAAGGAGTGTCGTTTCCTACCATTCCAACCCGCAAAACCTTCGTTGCGGGTTGGCTAACTCCGCAAAGCAGCTCCCCTTCCCCCGAAGTTAAACCGATCTGGAGTGCACAGATACAGCGCTTATATCGCTTTGTCCGATTTCAGCTCGGCGATTTCCTCTTCGCTGAAACCGGCTTCTTGAAGGACCTCATCAGTGTGCTGCCCGTGAGTGGGTGGCGCAGATCGTATCGTTGCCGGAGTTTCACTCAATACGTAGGGAGGACCGAGGAGTTTGAGGGGTCCAATCGGGCTGGGCACTTCTTGGACCATGTTGTTGTGGGCGACTTGAGGGTCCGAAAAAGCCTGCTCGAGAGAATTGACCGGCGCGACGAACATGTCTTCTTTCTCCATCAACGCCACCCATTCGGCAGTTGTCTTTCGGGCCAAAGCCTCTTCAAGAATCGCCGAAAAGCGTTCCCGATTATTAAACCGAGGCCAATAGCTCGAGTAATCAGGATCCACCGAAAGGTCGTCGATTTCCAAAATCTCACTCAGAATCTTGATTTGACGACCACTCGAGAGAGCGATGTGACCGTCCTTGGTCTTGTAAAACCCGTAAGGGGGTGGGGTGTAAGGGCTCGCATGGGTGGCAGGAGTGCGGTGAGGCTCCCCTGCCGGAGAGTTCAAAAAGTGCACACCCCACTCGGCAAGGGCAGCGAGGGCACTATCAAATAAGCAGACATTTACCCGCTGGCCCTCTCCGGTTTTCGCCCTGTGTACGAGCGCAGCCGCGACAGCAAAAGCACCGTTCATTGCGCCCAAAGTATCGGCTATCGCGGTTCCCACAGGGACAGGACGCCCCTCGCTGTCACCGTTGAGAGCGCCCCAGCCAGTCAGGGCTTCCACCAGCACATCCTGACCCGGTTTGCGGGCGTAGGGCCCGTCTGGCCCGTATCCGGTCGCAGACGCGTAGACCACGGAGGGATTCAGCTCCCGACAACGCTCATACCCCACACCAAGGCGTTCCATGACCCCCGGCCTAAAGTTTTCGTACACCACATCAACCTGAGCCACCAACCGCTCGACCATTGCCACTCCCTTCGGGTGCTTCAGGTCAACGGTGATACTCCGCTTATTGCGATTACACGCCAGGAACCCCGCGGAATACACCTTGGAGTCTTCAGGGTCCGAGCCGTATTTTCCCTTCTCCCCGTAGCGATCATCTGGCCGCCCATCGGGAGTGAAGGATTCGCGCCTCTCTACCTTGATGACGTCAGCGCCCATGTCAGCCAACATTTGCGTGGCATAAGGGCCCTGCATACGTTCCGTAAAATCGAGAACTTTCACGCCCGCTAGGGGTCCGGCAGCTTCCATAACAGATTCCTTCCTCACTACTTGCGGTCGTTGACCTCGTCGGGGATCGTGCGTACTTCGGTGGTGGAGGGGAATGAAGGCTGACCTTTGGGTAGTGGTCGAGCCCCCAGGAGTCTTTGGTTCAATCGTTGCCGACGTTGCACAACTGACGCTCGGGGATCAATCCAGGCATAAGCAAGGTCGACCAGGAGGTTGACGAGGACAACCATCAGGGCAACGACAAAAACGCACGCAAGGATAAGCGGTAGATCGCGTCGTTCAATAGCCTGGATAAAGAGACTTCCAATCCCTGGCCACGCGAAAATCGTCTCGATCACCACGGCTCCGTTAAGGAATGTTGCGAGCTCATCGCCACCGATTGTGATCACTGAAATCATGCTGTTCTTTAGAGCGTGGCGGCGAACGATTTTTCCCTCGCTCATGCCTTGCGCGCGCAACGTGGTGACATACGGCTTTCTCATCTCCTCCACAAGGGAGGAACGAGCCACCTGAGCCAGGCGTCCAATCGGTCGCATCGCCAAAGCGATGGCAGGAAGGACGAGATAACGCCAGTCGCCAGATCCTGAGGTCGGGAAGATTCCAAACTGAACCGCGAGCACGAGGATCAACATGAGCCCCAGCCAGAAGTCGGCAATGGATACCCCCGCAAGCGAGACAGTTGTCAGAAGCCGGTCAAGCCACGAATTAGGTCGCAGCGCCGAAAAGATACCCAGCAAGAGCGCAAGAGGGACGGCGATAGACAGCGTGAAGAAAGTCAAAATAAGCGTGTCTGGCAGCCGACTAAGTACGAGCGGCAGGGCTGGCACCCCCTGCCATAAGGAATTTCCAAAATCTCCCATAAGCCAGCCGGAGAGATCCTGCCAAAGCCGAATAATCAGGGGATCATCTAGGCCCAACCGGATGCGGGTCTCTTGGTACAGCTGCTCACTAGCTTCCGTCGGAATGATCAAACGTGCGGGATCACCTACCTCGTTCACCATGAACCAGACGACAAGAAGGATGAACAAGATGACCAGGAAAGAAAAGCTCAACCGCTTTCCGATATACCTGAGAAATGCCATGGTGTGATCTCCTTTAATAACTAGTAACTGGAGGGCCCGTTGTCGCGGCCGTGGCCGGAGATGAGTGCCTGGTGTTCGTTAATTGCCCAGGCGAAAAGTCCAGCATCAGAGTAGAGAGTGACGAAATTGAAACCTTCGTCCAAATACCGCTTCGCGACATCCCCGTGAGCAGTATGAATGCCTACCGCGGTACCTTGCGCTTGCGCCTTTTGTCTAATCTCGGACACCTGTTTATTGAAGGTCTCTGATTGGCTACCAGGGTTTTCTCCCAGGGCCAGCGCGAGGTCACTTGGGCCAATATAGAGTGCGTCAACTCCCGGAACAGCAAGGACTTCATCGAGATTTGAAATGGCCTGCTCAGTTTCAATCATGATGATGCACAGGATTTTTTCCAACTCGCGCGGATCGGTTGAACCAATAACATCTCTTGCCCGCACCGGTCCGAACGAGCGCTGTCCGTGCGGCGGGTAGCGACACGCTTGGACGGCTTTGCGTGCATCGTCAGCGGTCTCGATCATCGGAACAATCACACCTAGAGCCCCCGCATCGAGGGCGGACATAATTGCCGCGGGTTCATTCCAACGCACCCTAATCAAGGGGACCGCGTCGGTTACGGATATTGCTTGGAGCATGTCGATGGAAGACGAATCATCAATCATTCCGTGTTGTTGATCAATGCACACATAGTCCAGGCCTTGCCTGCCGGCAATCTCAACCAGAAGGGAGCTCGGTATTGTCGCCCATCCGCCAACAGCCTGGCGGCCTTGTGACCACGTCTTCGTCAGTGGGTGTTCAAAACTCATTACATACTCCTTCGTTTGGGTCTGGTACCCAGCGGGCACGAAGCCCGCTGGGTACCAGGGGAAATTACTGGAGGGTAATTTCCTTCAACAGAATGAATCCATCTGCGCGGGGCTCCCAATCCACTCGGTCACTGAGACCGAAGAAGAATGAAGGCTGTCCCACGGGGACGATTGCGACGTCGTTGTAGACGTATTCTGCGAGTTCCTGCAACTTGCTGTCGCGCTCGTCACCGGAGAGCTGAAGCGCTTCTCGGTAAAGGGCATCGACATTTTCGTCACAGTAGGCTGACACCGGACCGTTGCAGGCGTAGTAGCCACCCACACTGGCCGAGTAGTCGAAGAGCTCGTTTCCGTGGAACCAGAAACCAGCCCAACCGCGGTCCTCGGGAATGTTCTCGTAACCGAGAGTCCACTGCTCTTCAGCTGGTGCAGTCTCCAATACGGAAGTGGTGGCGTTTAGCCCTACCGCATTGAGACTGTCAGCAATCAGAGTGGTGATTTCTCCAGCCTTTGGAATAAACCCTTCACGAGCGGCAACAACAATCTCGGCCGACACGTCGACACCGTCAGCGGCAGCTTCGGCAACAAGTTCCGCTGCGCGCTCAGGGTCGTACGGGTAAGGCTCCAGGCTGTCGTTGAAGCCCAGGGTTGTGGGAGCAACAATCTGGGGGACGGTGATTCCGCCTCCAAGAATGTCGTTCATGATGGCCTCTTTATCAAAGGCCAGCGCGATGGCTTCGCGAACCCGAACGTCAGACATCGCGATGTGTGGGGTGTCAAGGCGGAAAATTGCCGTCTCAATGGTTGGCCCACCAACACAGACGTAGTCGCTTGCCGCGTCACAGTCTTCCGGCGTGATCCAGCGAGCAAAATCTGCCTCGCCAGAGGACACCATCGCCGAACGAACGGTCGGCTCCGAACGGAACACGAAGTTGGCCTTCGTGATCTGTTGGGTTCCCTTTGCCTCGTCGCCAGCTGAGTTGCCCCACCAGTCGGGGTTCGGGACCAGAGTGATGCTTGTTCCCCGGTTCCACTCATCCAGCATGTAGGGACCAGTACCCACAGGGTTGGTTTCGTAACCAGCCAGATCCGCCTCAATTGCGGGGAAGGATGGAATGGTGACGAAGTAGAGACGAAGGTCCAAAATCGGGTCTGGATCAACCGTCTCTACGTTGAGGAGATATTCTCCCTCAGCTGTGGCGTTGGTCTGAGAGCCGAGGAAGTTCCGCATCGGGAACCCGTTCTCTTCGCTCAGAACATAGTTCAACCCTGCGGCTGCTGTTTCCGCATTGAAGGGGGTGCCGTCGTGGAACGACACACCTTCACGAAGGGTGAACTGCCAGTTGTTGGGGTCAACCTGCTCCCAGGCCGTGGCCAATTCGGGGACAAGTTCGTTTGTCACCGGGTCACGGTTGATGAGCCCTTCACCAACGTTCCTCAAAATGGGGAAGCCGTCATTGGAATACGCATTCCAGCTTGCAAGGCTTCTGGGCTCTTCGGGCAACACGATAGTGATTTCCGTGTCGGTCGAGCCGGCGGAACTGGAGTCGCCCCCAGAAGTGTCCCCCGAGCTCGAGGTCTCTCCCCCTCCAGCGCAGCCAGCCAGCGCGAGCGCGCTGATGCTGACAACGCCGAGGAGCAGAGTAAGCCGCGATTTGCGACTTGCAGTAGTCGTTACTCTTGGCATTTCTTTCCTTTCCCTTTCGACTCGACAACACAGCTTTGTCCTGTCGAGAATCTGCTGCGAATGCAGCAGAGACCTGTCATTTCTCAAACCTCTTCGTCACTTCTTGGTAGCTCTCCTGGCGATGGGTGAGGTCGCCTCCCATGGCCTGGAACACGCCGACCAGGCTGCGAGAAGAAAGTGGCTCTGGCCTCATTGCCACTTTTGCCAAACGCATTGACGTCAGGCTCTGCCCGCTCAGTTGTGTGGCCAGCGTGAGACCTTTTTCACGTAGTTCGTCGGCAGGGTGGACTGCTGAGACAAGCCCGCGCTGATATGCCTCTTGGGCGGATACCCGACGCCCTGAGAGGACCCACTCGGTCGCTATTCCGACACCAACGACCTCCGGTAAGCGTTGGAGGCCGCCGGAACCGGGGAGACTTCCAAGACTTACCTCTGGCATCCCAAAAACGGCATCCTCGGAGGCGATGCGGATATCGCACGCGAGGGCGAGTTCGAGACCTCCACCGAGGCAGTAGCCGTGGATCAGGGCGATCGTAGGCTTCTTCGACGTTTGGACAATGTTCTTCGTCTCAAAATCCAGTTCGACGTATCGCTGTTCGGCTTCACCCACAAGAAGCCGTATTTCTTTTAGGTCGGAACCGGAACTAAAGGATGGACCTTCGCCTCTGACCACAATGACTCGGATGTCGTCGTCATGGTCGGCATCCCTGATGATTGTCGAGATAGCTCGGTGCATATCGCTATCCATCGCGTTATGCACTTGGGGACGGTTGAGAACGATTTCACCCACTCCGTCGGAGACGGTGAAAGCAATACTGTCCAGGGAGGGCGCCACGGTTACTCCGCCTCCCTCTTTTTATCCCGCAAACGTTTCTGAACCTTTTCGCGCTCTGTGACTGGATCGGGTTCTGGAACGGCCGCCATGAGCGACTTTGTATAGGGATGAGTGGGGTTGTGATAAACGTCATCTCGGCTTCCGATTTCTCGAAGGCAACCCTGTTCCATCACCGCTACTCGTTGACAGAGGTGGCGCACAGTGGCCAAATCATGGGCGATGAACAAAATGGTCAATCCGAGCCGCTCTTTCAGCTCCTGGAAGAGGTTCAGGACCTGAGCTTGAATCGACACATCCAAGGAAGCCACCGGTTCGTCACACACCAATAGCTTCGGCCCCACGGCGAGCGCCCGGGCGATGCCAATCCTTTGGCGTTCACCTCCCGAAAATGATTCTGGAAAACGGTTGAGGTGATCTTCTCGCAGGCCGACGAGATCGATAAGGCGACGCATTTCAGCCAACAGGTCGTCCTTCGACGTTCGTGGTTGGTGGATATGAATCCCTTCAGCGATGATGTCCCCCACACGCATTTTCGGATCGAGGGACGAGTATGGGTCTTGGAAAATCAGCTGAGCCTCACGTCGAAACGCTTTCAACTCGCGACGATTCATTGAGACGACGTCTTTGCCTCGGAAAAACACTTCGCCGTCGGTGGGTTCAATCAGCCGCAACACACATCTCGCGGTTGTCGACTTGCCAGAACCTGACTCTCCGACCAAGCCGAGGGCTTCGCCCTCGAAAACGGTAAAGCTGACGTCATCGACAGCCCTCATGACGGATCCACCAGCGGATTGGACCGTGAACTCCTTGACCAGGTTTCTTACATCCAGCATGATTTCCGTCATCGCAACACCCCCGGTTGTTCAGCGAGCCATGAAGAACGAATACACCGGCTCGGGTGAGTGCCACCTGGAGGGGTTTCCAACACAGGAACCGCTTCTGAGCATTCCGGCAATGCATAGCGGCACCTGGGCGCGAAAGCGCATCCCGGCGGTATGTTGCTCGGTGCTGGTGGCTGGCCACCAATCGTTGCTAATTCAGTGGCCAGATCACCCGACACCCGGGGTAGAGAGTTCAGCAGACCCAGCGTGTAGGGGTGCACAGAACGGTAGTAAATCTCGTCAGTTGTCGCGGCCTCAACAATGCGGCCCGCGTACATGACCATCATGCGCTGCGCAAAACCGGCCATGATCGACAAGTCGTGAGTGATAAAGACGACTGCTGTACCGCGCTCTTCCGTGAGTTCGTAGAGTAGGTCGATAACTTGAGCCTGAACGCGAACATCCAGCGCTGTCGTTGGCTCATCAGCGACCACGAGTGATGGGTTTGCTATCAGCGCCATGGCAATCATGGCGCGCTGCCTCATGCCTCCTGAGAACTGATGGGGGTAGTCCTTAAATCGAGCTTCTGGGTTCCTGATCCCGACACGATCAAGCATGTCGATGGTTCGCTCGCGTGCCTCTTTCTTCGAGATACCCCTTAGTCGGAGAACCTGGCTTACCTGGTCACCAACCGTGCGCACGGGGTCCATCGCAGAAAGTGGGTCTTGGAAAATGTAGGAAAAATCCCACCCACGAATGCGTCTCAGTGCGGCCGGTGGGAGTTCCAAAAGATTTTGGCCGCGAAACGACACACTGCCTTCGATTTCAGCGCCTTGCAAAAGGCCCAACAAAGCAAGCGCCGTGACCGATTTACCCGAGCCGGACTCACCGGCTATCCCTAAGCGTTCACCGGCTTTGACCTGGAAAGAGAGGTCATTTACCGCGAACACTTTCCCGTTGGCTCCGTTAAAGCCGACAGACAGGTTTTGGACGTCGAGAATTAATTCTCCGGCTGTCGGAGGGGTCTTCGCGGCCAGCGTTTGTGTGTCCGTCATGCGACGACCTTTCTGCTAAATAGTTCCTCAACGTGAGATTCATCGATGTTGAGTTCGGACAGGACCTGACGTGTGTGCTCGCCGTGATCGGGTGGAGCGAGCCTTAAGGAAGGTGGCGTTTCCGATAGGGAAATAGGCAATGCAATGAGATTGACGTCCCCAGCGCTGTGGTGTGCGTGTTGCACCATGCCTCGGTGGGCAACTTGAGGGTCTGCTAAAGCCTTTTCGAATGTGTTGACCGCCTGCGCAAAGATTCCGGCGGGAATCATTTCCGCCAACCATTCATCGGTTGTTTTGGCCGCTAAACCGGCCTCAAGAATGGTTTCGAATTCGCTGCGGTGAGCAAGGCGCTTCTCGAAGG
Organism: Pontimonas salivibrio; assembly: GCF_002950575.1. Lineage (NCBI taxonomy): Bacteria > Bacillati > Actinomycetota > Actinomycetes > Micrococcales > Microbacteriaceae > Pontimonas > Pontimonas salivibrio. Next base: position 1,241,612 of record NZ_CP026923.1, read on the forward strand.
TGTCAAAGCGGAAATCCTGGCTTAAATCGTCGATGCCAAGAAGGTGGCAAATATCTCCGATTTGCCGGCCGCTAGAGAGCGCAATGAAACCGTCTTGGGTTCGATAGAAGCCGTATGGCGGTGGGATGTAACCATGAGCGTGCTGTGCGGTCTCACGGTATGGCTCACCCACATCACTATTCATGTAGTGGACTAGGTGCTCCCCTTGGGCAGCCAACGCAGAAGAGAGAAGGTCGACAGAAACGCGCTGTCCTTCCCCGGTTCGGCGCTGATGGATAATGGCCGCCAAGGCACCCACCACCCCAAACATGCCGCCCAGGACATCGGTAATCGACATCCCTACAGGAAGGGGCCGGCCATCTGGAGCAACATTCATCTGGCCCATTCCGCTGAGCGCCTGCGCGAGTAGATCTTGGCCGGGGTGAGCGACGTAAGGGCCATCATCGCCGTAACCTGTGGCCGACACGTAAATAATGGACGGGTTCACTTCGCGGCAGGCATCAAATCCCAACCCGAGGCGATCCATCACTCCTGGCCGGAAATTTTCGTACACAAGATCTGCGTTTTCGATAAGGTCCAGCACCACAGCTCGACCGTCTGGATCTTTGATGTTGATAGCCAAAGAGCGCTTATTCCTGTTATTAGCGAGGAATGTAGCTCGATAGAGAGACCCTTCGGATTGTGGAATCCCGTAACGCTCGTCAGGCCTACCGTCGGGGGTTACCGCCTGAACACGCTCGATCTTGATTACTTCAGCACCTAGATCACCCAGAATCTGGGTTGCGTAGGGCCCTTGCACCCGCTCGGTGAAGTCGATAACCCGAACTCCTTCTAGCGCACCAGTCACGAGTCACCTCCGGGGTTTCCCGCCCGTATGGAGAGGTAGCGCAAGTGCGTGAGCTCTTCCATGGCGTAATGGGGCCCCTCCCGAGTGTTGCCGGATTCAGCGACTCCTCCGTATGGCTGGTGGTCAAGTCGAACGGTCGGAATGTCATTGATGAGCACTCCGCCAAATTCGAGTTGGTGGAAGGCACTGAGCATCTCGCTGACGTCTGAGGTGAAGACGCCGGCCTGTAGGCCAAATATGGTGTCGTTTGCGATCGCAAGGGCCTCGTCAAAGGTGTTGTAGGGCAACACGGTGATGACTGGCCCGAAAATCTCCTTTTGTCGAATCCGAGATTTCTCCGGTGCTCCGGAAATAATTATTGGCGCGATTGCTACCGAGTCATTGTTTGGGGTGTTGCCCACAATGGCTCCGCCCATCTCCACGGCCTCCTGGACCCACTCCCGCACTCGACTGCTGGCCTCGAGAGAAATCAGTGGGCCAATGTCGACTTTCGGATCAAATGGATCACCGGCCTGAATCTCGCCCGCTACCGCCGCTAAGTGGTCTTCAAGTTTCGACGCGATGGACTGGTGCGCAATGACTCGCTGCACCGAAATGCAGCTTTGCCCCGCTGAACCAAAACCTCCTGTTGCAATGCGTTTCGCAGCATGGGCAAGGTCTGCCGTTTCGGTCACAATGACCGGTGCGTTAGAGCCCAACTCCAACAGGACCTTCTTTTTTGGAGCCTTCTGCGCAATTTCCCAACCAACGACATTGCTTCCGGTGAAGCTGATTACCGCGACGTCTGAGTGTTCAACGAGAGCCCGTCCCGCATTTCCGCCGCCATCAGTGCAGACTTCAAGCCACCCGGCCCCTAAACCTGCCTCGCGGAAAAGATCCTGAAGTGCGAGAGCTGTCAACGGAGTTTGGTGGGCGGGTTTGTGCACAACGGAGCACCCCACGGCGAGAGCGGGGGCGACTTTATGCACCGAGGTGTTTAACGGAAAATTGAATGGAGTAATTGCCCCCACAACCCCACGGGGAACCCGCATTTCCATAGCGAGGGCTCCCTCACCCGCTTCTGCAGCATCAGCGGGTATGACCCGACTCGACTGGGTTCGTGCTTCTGCAGCCGTATAACGCAAGGTTTCGGTGGCTCGAGCGACCTCGGTTCGGCAGTCTTTGAGACTCTTGCCCGTCTCAAGAGCAATCACCGCCGCGAATTCATCTCGCCGTGTGTCAAGGCCACGGGCTGCTTCTTCCAGAATTGTGATGCGCTGAGCCCGGGGAAGACCGGTCTTAAATGCACGCAGCGCGGCCGCAACCGCGCTATTGACCTCTGCGCTACCGCAGTCGGCAATGGTGCCCACACTTTCACCGGTAAAAGGATCGTGCACCGATACCTGCGGAGCGTGGGGGTATGAGTCAAGGTTTGACCGAACCCAGCCAAGGGCCATTTCCCGGGTGATTTGCGTCTCAGCCATTACTGCCCACCCCCTGCTTGCTTCTTGACACCCGTATCTGATTTCTCAAGGGTTTTCTTTCCTCGCTCGTCGAGTGTTTTCTGGCGCAACCAGGTGGCAATGATGTTGACGCTCAAAGTGGTGAGCAAGATCGCGAACCCCGGCACCGCGACTAACCACCACGCACTGGTCAGATAGGTTCGCCCTTCGGCGAGCATCAAACCCCATGACGAATCAGGCGGTTGAATACCGAGGCCGAGGAAGCTCAACGATGCTTCCGTCAGCAACATGACCGCAAGCTCCAATGTGGCAAGCACGAGCAATGGAGCACTGATGTTTGGCATGAGGTGCTTCATGATGATCCGCGCGTCAGATGCGCCGAGCGAACGAGCGGCCTCCACGAAAAGGGTTTCCCGCAACGAGAGGACAAGGCCTCGGGCAACACGGGCGTACACCATCCACCGGGTAATGGCGAGAACTAGGACAACGTTTAAGAAACTTGGGCCGAGGATGTACAGGACGAGCAGGGCGATAAGCAACGACGGAACACTCATCTGAATATCCACCAAGCGCATGATCATGGTGTCAATCCACCCGCGGTAGTAACCCGCCAACAATCCAAGGAATGTGCCTAGAGTCCCTGAGATCACGACACTGGCGATGCCTACCGACATTGACACCTGTGAGCCCAGCATGATCCGCGAGAGTATGTCGCGACCGAGCGGGTCCGTACCGAGCAGATATACGCCACCTGATTCAGCAGGAGTTCCCGGCGGTAGGTTACGCAGAGACATTTCGATCAGATACGGGTCGAAGGGCGCCAAAAAATCAAGGAAGAGCGCTGAGGACAGCACGGCCCCGATGATGAAAAAGCTCAGTGCTACGAGCTTGTTTTCCCAAATAAATCGGAAGAAACTACTTGCTACTCCCACGTGTGCTCCTCTCTCCTGTTCCGCCGTCTAACCGATCATCGATACGCCGCCATCGACGTATAAATCAATGCCCGTAATGAATGAAGCATCCGAGGAGAGCAGGAACGCCGCCGCCGCGGCCTGCTCTTCTGGTTCGGCAAGTCGGCCCAGAGGTATCCCCGGTCGAAACTGCTCAAGGGACCCATTCACTTTGGCTTCCAAAACCCCGGGGCCGTCGGTCTTGGCCGCTTCGGCGATCATTGGAGTGTTCGTTACACCGGGACACAGACAGTTGACCCTCACTCCATGGGGAGAGAGCTCCAAGGCAACCTGTTTGGTCAGATGGGATACGGAAGCCTTACTCACGGCATAGGAGGATTGAGCCCAACGAGCGCCTCCCGCAGTCACACTGGCCACTGTGACTACTGAACCTTTGGTCGAGATCAACTGTTCACGGCACACCCGAATAGCAACGAGGGTTCCCATGACGTTCACTTTGTTGATGAGGTCCCACCTGTCGAGGTCAATTTCATGGAAAAGTGCAGCAGTTTGGCGGATTCCCGCTGCGGTGATGAGGCCTGTCGCGCTGCCGAATGTGGCAGCCACCTCAGACATTGCGCGCTTCATCGACTCTTCATTTGTGGTGTCAGCAACGAGACCAACGGCCTGTGACGACTCCACACCAAGCCTGGCCAGGGCGCTATTGAGAGCCTCTTCGTTCACATCAACTAACGCGACACGGGCGCCGTCCGCGAGAAGGCGGCGAGCCATCGCCTCACCCATTCCCCCGGAGCCACCAGTAATCACGATTGCGTCATCGGAAAATCTCATGATCGTCACCCCCGTCCCTGCGATGTAAATTGCGATAGGTCGGCATCGATTTGCGCCATCAGGGCCTCTGCCACTTCGTGCGTAGTGGCCGTCCCCCCAATGTCTGGTGTACGAACTTCGGAGGCAATCACTTCTTCCATTGAATGCATCAGGTGCTTGGCTGCCACGGGGTGACCAAGGTGTTCCAGCATCAATACCGCCGACCAAACCTGCCCAATGGGGTTTGCAATGCCTTTCCCCGCGATATCCGGCGCGGATCCGTGTACCGGCTCGAACATCGAAGGGTGGATCCTTTCCGGGTTGATATTCGCGCTCGGTGCGATTCCGATACTTCCGGCCATTGCGGCAGAAAGGTCGGTGAGGATGTCGCCAAAAAGGTTGGATGCGACAACTACGTCGAATCGTGACGGGTCTAGGACAAACATGGCGACCAATGCGTCAATGTGGTACTGATCAACCGTGACATCAGCATGTCGTGCAGACATTTCGTCAAAGATTTCGTCCCAAAACGGCATGGTGTGGATGATTCCGTTTGATTTTGTGGCTGACGTGAGGTGATTACCCCTCTTCTGGGCAAGCTCAAACGCATAGGCCATTACGCGGGTCACGCCCCGCCGGGTGAACACATTTTCTTGGATGGCGAGCTCGTTGTCGCTTCCCGAATACAGTCGGCCACCAATGGCCGAGTATTCGCCTTCGACGTTCTCTCTGATGACGACCATGTCGAAGTTTTGCGCCCTGTCGTCTTTGAGTGGACTAGGAATACCTCTCAGGATTTTTGCGGGCCGAAGGTTCACGTATTGGTCAAACCTGCGACGAATAGGGATCAACATGCCCCACAGGGACACATGGTCTGGCACTCCAGGGGCACCTACTGCCCCCAAGAAAATGGCATCACTAGATGCAATCTGGTCCAGGGCGTCAGAGGGCATCATGGAGCCTTCCCGGACATACCTTTCGCATCCCCAGTCCTGAATCTCCCACTCCATGGTGAACCCGTGCATCTCGCCCAACCGGTTGACCACGTCCATTGCGACCGGAACGACCTCGTTTCCGATTCCATCTCCCGGGAGAGTGGCAATTTTGTGAGTAGTCATCTCTCACCCCCTGACTCTGCTGGTGTCCACGACACGACCGCCTGACACGAAGTGGTCTGTTGCCCTTCCGCGTTTTTCGTCGAAAGGTCGAAAGTCACATTGTGCGCTTCCTGATCAACTTCGGTTACTGAGCCCTCGAGTGTGATGGGGCGGCCCACTTTGTCGACACCCAGGTATGTCGCTTTCAGGGAACGAAACCAACTGCCGTGTGGCGCATGGGCACGAGCAAGCTCAGCGAGAAAGGCTGCCTTGAAAAATCCGTGGACAATCACGCCACTGAAACCTCGTGTTTTCGCGTATTCGTGGTCGTAATGGATCAAGTTGTAATCAGAGGAGGCGGCCGCAAATTTCACTAAGTCAGTAGTTGTGGGGACCACCACGCGGGGCGTCAAACGGAAACCCACTTCAGGTAGCGCGAGCGTGGCAATCATTTCTGAGCTCCTTCCGATGCGTAGGCGATGACGTGACCGTTAGTAGAGACGGCGACTTTCTCACCTTTCTCGTCTCGGTAGACGTTTTCACGAACTCTAAAGAACAGGCGGGACGAACGGCCTTTCTTTTCAAACACGTCGGTATACGTGGTCATCACGGTCAGTACTTCGCCCGCTCTAATGGGACGTTCGTATGACACCTCGTTGAACGCATTCCCTCCACCCACTTTTGTGAGGGGAATCTCGAGCAGGAAACTGTCGAGGTCAAGATCTCGGCGCTCTACGGGGTCGATGGCGCCGAAGAACGCGGCGGGCATCACGTCATCTACTTCGTCGGCGGGGCGTCCCGATATCTGCTGATAACGGAGAAAATCGCTGTGATGGAGGGTGTAAGTGAATGGGCCATGGGCCTTGCCCATCGACAATGCGTCTTTAGTGGCATCAAGGGGCAACTCATCGGTCTCCAGTGAAGTAGCGACTACCACTTTCAAATTTGCCTTGGTAGTTACCTCACCGACGGGATTGCGCACCTCCCCCGCAATCTCAGCACGCAGGTTGCCTTGAGAATCCGACTGGGCGTCAAGTACTTCAAACGCGAATACCAACTCCCGGTTTACGACATCGGGAAGCCGATAATCGATGTCGATTACATCGAACAGTACGTCGTGCGGTTCGGCTCGCGCTTCAAGGAATGCTTTCATCGCTCGAGCTTTCCAGGGGCCATTCACGACGGGTCCATCGAATCCTCGGGACTGCGCCGCTTCTGAATCGAAATGGAAGTCGGTGTAGTCGTTTGCCCCTACCGCCCAGTGCACTAGGTCGACCGTCCTGGCGATAACTGGGGACTCCTCCCACGTCATTCCAGTAGCGAAAACTCCAACAGAAGCTGCCATTAGGCTTCCGTCCCGTTGGAGATATCGAGGCTTATTCCTCGCGCGCTGCCGACTAAATATCCGCGCGCTGTGTAAACAGTCGTTTCGTAAACTGTCTTAATCATCCAGCGGCCGTCGCTCGTGCGACGCTCCCAAATCTCGGAGATTCGGGGCACGAGGGTAATCTCCCCTTCGGTCAAGCGCTGCGCGGTATGAAAGAAACTTCCGCCGTCTATTTGCTTATCCAACACTCGAAGGCGAGGGAGTCCTGAATTGACAGCGAACACCAGTGGGTCCGGGCAAAGGTCAACCACATCGAATGTTGGGCGCATTTTACGAGTGGACCCGAGAGGCTCCAGGGCCTTATCGAGGTTCTCGACCACACGCTGAGAGACGGTTTCGGTAGCTACTGTGCCCACAGCACCGATCCACTGTGCAACCCGAGGGTGTTCAGAAATCGCCCATTGTGCGGAGGGGCCCTTTTTCATTTCCATGTCAATCCCCCGGCAACAGGGCTGGACATGAAAGTGTTTGATATCGATTTCATAACAGCGCCAAAAAAAACTGCATGAAACGCAAAGAAAGCGTAAAAACGCCAGCGAATACTTGGGATGTGAGGCCAAACACGTGACGTCATCTGCAGCTCCCTAGCCCCATCGCTATGTTCGGTACCGTTTTCAGCACGGTTAACATATTCAATCACACTCCGCAGAAAATCCCAAGAGGCGAAAGCAAAAACCTCAAAATGGGTGCGCTCACCCGCGGTGGTTCAGTGGTGTTGCCAGTTGGTGGAGTCCCGAACAATAAGATTCATTGGCAGGAGGACTTCGTACGCATTCTTGCCCTTGTTTTCCAGTTGCTGAAGGGTCAAGCGAGTGGCCCGCCTCGCGAAGTCTGAAATGTCCCTCCGCAGTGTGGTGATTGGCGGGCTGTGGAGGGTGCAAAGCGGACCATCTTCGGATGCAGCCAGAGCGAGCTCTGTTCCTATGCCAATTCCCAGGCTCCGTATTTCGTCCAGCACTCCCGCGAGGGCGCCCGTATTTCCATTGCCGACAATCAATGCACTTGGACGATCATTTCTTCCGAAGATCTCCTGGGCTGCGGACCGACCAAATTCTTCGGATCCACGCCCAGAAAGAAAGAGGCTTTCCTCAACTGGCAGACCATTTTTTAACAAGGTGTCCTTCACAGCCTTTGCCCGTTCACGGCTCGGATAGCCGGCGAGAGAACCATTGATCAGGGCGATGCGAGTGTGCCCCTGATCAATGAGATGTTGTGTCAGAACGACCGCCGCTGAATAGTGGTCGGTGAGAACAGCTGACACTCCCTCGACGTTCATCTGTCGATCAACCAGGAGTGTAGGAATACTTGGGTTAGTGAGATTTTTGGCTAACTCTTCCGCCTGATCGTCTGCAAACGACGCAATCAGTGCGTCAACTCGGCGCTGAAGCACAAGGCGCAGACCTTCGAGGTCGTTTGCGGGGTCGCCGTTGGAGTTGGCGAAGACGACTCCATAGCCAGCTTCACGAAGCTGGCTCTCGATGATGTCCACCATTTGTGCAATGGCGGGATTGAGGATGTCGTTGATAATTACACCCACGGTTTTGGTCGTTCCTCGGCGCAAACCAGCAGCCAACAAGTCCGGTTTGTACCCTGCCTCGTTGACGGCTTCTAGTACCCGTTCCCTCAGTGAATCAGAAACATTGGGGTACCCGCCGATAACTCGCGTCACCGATGCAGGCGAGACTCCTGCCTTTTTTGCGATGTCTCTAATCGTCGCCACAGCACACTTCTCTCTGGATTTCCACAAACCTCTGTGTTCCCGAGTGAAAACGTTAACAGAGCTTCTCGCTCCTCAGGGTGTAATTGTGGGTTTGGGCGCTTACCACCCCGCGCCCACAACGAAGGCAACGGTGGCCAGCAGTGGGAGCGCAAGAGCAATCACCCCAAGGACATACACAATATTTTCCTTAGCGAGCTCTGTACTTGATCGACCGAAGCGCCCCATTATGTAAAGGTTCAGGCCTCCGATTGGACTAATAGCAGCCGATGTACCCCAAGCCGCCGTACAGGCCATCGCAAAGAGCGTGGGGTCGGGGTGTAGCGGCGCGATGACGGTAGCGAGGACACCGATTGAAATGATCTGGTGCACACCGAGTGTCGAAAGCGCAACGACGCCAATCATTGCCAGCCACGCAAACCACACACCGAACTCAACTTCGGGCAGCGCGATGCGGGTTGTCTGGAGGTAAAAGGAAAATCCCACAGCCAGAACACCGGCTGAGGCAAACAATATTGACTCACTGCGCATACCCGGGAGCACATTTCGCGAATGCTCAAACAAACGTCGGACAACCATTTTCGGATCTCGCCATAAAAGCAGCAAGATTGTCAGTCCTAACGATGCCATCAGGACAAGGTTGGTCGTGCGTACCTCCGGCCACAGCCAATGGCTACCCATGACGATAATGACAAGAATGATGGGGAGGAGGACAACTGTGGGGGCCAGAGGGTAACCCCGATAGTCAGCAACATCGTCTCCCATACGACGGATCACTCCCACCACGCCGAGAACGAGTGTCGCCATCGCAAACGCCAAGCCGAAGCTTACGAGCATGCTGACGTTGGCCCCCGGAGCAAATGTGAGTGCTGCCGCTGCAGCGGCCCAAAACGGCGACCAGTAGGCGCCGATTGAGTATGTACGCGATAACAACAGGGCATTAGGAAGGGTCAGTTTTTTACCACCCGCCAATTTGTCCCCCACCAGTGTCACCGCGCTGAGATTGATCACACTGCCCAGAAAATGGGACACCACTGCCGTTCGCAGGACGGCCTTGGGGCCTCGCAGTCGGGATGGTGATTCAACTTTTGGGCTTGCCACCATTGCCACAAAAGACACCGAAAGAATCATGGCAACGATGTCCTGGTTAATTGACAGAGCTGCCCCGAAAGTCGGCGTAAATCCCCGAAAAGCGGCGGCTACTGCCAGAGAAACACCGAGCGTCGACAAAATGGAAATCGCAATTTTTTGGCCCCGCCGAAGCCTCGAATAACCAGTGATACCAACCAGTAAGAGAAGTACCCCCGAAACAATCCTCGCAGCGGGGACGAAAACAGACACCATTACAGCAGTGACCAGGCCCACCATAAAAATGGCGAGTACCGCATCAACCCTTGAGCCGCCACCCCGGTCAGAAACACTCATTACTTCCCTCTCCTCATGGCACTACGAGGGACCGTGTTCCCGACCGGGGCAGTCACCTCAGGAGAGTTTGGCAAGAATGGGCGCGAGGGAGGATTTCGCCTCTAACCCGATTCCCGGAATGTCGGGCAAACCGACGTGCCCATCGACGACGTCAATAGAGTCGGCAAAACCCCCGAAAGGCTCGAAGATTCCTGGGTAGGACTCGGAGCCTCCCAGACCACACGCGGCGGCGATTGCGAGGTTGAATTGGTGTCCACCGTGGGGCACACACCGCCCAGCATCCCAACCTTTTTCCTTCAAGTCGGCCAGCGTTTTTTGATACTCCGTGAACCCATAACTCAATGCGGAGTCCATCTGGAGTACGTCTCGGTCTTTACGCAAACCGCCATAAAGCACCAGGTTGTTTGCTTCTCCCCGGGAGAGCAGGTTTTCCCCGGTGGCCAGAGGGCCCTCATACGAATCGGCAACCATTTTTAGTCCCTCAAAGTCGAGCGGATCGGTCGGCTCCTCGTACCAGTGGAGTGGATAGTTCCCCAAAGCGTTTCCGTATCGGACGGCTTCAGCCCCGTCGAATCGTCCATTGGCGTCAACAGCGAGGGTGACACCTTCAGGTAGCGCGTCCAGCACTGCCTCGATGCGTTGGATGTCTTCTTCGAGCGAAGCGCCCCCGATTTTCATCTTCACGGTGCGATAGCCCATGCCCACATAATTGAGCATTTCTTCCACAAGCGCGTCGGTTCCCCGATCCGGGTAGTAATAACCCCCGGCCGCATACACCCAGACTTTCTCGAGTGGCTTTCCTAAGCCAACACCAGGAATTTCAGCCATCAGATTCTGAACAGGCTTCCCTGCAAGTTTCGCAGCAAGATCCCAAGACGCCATGTCGAGGATGCCTAGGGCGACAGCCCGGTCACCGTGGCCACCCGGTTTCTCGTTCACCATTGCCGCTTTCCAAATAAGCGCAGGATCTAGATGACCCGTTTCTGGGTTGATGAGGTTTTTCGAATCCTGTTCAAGCACGCGAGGGACGACCCGGTGCGACAAAATCCCTGGCTGGGCGTACCTACCGTTGGAGTTGAACCCGTAGCCGATGACTTTTTGCCCGTCACGAATTTCGTCGGTTTCTATCGCCAATACGCTGACGTCCATTTTAGAAAAGTTAATAAAGGCGTTAGCCATTTCCGATTCGATAGGAACCGTGATGTGGCGAATATCCGTGATCTTCATTCCGAATGCTCCTTAAGGTTTGAGGGTCTAAATCACGCCGGCGGACTTGAGGGCTGAGGCAACCTGGCCGCGGGCTTCAGCTTCCAGCGGCATCAATGGCGATCTCACGATGGCGTTCTTGAGAAGCCCCCTCTCGACCAAACCGAGCTTCATCGCCATCGTTGATTCCATGTGCGACTCTCGGTGATAGACCGCCCGAGTAATGGGCATCATCCGGTCGTATGCTTCCTTCGCCGCGTCATAATCGTGGGCTTTGGCTTTTTCGAGTAGCTCCACCATGAGTTCGGGTATGAGAGCGGCATACCCGACAAGCGCGCCATCTGATTCCCACATGGTGTGAAGCAGGAACTCGTCTTGACAGGTAAGCATCTGGATGTCGGGAAAATTTTGTCGAATGATGGGTGTTTCTACATCCCAACGAATCATGTCCCGGGCGCCGTCTTTGATCGCAAACACACCGTCGAGCGCGCAGAGTTCGAGCAGGACATCTAGCGAATAGGTCGCTTTGGTTGTGTTGGGCCAGTTAAAGAGAATGATGGGCAACTCGGAAGCGTCGTAGACGGCACGGTAGCGGTCGCTGACGGCGGGCTTTTGGTACCCAAATCGCGTCCAAGACGCTGCCGGGAACAAGAGGACAGAGTGCGCGCCAGCTTCCTTGGCCATTTCAGCTTCCCGGGCAACAACAGCGGTACCTTCGCCTGACACACCAGCCACGATGTGAAAATCCGGAACTTTTGCCGCCACGGTTTCGATGATCTCTCGACGCTCCTCTTCGAACAGGGAGGTTCCTTCGCCAGCGTGTGCATTTACCACCACACCCGTGACGCCGGGAATCGATTTCAACCATTTGGTGTAACTCACGACGGTGTCGTAGTCCACTGAGCCATCCTCATTGAATGGTGTGACAAGCGCGGGAGTGACGCCACGCAGATCAGGAGCGTTCATTTTAAAATCCCTCTTCCTCAGGTTTAGCCCTGTTTTTGAGCCGATTTAAGACAGTTCCTGGTAAGTCCAGTCCCGCTAATACGGCTGCTGTTCTCATTGGTCAACAGCTCCGCCGAGCGTTTGTTGTCCGAAAAACATAAGACAAATCGCTTTGCAGTGTTGTATCTTGAAAACGATACCGATAATTTTCCGGAAAGGAAAGCCCGCATGTCTGGTGTTTCATCTCCCCTCATCCCCGAATCAGTCGACGTCGTTGTAGTGGGCGGTGGCGGCTCCGGGCTCTCCGCCGCGGTTTCAGCGGCGAAAAAGGGCCTCAAGGTCGCCCTGTTTGAAAGAAATGCGGAGGTGGGAGGTACCACGATCATGTCGGTGGGGTCGTTCACCGCAGCAGGAACAACCTTCCAGAAGCGCAAAAAAATTGCGGACAGCGTTGACTGGATGATGGAGGACATGTGGAAGTTCGATGAAGAACTTCTGACCAACGATGCCCCTCACCTGAGGCGACTGTATGCCACCCACTCGGCACGAGCGCTTCACTGGCTGCAAGGTCTCGGAGTGGCCTTTGCTGGGCCCTACCCGGAAGCACCGCACCGAGTTCCGCGGATGCATAATGTGATTCCAAACTCCAAGACCTATGGCGTTCGCCTCCTGGAAGCTGCCAAAAGAGCTGGAGTAACGGTGATTACCGGTGCCGCTGTAGACGACCTCACAGTTGACGACGGCCGTGTATCCGGGGTTCAAGTCACCCGAGGCGGCAAAACCTCAACAGTGGCAGCTCGGGTGGGTGTTGTGCTGGCTTCGGGCGATTTCAGCGCCAGTAGGGCCCTCAGGGATGCGAATTTGAGCGTCGAGGCGGCAACCGCACTTCCTATTAACCAAGATGCTCTGGGCCTTGGCCACGAGTTTGCGATCAAACACGGAGCAGGAACAAAGAACATGGACATGCTCTTTGGTCCACAACTGCGCTTCCCCGTCCCTGAAAAGGGTGGCTTCTTGGATCGACTTCCCACATGGAAATGGCTTTGCCAAATAGAGGCATTCATCGTTGGCAACGTGCCCACCTGGATGCTGAAGCCCGTTGTGAAGTCACTCCTCGTGGCGTGGATGTCCCCCACTGATGATTTGTTCCGCAGCGGCGGGATTCTGGTGAACTTCAGGGGAGAACGCTTTGGCCAAGAGGAGAAACCGGCATCAGAACTTGCGATGCAAGAAGGAAGTACCGGTTTCATCGTGATCGACGAGTCGATCGCTAAGAAATTTAATGGCGACCCACACTACATTTCCACCGCACCAGGGATTGCGTTCGCGTACTTCTCCGACTATAAGCGGGGGCGCCCCGACCTGGTGAGGGAGCACTCCAGTGTTGAAGAGCTTGCGCAATCACTCCACCTGCCGCTCGACACAGTGAAGGCATCTTTGGAGGGGACAAACCTCAAGGCTCCCTTTGTCACGCTGGGCCCGGTGCTGAGCATGTTGACGGTCACGGAGGGTGCACTGAGCCTCGACGAGAATCTGAACGTCACGGACGCTTCTGGTCAGCCGATTCCTGGACTCTACGCTGTTGGAGCGATTGGGCAGGGTGGCATGCTGTTGAAAGGTCACGGACACCACATTGGTTGGGCGATGACCTCCGGTCTTCTTGCCGGTGAAAAACTCGCCGAAGAAGCGAACACGTTGAGAGTGAAGAAGTAACGGCCATGGAAACCCCTCACTCGTTGAGTCCCGAGCAGGTCGATTTCTTGAAATCGGTTGACAGTCCCACCATCGCTAATGCGATTGAAACTCTGAACGTGAGGGATCGAACTGTTGGTTTTCTCGCGGGCGACATTCAATGCCAGTTCCCACAGCTTGGATCAATGGTGGGCATCGCCCTCACGGTAGAAATGTCCGACCGGCCAGGTCCAGTGGAAGGCAAAACAGGGATATGGGAAATGTGGGAGACCTTAGAGAAACTCCCCTCCCCCAACATCCTGGTGATTAAGGATGCCAGCGGGCGGCCCGAACGTGTGGCTTACGCCGGCGAAATCATGTCCCGTCTCGCGATGCGACTTGGCGCGGTGGGAATGGTGACCGATGGGGCGCTGCGAGACGTCTCAGAAGCCGAAGACATGGGCTTTAACTACTTTATGAAATACCCGGTGGTCTCACACAGCAATTTCCACGTCACGACCGTCGCCCGTCCCGCCCACATCGGCGGGGAAGTCATTTCGACGGGCGATATTCTCCACGGCGACAGAAACGGAATCGTTGTCATCCCCTGGGAAGTGCTGGACGACTTGCCATCAGCCGTGGAGAAGATCCGGACCCAAGAAACAGCCGATATGGACCTCATCGCCTCTGATGAGTTCACCCTCGACCGATACAAGGAATTCCGAAACTACGGCAAATAGGGAGGCGGGGCGCGATGCACATTACCGGTATAGCCGTCACGGAGATTAGCGCGCCCCTTGACCGCCCCTATTGGATGTCCTTGGAGCCATACCGCACGGCGTCCGAACTGATTGTCAGTATCAGCACAAGCGAGGGCATCACCGGTCTTGGAGAAATTCACGGTCGACCTCTTCATCAGATCGCGGAGCTGATCATCGAGAGCTTCGCGCCCAGCCTGATTGGGCGCTCGCCCGAAGACATTGACGAAATATGGCAGTCATTATTTGACCTCAGCGTGACACGGGCGGGTTCAGCGCTCGGTGAATCACACGGTCAGCCTCATTTTGGCTCCGGGGTTCGCCCACAACTTATGGCCGCAATCGCGGGGATTGATATCGCCCTGTGGGACATCATCGGCAAGACACAGCAGATGCCACTGTGGCGTTATTTTGGGGCAAAACAACCCCACGTTGACTGTTACGCCAGTGGAGGTTACTACGGGCCAGAAGGAGAGAGTTACACCGCTGAACTGGCTCAGGAAATGGCTGGCTACGTCGCCCTTGGATATCCGGCGGTCAAAATGAAGGTTGGGGGCCTAAGCCTCAGCGCCGACGTAGAGCGGGTTGCGGCAGTTCGTGAAGCCATCGGACCAAACACCGACTTGATGCTGGATGCTAATCAGGCATATTCGCTAGAGGAAGCCATTTCAGCGGCCACCGCGTTTGCCCCGTACTCCATTCGATGGTTGGAAGAACCCCTCCATTGGTACGACTCGATTCGGGGTCTTGGTGAACTCGCCCAACACACCGCCATCCCGCTGGCATCGGGAGAAAGCGAGATTACCCGACACACATGTCGCGACCTGATCGAACTTGGGCACGTGAGCGTTATGCAGTTTGACGCCACCCGTGCGGGTGGCGTCACCGAATGGCGACGGGTTCAACAACACGCACTCCCGCACGGAGTCGGAATGGCCCCCCACCATGATCCCCAAATACACGGCCACCTCATAGCTGCCTCACCCAATGGCCTGATTCAAGAGGTTTTCCCCAATGCCTCACGGGACCCACTATGGGATTCACTTTTTATCGGTAAGCCAGAGATTCATGACGGGGTACTCACCCTCTCCGAACAACCCGGTTGGGGGTGGGAGCTGAACCCTGAAGGCTTGAGCCAATTTGGCAAGAACACCTGGCAGGTGGGAAAGCTCTAAAGATCATGACCCGTCAGAGCCACTCCCCGTGCTGATTTTTTCGGCAATCAGCGTCGTCCTTGGATCAATCAGCCAACGAGTTGCAGGGCTTGGGTTTGCCCTGCTCGTCGCCCCCGTATTCGTCCTCACCTTCGGCCCCTACGACGGAGTAGTGCTGATCAACTACGCAGGAACCCTGTCATCTGTTGTCGTACTCATGAGACTGTGGAAGGACGTGAACTGGCGGACATACCTTGCACTTGGTCCACCAGCCGCCTTAGCCATCATTCCCACAAGCTATGTGGTGGTGAACTTTCAAGGCCCAGGCCTCCAAATAGCAATCGGCCTGATTGTGATTGCCGGACTCACCTTGGTTCTTTCCCGACCGAAAGTCACCAAACAAATCACCCCCCGGTGGTGGGTCACCATGGTGGCGGGCGGCGCAGCTGGGGTAACCAGTGCAACAGCTGGGGTGGGTGCTCCTCCGATGGGGATTTATGCAGCCGCCACCGGTTGGCCACAACGCGAATTTGCCGCAACATTACAACCGGTGTTCATCACCACCGGAGCAACGTCATTTCTCACCAAAGTGTCCTTCGCCGGAGGTTTACCTAGTTTCCACTGGTCCATTTGGGTGGGGGTACTCGTCTTAAGCGCTGTTGGTCTTTCCTTGGGGGAGGTTGTGAAGAACCTCATTTCCGGTAACACCGCGCGAACCATCGCTTTCGCACTGTGCTATCTGGGAGCGACAATGGCCACGATTGACGGCCTGCTTCAATATTTCTTCACCACGGGAACCGCCCTCCCGGGCTAATCACAATAAGCGCCAACCCCGGGTTATGGATCAACCGTGGCGCCATCGTGTGGTGTACGGAGTTCCAATCGCCCCGCGGTAGCTGGCGTTTTCGGAAGCCAAAAGTGGGTGTTTACGAAATGTGAACCCGGGCCCATTTAGTGTCCAAACAATCTGTGCGGCGGGTCGGGCCTGGTGCACGTTTTGGTGACATGTAGGGTTTAGGCTGCGTGGCCTGTTTCAGTGGTCATTTTTGCTTCGTATTCGATGGGTGTCAATCGCCCTAACCGGTCTTGTCGCCGGCGGCGGTGGTATTTCGTTTCTATCCAGGTGACGATTGCTTGCCGCAGTTGGTCACGGGTGTCCCAGGTTCGCCGGTCGAGGACGTTTCCTTGGAGGAGGGAATGGAATGATTCCATCGCGGCGTTATCCGCCGCGGATGCGACTCGACCCATGGACAAGATCAGTCCATGCCGGGTGAGGACCTCCTGGAATGCCCTCGAGCGAAACTGGGATCCTCGGTCGGCGTGAACAACACACCCGGTGACATCACGACGTCTGGCGACCGCGTTGGTGATGGCAGAGGTGACGAGTGTTGCTGTCATCCTCTCGGAGATGGAATAGCCCACAATGCGGTTCGAGAACACGTCTTTCACCCCGCAGGCATACAGCGTTCCCTCGCGCGTTTTATGTTCAGTGATATCGGTGAGCCATAACTGGTTGGGCCCATCAGCGGTGAAGTCACGTTTCACCAGGTCGTCAGCAACAGCAGGGCCAGGCGTCTTGCCCGACCCACGCTGTTTCCTGCCGATTACTGAACGAATGCGTTGCCAGGAGGCCAACTGCCACGCTGTTCGACGACTCATCGACCAGCCACCCTGTTCTGCTTCATCACGCAGCAGCCGATACCCGTATTCAGGGTCAGCCCGGTTGGCATCCACCAAAGCGTTGAGCTGATGCGCTTGCGCCCACGCCCGATCAGACACTGGAGTGTCTAACCACTGGTAATAGGGTTGCCTGGCCATTTTCAACACCCGACACGTCACCGTCACAGGGACACCCTCCACGGCTAGCTCACGAACGAGCGGGTACATCATTTTGGGGAACCACCCAATTTCAGATTCGCTTGCGACAAATACGCTGCCGCGCGACGCAACACCTCGTTTTCCTGCTCCAACAGGCGAGTGCGGCGACGCAACTGCCGCAACTCCTCCACCTGGTCCTTGGTCACACCATCACGGGACCCGTTTTCCACCTCGTCAGCCTTCAACCAGTTCGATAACGTCGCCGGGGAAATACCGAAATCCTCAGCGATTTTCTTCCTCGGCTCACGACTACTACGCGCAATTTCCACCACGTCACGGCGGAACTCTTCAGGGAACGCTTTCATAGCAACATCCTTCCAGGAACACCCCACGGTGTTCACATGTCAGATGTCACCAAAACGTTCACCACCCCCATCAGCGGAAACTGAGTTTCTTCTCAGCGAATCAAAGCTTGCTGACTTAGAGGACGAGGAGCGGGACAACGCGGCTCGACTCTTAGATATCCCCGCAGAGCAGGGAGACGCTTGGGCTCTTTGCACAAATGTGATTAACGACGAATTGTTTGGCAGTGGAGCGACGGCTGCCGATGAGGCGGGATGTGAAGAGTGGCGACAGCTTCAAGACAAAAAGGAGACACTCACGGTTCGACAAGACGAACTCCCGGCAGAAATTAAATCGGCGAGGGACCTTAGAAATACAGCGCAGGTGAAAGCCCTTTCGGCAGACAGAGCCTTTGATGCTTCGATTTCTTTTGGGTTTGCAGGGGTCGCTGTTTCGGGAGTAATCGCGGTGACTCTATGGATTATCGGGCTCCAGCAAACAAGGCATGGTCAGGCCAGTCAATCAAAGTGAAGAAAGTTATGAGGTAAGAGATGGCACTCAACACCGGGACCAAGGCCCTCTGGGCTATTGGAAGCGTCTTTTTTGGACTTGGGCTATTCGTATGGCTCTGGGCACGAGGGAGGGTTGACTCACTGGGTTTTGCTAATGAGTTGTCTCTAGAGTTTGGTTTGGGGGGCGATGGCGAATACCTCGATGCTCTGAATCTTTTGGCTATTTCGGGGATCGTGATGGATTTCGGTGCCTTCGTTTTACTTGTTGCATTGGCGGTGTCTGCGATTGGAGAATTCGTGTTGCGGGCGGGGAGAGTCAATGAAAAAGATGAGCAGTAAGTTTCGGAGGCATCAATTTACCCTTGCAACAACTTTGACGGGGAGCCTTGCCCTTGGAGCTTGCGCTGCCCCCGAAGCAGTCAGTGCCTGCGAAAGGCTGGACACGTATCTGGGTGAAATGTCTACCGTGATGAGTGGATGGAACGATTTGACCGATTGGTCTGAATTGGTGAAGAGGCAAGAATCGGCCTAGGACCAGCTGATTGGCAATGATTTGCCCGATGCTCGCACCTCCGAAACTGCAAACCTAATTGAGTACTTGGTCTTCGTCGATGAAACTGTTTTGGGAAGTGCTGAGGCGGGGTTTTCGGCAGATAGGTCCATCGAAGCACGAAAGCTTCACTTGGAAAATGCACGGGACTTCCTAGAGAGTCGCCCGGATGCTGTTGTTAAGGCAAAGGTCGCCTGCAGGGAGCTTGCTAGGTAACTGGCTTGTCTATCCCCGCGTCCCCATGCCGATGACGGTTGCGCCCTGTGACGTGCCCCCACTCTTTTCGCTCCGAAAAATGTGAGAGTCATTCTGCGGCTCGAGGGTTCTGGGAGTCGCGTCCTGGCCCCGGGCTGAATCTTGACATGAGAAGATTCGTTTGTGGATATTCCTTCGCTCTTTCTCATGGTGGCAATCATCGGGATTTTTATTTTCCTCGTTGTGCTCGCCTTCGGCCCTAAAGGACAAGAAAAAGAACAAAGGCGTCGGGAAGCGCGTGTTGAAAAGAGGAAGCTCCTCAGGGCGCAGGGCGTGGAGTTTGCTACTTCATCGACGAAGGGCACGAACATGGTGCTCTTCGTGATTCTTTTTTCAATCGTCGCCATCGCAATTTCTGTCACAGCATTTAGCTTCTACTCTTACGTCTCGGTTGTAATTACAGTTCTAGTGGCCGGTGTGTTGGGATTAATCCTCGCGGTGCTCTCGGCAATGGTTGCGGATATGGCCGAGTTGTCGAACCGGAGCTGGCTGTCTTTTTTCTGGCTGTCTTTGCTGATAAGTCCTCTTGTCACGTGGCTCGTTGTCGCGGCGCTGAAGCCGGCATCAACTCCCAATCAGATCGGCCAATCCGCAGGCCCAAACCAATCGCCGCTTGAACAAATCGAGAAGCTTGGCTCTTTTTTGCGAGAGGGTTTAATTAGCCAAGAGGAATTCGACAAGAAAAAAGCGAGTCTTCTTGATGAAATCTGATTCGCGAGAGCATCTGATTTTTTGACATAACCTCGCCTTTGCTGCTTGGGTAAAGGGTATGGGGTCAAGGCTTATCGGGGTTATGGTCTTGGTTGCATTGTTGCCTGCCTGCTCCACGGGCACGACTACCATCGTTCCAGACGTGGATTCTTCGGTTGAAGGTGACCAGCAAGTTGACGAGGCAGCCCAATCTGCGGACGAGTTACCCGCTGACAAGCTGGAAGCCCGCTCAGACTCAGTGGAAACGGCAGAAGAGTTGGGCTCCAGAGAAAATCCGCTCCCGATAGGTACTGCTGTGGTCCTCGATGATGGGATGGGTGGTGTTTGGGAGGTCACTCTTCTTGCGCCGGACCTTGAAGCTAACGAAGTTGTGCTTGCGGAAAACATGTTTAACGAAGACCCGCCGGAGGGCTTCCAGTACTCGCTCCTACCGGTTGTAGCAAAGTACCTCGGCGAAGAAACAGGGACTGCCGCATGGGACCTTGACTTCGCCTACGTTTCAGCTGCCGGCACCACTCATAAGCCCTTTGATGTTTCGGTTGTCATTCCGGACGACCTAGGCAGTCTGAATGAGTTGTACAACGGTGGTGTCGCGGAGGGAAATATCGCAATTGCGATTCCCTCAGAGGCCCCAAAACAAGGAACTTGGCGGATAGGCACCTCATGGGGAGATGCTGCCGTTTTTTTTGCCGCGCAGTAAGAAAGGTGCCAACTAATGACAAAGACATTTCCCCTTACGGCCCTTGTTGGAGTGTTTGTGCTGATAGTCGTGGGATGTACCACCCAAGAAGACCCCGCGCCTAGGACCAAAATGGCGGTCGAAGAGTCTCAGGACAACCAAGGAGAGGCTGAAGCGGACACGGGAGAGGCTGAAGGCGATAAATCGATTGGAGTCGATGAAGGTTTGCTAACTGTCGACGTCACGATTCCCGCCGAGTTCTACGAAGGTATCTCGGAGGAGGAGATCGCACAAAGCGTCGAGGAGGAGGGTTACACCGACTTCGTAATGAACCCTGATGGCAGCGTAACATTCACGATGCCCAAGGCGGTCTGGGATGAAGCTCTTCGGGAAATGAAGGCAGACCTCGACGCGTCGATTCAAGAAATCGCCAACGAATATCCTGAAATGCTCAAGTCCGTCACTTATGACAATGACGTCACTGAATTCGAGCTTGTAGTTGACCGCGCCGCTTACGAGTCAAACTCAGAAGCGCAGTGGCTCGGTTTTGGCCTCAACTTTCAGGCTCAGTTCTACCAAATGTTTGCTGGGGTGCCAGCTGACGAAAGAGGTGGGTCTGTTCAGTTCATCGACGAAGCAACTGGCGAAGTATTCGATAGCCAAGAGTGGCCAGTCAACTGAATGACAAATCGCGTGGATTCTAAGAACCCAAGGGAGACATCTTGTGTCTGAGGGCGAGCACGACGAGCTCGTTAGCTTGCTTAAAGAGCAGATAAGAGCCACGAATAGAGCGAATCACGCGGTGAGGGCGATAGTTATTCCCTCCACCCTGATACTGATTTTCGCTCTCCTGTCAATCCCCTTTGTCTTGTTGGGTTTTGCCTTCGGCGCGGGGTTTCTTGTAGTTGCGGGAATCCTCTTAGTTATCGGAGCTGTTCTCGCGATTATTAGCCAAATCAGGGAGTCCGACCTGTCGGAAGTTCCAGATGATTTGGTCTCCGCCCTGAATTCCGCGACCAGGCCCAGAATGTTGCAGAATCGTTCCGCCGAAGACGAAAGAACGGGCAATCAAGAGGAGCAGTCCAGTAAAAAAACTGATTATGCTGGCGAGGCCGCTTGTCCTGATGAGCAGAAAACTCCCGAGGAGCGTGACCACTATCGTCGGTTGTATGGGTTGGAGTGAGAAGTGTATTTGATTCTGGGTGCCACCCAACGTGCCGGCGGCGGCCCGCTAATTCCAGTCGAGTAGCCGCTTCTTGGCGATTGCACACTATTCGACGGTGATGGCGCCTGTCGCGTGAAGCTGGGCCAAACGCTCGATTTCACCTGCCTGCGAAACAGGACCGTCTTCGGAAGCATATTGCTTCGACGGAGAGATTGCCGCTACGACGATTGCCATGATTAGCGGATTGAGTAATATCGAAAGCCAAAAGGACTTTGCCTACGAACCAGAGGAATGCACCAATTATTACGATTAGTGCACCGAGTGCGATGAGGTTTTCCATGCCTACAGCCTTACAGTCACCTCAGACATAGTGCGCCATTGGTTACGTTTGCTGAGGCGGGGTGGCTTCTTACCAACTCTCACCCGTCAAGCGTCGAGGTGAGATGAGCGCTCCGTGCACTAACTGATTGTGGTGAAACGCTACGCGTCTTCCGCCGAAGGGTATGACGCATGGGCTCCGAGGCGCTGCACGCTCTCGGACGCGGCATGAACTCCAGCTCGAAGGGCTTGCTGCCACGAATGGCCACCATTCACGGCCGAGACGAAGTACCCAACAAAGCAGTCGCCTGCCCCCACCGTGTGGGGGTGGTGAACGTTTTGGTGACATCTGACATGTGAACACCGTGGGGTGTTCCTGGAAGGATGTTGCTATGAAAGCGTTCCCTGAAGAGTTCCGCCGTGACGTGGTGGAAATTGCGCGTAGTAGTCGTGAGCCGAGGAAGAAAATCGCTGAGGATTTCGGTATTTCCCCGGCGACGTTATCGAACTGGTTGAAGGCTGACGAGGTGGAAAACGGGTCCCGTGATGGTGTGACCAAGGACCAGGTGGAGGAGTTGCGGCAGTTGCGTCGCCGCACTCGCCTGTTGGAGCAGGAAAACGAGGTGTTGTGACCTGCCCCCTGTTTTAGGTCCAGTCGCTTCGAGAGTCGTCACTGGTTTTTAGTGGGTGCATTGGCCAGCATAAATGCTCGGGGTTGAATAGCCGAGCGATGAGTGCGGCCGGATGGTGTTGTATTCCTCCTTCCAGAGCCCGATGATGCCTTTGGCGTGGTTGAGTGAGTAAAACTGGTTGACCCCGAGGCATTCGTCTCGGATTTTGCCGTTGAATGACTCGACGTATCCGTTTCGCCAGGGTTGCCCTGGCGGGATGAATACCCGGTCTGTTTCACTAGCCCACTCGGCCAAGGCTTTACTGACCAGCTCTGGCCCGTTATCCATCCGCAGTGCTTTTGGCATGCCCCGCTCCAACGCCAACACGTCGAGTTGTTCCGCTAGATCCAGCCCAGTGATGGAGTAGTCGACGAGGCCGCCCAAGCATTCTCTGGTGTGTTCATCAACGATGGAGAGAATCTTGATCGGTTTGCCTGTGATGGTTGAGTCGAACTGGAAGTCGACAGACCACACATCATTGGCTTTCTCAGCGACCACTGCTGGGACGGTTGACACACCGATTCGTTTCCGGCGGCGTTTCACCACCACGCGGAGTCCTTCTTCAGCCCAGAGGCGTTGAATTTTCTTATGGTTCACCTGCCAACCGTCACGGCGGGCGTCAACATACGCCCGCCGATACCCCCACCGGGCATGACGGCGCGCATAGTCACGCAACCACGCCCGAAGGGCCCGATCTGGATCATCAGGGCGCTCACGTTGCAAGCGTCGGCGGAATGCAGACCGGGATAGCCCGACTAGTCGACAGGCGAGCCGCTCACTGATGTCAAAGACTGACATCACATGAATCACGGCCCGACGTCGACTGGTCGGGCTTAGAAGTGTCCCTCAGCCAACTCCTTGAGGACTGCTTTTTCGAGTTCTGCTTCAGCGAGCAGTTTCTTCAACTGCAAATTCTGCTTCTCCAACGCTTTGAGCTTCTTCGCGTCTTCTGCTTTCAAACCGCCGTAATGGTTTCGCCACCGGTAATACGTCGCCTCCGTGACATTCAGCTCTTTCAACACGGCAGCAACGTCACCGCCCTGGGCGAGGATGCGATCAGCGTCCTGGATTTTCCGAACGATTTGCTCCGGCGAATGCCGCTTCTTCCTTTTCGTCATGATGTTCACAGTCTTTCTGCCAGCTGACGCTGGCCGCAAGACGACTCTCATAACTTTCGGACCTAAAAAATGGGGTCACGTCAGTTGCGTCGCGCGGCAGCGTATTTGTCGCAGGCCAACCTGAAATTGGGTGGTTCCCCAAAATGATGTACCCGCTCGTTCGTGAGCTAGCCGTGGAGGGTGTCCCTGTGACGGTGACGTGTCGGGTGTTGAAAATGGCCAGGCAACCCTATTACCAGTGGTTAGACACTCCAGTGTCTGATCGGGCGTGGGCGCAAGCGCATCAGCTCAACGCTTTGGTGGATGCCAACCGGGCTGACCCTGAATACGGGTATCGGCTGCTGCGTGATGAAGCAGAACAGGGTGGCTGGTCGATGAGTCGTCGAACAGCGTGGCAGTTGGCCTCCTGGCAACGCATTCGTTCAGTAATCGGCAGGAAACAGCGTGGGTCGGGCAAGACGCCTGGCCCTGCTGTTGCTGACGACCTGGTGAAACGTGACTTCACCGCTGATGGGCCCAACCAGTTATGGCTCACCGATATCACTGAACATAAAACGCGCGAGGGAACGCTGTATGCCTGCGGGGTGAAAGACGTGTTCTCGAACCGCATTGTGGGCTATTCCATCTCCGAGAGGATGACAGCAACACTCGTCACCTCTGCCATCACCAATGCGGTCGCCAGACGTCGTGATGTCACCGGGTGTGTTGTTCACGCCGACCGAGGATCCCAGTTTCGCTCGAGGGCATTCCAGGAGGTCCTCACCCGGCATGGACTGATCTTGTCCATGGGTCGAGTCGCATCCGCGGCGGATAACGCCGCGATGGAATCATTCCATTCCCTCCTCCAAGGAAACGTCCTCGACCGGCGAACCTGGGACACCCGTGACCAACTGCGGCAAGCAATCGTCACCTGGATAGAAACGAAATACCACCGCCGCCGGCGACAAGACCGGTTAGGGCGTTTGACACCCATCGAATACGAAGCAAAAATGACCACTGAAACAGGACACGCGGCCTAAACCCTACATGTCACCAAAACGTGCACCAGGCCCGATGTAGCAGCTTCGGAAGACTGGAAACCAGAGAAAATGGACCATCCCACGACTCCAAGGGTAAGGATAGAAAAGACAAGAGCCAGCACGTTGATTGGCTTTTTAAAATTACTCACGTACTGATACTGACAGTTCGGGTTGAGGTATCTCTACTCGTTTTTGCTGGGCTTTTCATTATCAGAACAAAAGTGTCAAGAACAGACCCGCTGGGCGCAGGTTTGGCCACTCTTAGTTGGGACGTTTTTTGCTTGTTTTTAGGGTTTCAGATTTTGTAGCCGCTGACCTGGAACTAGTGGACCTCTTGCTTTGCTAGTGGCGCCAAAACCTCAACCGAAAAACCTGCACTGGAGTTGGAGTTAAAACTGGGTCTCGCTCCCTATGCCGTAACAAATTCCATATTTGTCGAAGTAGAACGCTGCGGACCATGCTCCGAACAGGCTTCCGTGGCTCCAAATTACTGTTTTTCCTCCGTCCGGGCGGCGAGAAGAATTGAACGGGGCTCCGGCACAGCGTTCAAACTCTGCGTAGGTCCATCCCCGAACGTCACCCAGCTCATCGAAGAATTTCGCCGGATTTGGCGAGGACCATCGCCCGGGAATGAGGTCTGAGCGCAGAGGGCCTGGCCATGGAAAGACTGCCCATATGCAGTCGGCTGGCACCAAATCGTCCGGCTTGGGTTGAACTGTGGGGTCGAAAACGCTTCCCGCGTTCTCATGTTCTTCAGAACCTTTCTTAACCTCGACCGCCCCTCGTGCATCCCATTCCTCAGGCGTCATAGACCCCTGCGGGACTCTTTGCTCGTCGGGGTTCAGAACCACCGTGTCGTCTCTTTTTGTTGGGGACTGCTGCGACCAGCGGGCGTCATCCTGTGCTGTTTTGCAGTGTTTACAGAGACGCGCCTCGGCCTTTATCTGCTCCGCGCACGCGATACAAGGTCTTACGTCACCTGCCATGGCAACTCTCCCCTTCTCGGTCAATTCTCGCGGTACCCGCCATTTTCTAAATTCCCGAGGGGTCCTTCACGGAACGCTCAAAGAACTTCATGCTCGCGGTACCGCCGTCGAGCATCATCAGAGCAGAGCTCCGATAACTGCAAGAAACCCAAGAGCGAGGATGAGGGTGAAGCAGCCACAGCCACACCCGGCAGAGCTTCCCCAAAGCGCTCCAAGGAAGCCCGCCCCTGCCCCCGGGTCACCAGCATTTGCTGACACCCCATCGGGGACAATGGGTTCCGGCTTATGGACGTTCCGCGGCTTGTCGACCGCTTCCCCACACTCGAAGCAAAACGAAGCCTCAGGCTCTAAGACTGCACCGCATGACGAGCAGTCGTCCTTTTTCTGCCCACGCTCCTTCTCCTCAGCAAGGGCGGCAAAACTAATGATGGCGGGACTCAGTTCGGCCCCGCATTCAGAACAAAACTTCTGACCAGCTTCAATTGGCGCACCACACGACCTACACAAAAGTAACCCCCCGCCTAGTTCAAATATGCCACGTAATTAAAAAAAATTGCAACACTGCCCAGACATCGATTGGATAGAGGTAAGGAGTTGGTTAAGTGGTCAACTCGTTCCAGAGAGGTTAGCTGCAGATGCCCAAATGCTTCTCATGCTCTTATGAGACCAGAGCGAACATGACGTTCTGCCCGAGCTGTGGCTCGAGACTCAAGAGACCCGACCAGCCGAAAGGTGGGCCCGGTACGGAGCAGAATTTTGAAGCAACCAAGAGCACACCAAAATCACAAGTTCTCGACCCAGAAACCGCAGCTGGTGAGGCGGAAAAAAAGAGACGCACAGTTCTTATGTGGACGGTCGCAGGAGTCGTGTTAGCTGCAATTGTGGGGGCAAGCATTTGGAGCGAACAGCTGAGCCAAAGAGAAGAAGCAACCGCTGCCGCCACCGCCGAAGCCATCGCCGACGCTTGTGCCCAGTACCTGAAGGCACACGAGCCATCCATTGCCGAAGGTGTAATCACATCCCACATTGAGGGCCTCAAGCAAATGGATATAAGCATCGAGAACTCGGCTGGACAGAGAATTGGAACTGACGCGACCTGCGATTACTCATTCAACACAGGCGAAACGGAGTTTTTCATCGACTCCATTGAATGGCGGCGTCAAATAGACGGTGTGCCATCAGACATCAACTACTCACGGACCACAAATCTCATCACCGTGACCGCAGATGAGCCCGAGGAGCGTGAATCCCCAACAACAACCAGTCCAAGCCAGAGCTGCTCTGACGCATTTCGGGCGGCTGCCGCTGTGCCCCTCAGTCAAGACAATAATGCTGAAATTAGGGAAACAATCTTCGCCTGCTCGAATGTCGACGAATGGTGGAAGGGACTTCAGCGCTACCCGGATACCTTCGGGATGACCTATTACCTGGACAGTGAGAAGGGCCTCTACGTGCGGACCGCGTGCACTCTCGGCGAGCGCTCCCCAGTTTGTAAAGACGCAGACCGGTTGGGACTTACATTCTGAGCTCTGGTGACTTCGGGCCCCGCCGCCTTGCAAGCGGCCTCACCTCTGGTTAGCCTCTAAAAGATGGAAAAGTTTTTCACTAATTGCGGTACCGAGCGGATCGCTGGCAATCAATTTTGAGGCGCATGTGGGACGCCCTTTGGGGGCGGCGAACCAAATGCGGACAATGCGGGAAAGGCATTTATCAAGAACTCGGACAGGCGGGTGCCAGTCGGCAGCGTCAAACCGGAAAACAACGATGAAATCATGGACGCAGGCGGGGTGTGGGCTCTTCCGGGAAGCGAATAGGCAGGAAACGCGGGCAAACCCTTTGACTCCTCACAAGTTCCTGCAGCGGGCGACCTTGTGCCGGGAGACTGCACGTGGTCCATCCGTGCCTACCCTGGCAAACCAAATGTCCACTCGAAGAGCGCACAAAAAGCGATGGCCGAGATGGGGCAGCTCGTCGGTCGGCCCTACGACGAAATAGTCCGATATGCCGGTCCCCCGCACTCCCGCCAACCTGCTCAGGATGGCCTCATGGGCGCTGTCGGGTTAGAAATGGGTTTCTTATCCGCATGGAGCGTCACACTTGTTTCGACTCGTTTGGAGTGTGTGGAGCCGTATTAAACGAGTCTGCGATCTAAGTCGACTCCAAGTTCGTAATCTATCTCCGTCCTCACAACTATCCGGCTTTAGAGCCAACGCAAGCAAGGAGACTGATCACAGCGAGAGGCTCCACAACTTTCTCCTTACGACGTCAAATTCTAAAGAGCATCGTTTTAGCAAACTTGAAGGCTGGGGAGGCAAATATCCTCGGCATGAGATTGGCGAGCTCGAGAGGCCCATCCGGACGTCGTAATAACGAGCAACAAGTGAACGAACCTCTAGCATTAAAGCCATGGGTTTCCTAGAAGTTGTCCCTGTAACTCCAACAAAACCGCAGCCAAATAAACACTTGTGTGGAGTGCCGCGGGCTCGGCTCATGCACTGGGCAACTGGGTCTGTGGCAATTGGTAGTGGGACCTCATGGCAATGCGATTCATGTAGCGAGGTGTGGCTCTACGACGCGTATTCGAAGAAGACGTTTACGTACTTCTGGACATTGATGCCACACGCTTTATTAGTTGTCGCCACGCTGGGCCTTTTGGGGCGCTCCAACGGCGGATGGAGAAAAGCCTCTTTTCTTCGTTTCTGGCGAGCAGTAAACATAGCCCTATACGTGCTGCTAACTGTCTCGACCCTACTCGTCACATTTGTTGGGCACAGATAGCCAAGGGTTGAAGAGTATTCACGTAATGGGAATTTCTGGCCATCCGGTTCGCTCCAAAAACTCAAATTAAGCGCCTCGCGATTGACCGAGTTTGACCTCTAATCAGTGCGCAAAGGTGGGCGGCCACACCCATCAACGCGACAAGGCTCGCAAACGTTCGGTTTCGGACATCAAATGGTCACTTGCACCGTTTTTTTGAGTTGAGGCAAGAGCCGAGTGGTCTACGTGCGATGAACCCTCTGATTAAGAGACAGAAACCGACCCCACTAGCTACGTGGTTTTCCAGCAGTTTACTGAGCTTGGGGGTGTCAGGGTGTATCAGGAAATGTCAGTTTGTCCGGGCGTGCTCCTGACATTTCTCCTGACATTCAAAAAACCCAGCTAGAAGACCGCTTCCCCACCCCTCTAGCCGTATCCCAACCCTCTCTTCGAGCGGGACCAAGGCAGTGATACTCCGCGGGGATGGAGTCTTCTCAGGTTTGGGTCCGACGGGCTTTGCCGCAGTCTTTCTGAGCGTGCAGAGAGGTCCGGATTACACCCGCAAGGACCGCTACTCCAGCCCGTGGCCCGGAAAGAACGGCAAAAACCTTTGGCAGCTACGGAACCAGTCCCTCGGCCAAGCCACGGTGGGCAGTGAACCAATTTCTGATGACCTGTCGCTCCTCTGTGGTGAAAGCGCGCTCTACTGTGCCATCTGAACCGGACAGGCGAAATTTTGAGCTGTCGTCTCGCAAAAGCGCAGCGATAGCTTCGTCCTCCGACGGACCGGGAGAGACCACCCCGTACTCGGTTACAATCCCACCATTTCCAACATCGGTTCCTTTTTCGTAGGACTCCCATGTGCTCAGCTCATACGTCTGCCCGCCGGCCCGAACGACAAGAGTGTCGAAGAAAATCCAATCATCAGCCGAGTAATAGACCACGAAAGCAGAAAAAGCTGCCGACCCCCCGGCGGTATCAACTTGCCCACCAAAAATAACTGAGTCCGCAAACTGGGTCGCGGCCCAAAGATATGTGGTTTCTTCGTCAAAATCGTCGTACTCTTTCGAGGAAGCGGATGAAAGTGCGGAATCCAGTTCGTATTGGGTTACTGGCCACACCTGGTCGGAGCGAGAGGACTGGTCCGTGACTGCATCTCCTGCACTGCCGGCTCCTTGTTCAGCCGACACTTCCGGGGAAACACCACTGTCAGCGGATTGTGAGCAGCCGGCCAAAGCAAGCATGGCAACTGCAATAGTGATGGACAAGGCAACATTTTGGGCTTTTTTCACCTCTTTAGTCTTACTTACAATTTCACTGCCGGCAAATCAAGAATTAACCTCAACTAGATATTGGTGCGTGGAGTCGTCAGCAGTTGTAAAGTGTCAGCGCTTTTCCGCCTTTTTCCCGGTTTTCCTGACCGATTCCGTCTTTTTTACGGAATCTGTTCGGAATCGCTCTTCTTGTCGAGGAGTTAATTACCCGTTCACCCCCAGTACTCGGCGAGAGCCTCACACAGCGTCATAAACGCTCAAATTCAGGGATATCGGTCTATTTTGAGCATGGATGAATGTCCATGAAACTGGAGTTCGTGGGGCACAGAAAAGCGCCCCACAACCGATGACAGACTTGGCGTCGGTACCGCCGCTATTGCGCTGAAAGGCAACCAACACACTCAGCGCCTTTCCTCCCTGTCTTGTAATCCTCAATTTCGGCGAACGCCGTCTTCATGAGAGCTCGAGCGACACGGAACTCCCTCAGGCCGTATAAACCGATTGAGTCTGGCGAGAGCCCTAAAACATGCTTCAGCAGCAGAAATCGGGATAGACCAACCGCAACAGAACCTGCCAAAACAAGGGCGTCCGTGTCCATGAACCTGTTCTCTCGATGGTGCTTCAAAGAATTGTGAGTCTTGGGCATGAAGCATGCAAGTGTTGCCCTATCAATATTCCATTCTTCGTAGGGTATCGGTGCCTCGGAAAAGAGCCTGTAAATGTCGAAAGCAGCCCACTCTTTGCTTTTCCCGTTAGCTGTTCGTGCCTTGGGGTTGGAAAGAATATTTGCTAAGGATTCGAGAGCAATGAATGCTGACAACAACGTGTGTTCTATATAAGCCACTCGTTTCCCTGCGTAAAGACTGGAAATCGCCTCGATTGGCCGCCTGAATTCGTCATATTTTCCGTGCCAACGCGCAAAGTTATCAACACCAATCTTTGGGAAATCAATGGGAAGTCTCTTTGGCGGTTCCTCAGAGGGGTTTTCCCCACTCGCGCCGCTGCTCTGGTCATGTGTCCATAGGTCAAACGTTTGGCTCTCGTCCTGAAGCCCGATGACTTGGGATTGAACAGAAACGTCTTCACCGAGAGCAACTCTCAAAAGAGCGAGGAATTCCTGTTTCCTGTCTAGGTGAAGTTGGAGTGGAACATCTTCAGTTGCGCTGCTCTTGAACCGAACTGAGCCGGTGACCGACAAAACATTGGCTGCCACTCGAAACCGTGATTCGTGAACAAGTGCTAACTGAAAATCTTGGAAACCCCAGTCGGCAATTACTATGTTGGGCTTAATCGCAACCGTCTTTTGCGGAAGCGTAGGCTCCCACTCGAAACCGCGCACTCTGAACAGGTGGCCCAGCGGCTCAATCGCGCTAGAGAGGGTGACGGCACGAAGAGGGGGCGTCAGAACTATTCCCGCAGCCAGTTTGACGACAAATGCAACTCTGTACTGAATCCGAGCAGGCAAGGTTCCGAGCGAGCCTTTCGCGCTCTTGAATTGCAGTCCGAAAAGCGCCCATCGACCGTCGGGGTTGGAGATTTCGACGGACTCATCGGTATTTAGAGAGTCCTGGTCTTCGCCCATTTCACCAAGGACGGGAAGGAGAGCCCCAGGCACGTGAAGCGTGAGCACAAATCGCCCGGGCGAGGAACTCTCGAGAATGGCAGGGCATCCTTCAAGGCGGTTGTCTCCTCTTGCAACGCTGCCGAAAAGGATTGTCCACCCATCTTTGTCTTCATCCACGCTTCCAAGCACGCTTTTTAGGCTACAGCCGTTTGGTGAGCCAAAAACGTACGTTAGGTCCGTTCAGGCCCCATCCTCATGAGCCTGAAGAATTCGCTCCGTATCCAGCTTCCGGAAGATTGGCCAATCTAGAACGTGGTTAATCTGTAGTCGACCGGAAGCGAACATCTGAGTGGCTAGAGCATTAGCCTGGACGCGGTCGCCTGTCAGGACCAACTTCGCGAGTTGAAGTCGCTCGAATCTTTCAGCCACCGAATCATCAGGCTCCCATTGCCGAATTTGCTCCTCCACAGTGTTCTCTTCGAAGGGAGGGTCAAGTTCGAATTCGGAATCTCTGTCAACCTCATCCAGCTTCGCTAGCCAGGCATTAATTCTCACTTCATCAACTTGAAAGGACCTGAGCCGCGAGTGGTCAAGGCTCGCCACGACGGAGGAGAAGCCATTGTTGAGCAGACGAATCTGGATGTACGTTAACGGCCCGCTAAACCCGGGTTCCTTGGAAAAGAGCTTGTCACCAGAAATGGCCCACAGCTCGTAACCAAGAGCAAGATATGCCTCACAAGCCTCTGCAAACCTCTCTGAGGTCAAGCGAAAGTCTGTTTCTTGTAGTCCAAGTTCCTCCATCAATTTGAGGTGTCTGCTCTGGGGTTTCGCATCACCATGAGCAAGTACATTTCTAATGAGGTGGAAACGCTTGACATCAGTAATGGAAGTGAGTGCTCCGGGCGCGATTAGTTTTCGTGGGGCTCGCTCAAACCACTCAATCCACGCGTCTAGAGAACGGTTCAAGACTGTTGCGGCCTCTCGCTCTGCGAAGAGCTGTGCGACACCCTCTTGATTTACAGCCCGGATAATTTCTCCCGAGGAAAGGCCAAGGCTCTTGAGGTCATAATCCACGGGATGAAGAAGACTAATAGCAACCATAAGGTCTCCGGTCAGGACCTCGAAAGCGGAGTCCAACTGAAGAAGCAGACCGGCGTACAAGCGAGGCCCACCTGTTCTCCTCTCGACCGACTGGATGGCCCTCGTGATTGGGTGTAGGAAGAGGTCTGGGTCGAAGGGCTCGTCTTTGGCAACCACCAAAGCCTCAACCCTCTGTCGAATTTCCTCATCCAAAGACTCCTCAAAGGAATCATGGAGCGTGCCATCGGGCGAGACGAGGGATTTTCGATATTCGAATGCATCCCGCACAATCTCGCCGAGCTCTGAGCCTTTCAACCTCAAGACATCTGGAGGAAAAACCTCCCGCAAGCTCTGCTCAACCGCGTCATTCAATGCCTCAGAGTTGTTCATTGACTGACGGACGAGTCGTGCCATGTCCGACACCTCTAGCACGAATGACAAAAAATTCTGAAAGGAGACAAACCACCTTTTTATTGGCGGACGAGAATCTGAGGCTCCAGCTGTCACGTTGTCCATTTACCAATTCAAACACTAGAACTGAGAGACTCGAAAGACCGACTGCGCTCGACTGTGGCTACCAATCATTGGAGGCAAGGATTTGGAGTGGTTCCGGTTCTTCATAGTTTTCGAGGATGAAACCTCGGTGGCCCACGACATTATTGGCACCGGCGAGCAAGCCCACGAGGAATTTGACAAAGCTTTTCTAGAAGTCTCGACCGGCTTTCTACATGGTGAGAAGCTGCCAAAACGACCGGCTTTCATGGAGTTGTCCCGGAAGGATGAGCTCGACAACCCACTAGCTCAGTACACGATTCCGGAAATTAATAATTAGTTTCCGTGCTCGTCTTGGAGCCATGCGAAGGCATTGCCGCAGCAGCACAAAGTGTTTCTTCGGGCGCAGGTGCGTAGTCACACAATGGGCAGTGAGGAGGCGAGGGAACAACCATCTACGCAGTCTCTGGATTAATAGGGAGTCTTGAGTCGATTGAAAGCGTAAGCCGCGCCTCAGTCGAATCTTTCGCCTCGGAGGACAAGCGCAGCGAGCCAGGCAATGTTGCTCGGCCCCCGACCGAATCCAAAGCCTGGAACACACGAAGCGCGAGCCATTCAGGGACGTAACCGACTTTCAACCCCTTCACGAGCACAGCGACAGCTCGGCCGCTAGGGCTGTGGTCGTTTTCGGGCTCCTGCACTAATTCTGCTTCGACTATATAGTCAAACGCCTCGCCGGCGCGAAAGTCCCTCCGAAGTTTTTCGAGATTCGAGCGCTGGAACTGTTGGCCCACAACTTCAATCTCCGAGATTGTTGGCTGTGGCGGCGACTCAACAGTGAGGGACTTTGCGCGCTCATCATCATCTACGGCTTTCAGCCTTCTGTTTTCTGCCTGTTCGATGAGTTCCTGTAACCGTTCAGTGCTTGCCCAGGGGTTCTCATGGACGATTCGCGACTGGGCGCGGGCGGCTTCTGCCCCTCTTCTACTTTCTAGACGTGCGGCTTCCCAGCCCTCCTCCTGGGCAATGCCTGCCAAATCGAAGGCCACTGATGGAGCGAGCCCGTTGGTGGGGTCAGCGAGGGCGACTCCCGACATTCGCTTACGGTTCGATGTCGCCATCATCAGCTGGCCGCCGTTATCCGCGTTCCAGCCAACAAGTTTTGCCATATCCCACTCGCGAGAGTGGTGTTTTCCGATAAACATCACGCGCATGTTCGTGAAGGTGACCCTGCCGGAATCGATAATGCGGAGAACATCGCCAGGCTCCGGAGAGATGGAGGTGCCTGATGCGGCGGTGTAGAAGAAACCTTTTGCCAAAGCAACGGTGAAAGCGTCTGCTGACCTCCTTGAAATACGCGGGGCCTGTCTTGACTCAATGAGGTTCACGTTCTTTTGGACCCAGACCAAGTGCTCTCCTGGGCGGAATTGGAAGTCCGCATGCTTCTGAAGAGGTAGCTCGTTAGCGAGCTTCGTGAGAATCGAAGCGTTTGACTCGGCCCCGGTCGTTATCGCACGATTGCGGAGGCCACGGCTACCAAAGAAATACACACTCGCGACAACTCCGCCGAAGAACATAAGAAACCAGAAAACTTCCATATTCGCCTCTTCTGCCCTTTCTACCCCTTCAGTGTGATTCTCCCCCGAACCGACGACATTTGAAAACTCTCCCAACTGTCTGCATGACATGGCTAGCCTTTTCCCATGGGCATACTTGATTTTCTTCAACGGAAAACACTTCCCCCCACAGCGGCTCCGCAACTACCCGAGCTAGCCCGAGGTAGTGAATCCAACGTCGCTGGTGAAAGTTTCTACTCAAAATCTTTTCGACGACTGGCGCGAAAGTTAGGTAACGGTCCTAAAAGCGAAACGCTGGTTGAAATTGAGCTTCGGGCAGACCCAACCAATCGGTTCAGCGTATCAGGCAAAGCCGTCGGCGTGTGGTGCTTAGGACTGCAACTAGGTCACATCCCCGAACAAGTTGCCCCCGAGGTTTTCGACAAAATAAGGACTCGCGGATGGTCAGCTCGATGCTCAGGACGAATCTGGTTTGACCAATTTCGGCGCGAGCGACCAAAGCATTCGGTCAACCTCTTTATCCACCCCGTGCATTGGGCTGACGAGCCAAGCCCCCTTTCGCAAGCACGCTCCTCCACATACGCAAGAGTTGACGAGATACACCACGAATCTCTCGACGCCCAAAGGCAGGACCGAAAAAGAGGCTGGAGTCCTGAGCTGCCAAAGCTGAAAAAAGGAGACGAAGTCACCATCACCCAACTGAGCCTGCCGGATGAAGAGTTTCTCCAAGCAGTGCTCCAGCCCCATGGAATCAAAGTGGAACACCGCATTACGAAAAGCCGCACATCAGTTGTGGTCGTTCCGCAGAATGGAGTGTGGGACGATTCCGCCGAGCTAGATAAAGCCCTTCTTTGGAATAAACCCCACTCGACACTCGGCGAGTTTTTCGAACGGTATCCCGAGTTGTCGCCTAAACCAGAAATGCTTGAAAGCAAGCGCTTGGCAGATGAGTGGCTCGCTACCCGGTCACAGCCCGCCGAAATGGCTGCGGCGAGAGCGCAAGTCGCTGCTGCAGCACGAAAGGGGCCAGTGGTCCTTCGGGGCCTTGCTTACGCCGAGACCCTTCCGTTTCGATTTGGGCTATTTAATGGGCGCGTGTTGAACGAGCACAAGCAAACCGTCCGAAGACTTCTTGAAAACAATGGTGCTCGCCTTTGGGACCGTCTAATACTTCCCGGTGCTCTCGGCCTTCAAGTGGACCAAGAAAATCTCGTCTTTGCGGTGGATGATGAGCCGGTCGCACAGGTCCAGGCGGAGGACAAGTCATGGTTCAGCTCCGCAATTCGCGATTTCCAAAGCAATGCGCTGCTTCTCGACATTTGCTGGCAGCGCCCGAACAAGTTCCAGGTCTCCGCACAGACAAACATCGGTGCTAGTGGCGAGGACTGAACTCTCTTAATCAGCCTCTTTACGGGATTCGCGCTAAAGGAGCAGAAATACAAAAACGTTGGTTTATGAGAAGCACTGACTTTGGAAGTAATGGTGAACTTCAATTGCAAACTAA
The DNA here is from genome assembly GCF_002950575.1 of Pontimonas salivibrio. Taxonomy (NCBI): domain Bacteria; kingdom Bacillati; phylum Actinomycetota; class Actinomycetes; order Micrococcales; family Microbacteriaceae; genus Pontimonas; species Pontimonas salivibrio. The sequence continues at coordinate 1,277,374 of NZ_CP026923.1, forward strand.
GCACCCAAATCTCGTTACTAAATCTTTGTGACAAAACCACCGTTTGTGAAACCATAAATGCCGGCTCAATTACGTGGCCGATCACGGTTCGAGATACGGCCTAGGCGGGCAGGGCGCGATGGGTAAGGAGGGTTCAAGCAGTGAGCTTGTTGGTGACCAACCGTAGACTACAAACATGAAGAGATGTGCCGATTTGTCCCGCGCCGCCGATCAAAGGCATAACCAAGCCCTGACACTCCATCCACACAAGGGCAAAAGACCCATGCCAACACTGTGGTTGGTGAGCTAGTCAATGGCTGCAGCAGCATCACAGCAGGCCGAACTTCACCGCACAATTTGGCGAATTGCCAACGACATGCGGGGAAGTGTCGACGGTTGGGACTTCAAGAGTTATGTGCTGGGCATGCTGTTTTATCGGTATATCTCGGAAAACCTCTCCGTCTACCTGAACAAAGCCGAATGGGCCGCAGGAAACCCGGACTTCGACTACGCCACACTCTCAGACGAGGAGGCCGAATACGGCCGCGTGGAGACGGTCGCCGAAAAGGGCTTCTACATTTTGCCCAGTCAGCTTTTTGCCAACGTGCGCTCTCGGGCCGCCAACGACCCCAACCTGAACGAGACCCTCGAGGCGATCTTCAAGGCAATTGAAGGTTCAGCAATTGGTTCCGAGAGTGAAAATGACCTGAAGGGGTTATTCGATGACTTGGATGTCAATTCCCAAAAGCTCGGTTCGACCGTCCCCAAACGAAACGGTCGGTTAGCAAAGCTTATGGAGGCGATTGGCGATCTCACCCTCGGTGATTTTGCGGACAATTCGATTGACGCGTTCGGTGACGCCTATGAGTACCTACTGGCTATGTATGCGTCAAGTGCGGGAAAGTCCGGGGGCGAGTTCTTCACCCCGCAGGAGGTTTCTGAGCTCCTTGCTCGGATTACCCTGGTCGGCAAAACACAGGTGAATAAGGTGTACGACCCAGCCTGTGGTTCAGGTGCACTGCTGCTCCAATTCGCCAAAGTCCTTGGCAAAGAAAACGTGAGGAAGGGTTTCTTCGGCCAAGAAATCAACCTGAATACCTTCAACCTTGCCCGGATCAACATGTTTCTCCACGACGTGAACTACGAAAAGTTCTCCCTCGCACACGGCGACACTCTCACTGATCCCGCCCACCTCGACGACGAACCTTTTGAAGCGATCGTGTCAAACCCGCCCTACTCGATTAAATGGGACGGCGACGCCAATCCCCTGATGATCAATGACCCGCGGTTTTCGCCCGCGGGAGTGCTTGCACCCAAATCAAAAGCCGATTTGGCCTTCACCATGCACATCCTGTCGTGGCTCGCCGTTGATGGCACCGCCGCCATTGTGGAATTCCCTGGTGTGATGTACCGGGGTGGGGCAGAACAAAAGATTCGCAAATACCTCATCGATAACAACTTTGTTGATGCGGTCATCCAACTACCCACTGACCTCTTTTTTGGTACCACCATCGCCACCTGCATTCTCGTGCTGAAAAAATCGAAGAACGACAATGCGGTGCTGTTTATCGACGCCAGCGCAGAGTTCAAAAGGGAAAACACGAAGAACCGCCTGACTCCCGACAACCGGGCGACCATCCTCAGTGCTTACGAATCACGGGATAACACCGAATACTTCTCCCGCCTGGTACCAAACGAAGAGCTTGCTTCCAAGGATTACAACCTTTCAGTCTCGGCTTACGTGGAAAAGGAAGACACCAGGGAAGTCATCGACATCGCCGAGCTAAATAAAGAAATTGAACAAATCGTCGCCAGACAGTCCGCACTGCGAGCCCAAATTGATGCAATCGTCAGAGACCTCGAGGGTGAGCGATGAGTCGGATAGACGGACTTATTAGCGAGTTGTCTCCCGCCGGGGTACCCCACGCAATCCTTAGCGAGATCGCCACTTTTTCCGACACCCGTTCTGATGTTTCTTCTTTGACCTCGGAGACTTACGTGGGCGTCGACAACATGCTTTCAAACAAGCGAGGTATCCGTCCGGCGAAGCAGGTTCCGGTTAGCGGAAAAGTCACCGGTTACACCGAAGGGGATATCTTGCTCGGAAATATTCGCCCCTACCTAAAGAAAATTTGGCTCGCAACAGGCTCTGGCGGCTGCAGCGGGGACGTACTGGCGATTCGCATCACACCATCTTCCGTTGGCCAGGTGGCGCCGGCTTTCCTTTTTTACCTTCTCTCGTCAGATGGCTTCTTTAATTTTTCGATGAAGCACGCACGCGGGGGGAAGATGCCTAGAGGTTCGAAGCCGGCAATTATGAACTATCGCATCCCGATTCCCCCGCTACGGGTGCAAGAGGAAATCGTCCGCATCCTCGACACCTTTATGGAGCTAGAGGCGGAGCTAGAGGCGGAGCTAGAGGCACGAAAAACGCAGTATGAAGTGGTGCGCGACTCTCTGGTTTCGTTTGATGGGGACCTTGAGGGGCATCCACTAAGTGAAATGATTCACGAGATGTGTCCAGAAGGTATTGATTGGGATCGACTTGGCGAACTAGTCCGGATTCGGAATGGCCGCGATTACAAGCATTTGCCCGAAGGGCCAATTCCTGTCTATGGTTCCGGCGGCGTCATCGCCTCTGTGTCAGAGTCCGCCCATCCTGGCCCTTCTGTGCTTATTCCTAGGAAGGGCTCGCTTGGAAACCTATATTTTGTGTCATTTCCGTTCTGGACAGTCGACACTATCTTTTTCACCGAGGTTGGGGACCGCTTGGCCCCGAAGTTTTTTTACTACTTCCTGGAATCAGCCGAGCTCGAAAACCTCAATGAAGCCGGAGGAGTCCCAAGCCTCACACAAGCCAAACTCAACGAATTGAAGATCCCAGTGCCCCCACTTGGCATTCAACAGGAAATCGTCCGTATCCTCGACAGCTTCAACACTTTGGTGAACGACATATCTTCGGGTCTTCCCGCTGAGATTGCTGCCCGCCGGAAGCAGTACGAGTATTACCGGGACAAGCTGTTGACTTTTGAGGAGCTCGCTGCGTGAGTGAGGCCCAAGCGATCCGTTATGACCCGATTGCGGTCAGTAACGAGAGCACGGTTGTCTCGGAGTACGTACCGGACAAACAGAACGCCTCTAGTTACCAGTCAGAGGCGCAGCTGGAGACTGAATTCATTCGGTTGCTGGAAAGCCAGGCCTACGAATACCTCCGCATTACGTCAGAAGCGGATTTGATCGCTAATCTCCGCAGGCAGCTGGAGACCCTAAACAATGTGACCTTTTCTGAGGGCGAGTGGGAGCAGTTTTTCTCCAGCCAACTGGCGAGTTCAAACGAGGGCATTGCGGAGAAGACCAGGCGCATCCAAGAAGATCACATTCAACTTCTTCGCCGCGATGATGGGTCGACTAAAAACATCGCGCTTCTGGATAAGTCAAACATTCACAACAATCGCGTGCAGGTCATCAACCAATACGAGGTGGCCGAGGGTAACGGCGGTGCAACACGGACTAACCGCTACGACGTGACGGTTCTGGTAAATGGGCTGCCGATGGTTCACATTGAGCTCAAACGCCGTGGTGTGGATTTACGCGAAGCGTTTAACCAAATCAATCGATACCAGCGCGATAGTTTCTGGGCGGGTTCCGGGTTATTTGAATACGTGCAGTTGTTTGTGATCTCCAATGGCACATTGACCAAGTACTACTCAAACACCATTCGCAAACAACGCCTCGAGGAGTCCAAAAAGGGCTCTGCCAAATCGAAGACGTCGAACTCGTTCGAATTCACCTCCTGGTGGGCAGATGCCCACAACAAACCCATTCAGGACCTCACCGCGTTTGCGAAAACCTTTTTTGCCAAGCATTCACTCTTGAACGTCTTAACCAAATACTGCGTGTTGACCACTGAGGGCATGTTGCTGGTGATGCGCCCCTACCAAATTGTGGCGACCGAGCGAATCCTGCAGCGCATTGCTATTTCAACGAACTACAAAACACTGGGAACGATCGATGCCGGTGGGTACGTATGGCACACCACCGGTTCGGGTAAGACACTGACCAGCTTCAAAACCGCACAATTGGCTACCCGTATTCCCAGTGTCGACAAAGTGTTGTTCGTGGTGGATCGAAAAGACCTCGACTTTCAGACAATGCGGGAATACGACCGGTTCGAAAAGGGTGCCGCCAACTCCAACCAATCCACTGCCGAGCTGAAAAAACAGCTGGAAAACCCGAGTGCGCGAATTGTGGTCACCACGATCCAGAAACTCTCAAAATTTGTCGATCGCCACGAAAGCCACGCGGTCTACAACGATCACACAGTGATCATCTTCGACGAATGCCACCGCTCACAATTTGGCGATATGCACCAGGCCATCACGAGAGCTTTCAAGCGCTACAACCTTTTTGGCTTCACCGGGACTCCGATATTCGCGTCAAACGCGTCGACTGGCGGGAAACCCCAGCTGAAAACGACAGAGCAGGCCTTTGGCGACAAGCTACACACCTATACGATCGTCGACGCCATCACCGATAAGAACGTTTTGCCGTTTCGAATCGACTACGTCAACACGGTCAAGATGACTCCCGGTCTCACCGAGCAGCAAGTATCCGCAATCGATGCCGAGCGTGCGCTGCTCGACAGTGAACGTATCCGCCAAATCGTCGCGTATATCCGCGAGCACTTCGATCAGAAAACAAAACGTTCGGAGCACTACACGACAGCGGGTAAGCGGATGCAGGGCTTCAATTCGCTCTTCGCTACCGCATCGATTGACGCTGCGAAGGCGTATTACATGGAATTCAAAAGCCAGCAGGAGTCCGTTCCTGCGAGCGAGCGGCTGAAGGTGGGAATCATTTACTCCTACGCGGCCAACGAGGAACTCGTTGATGGCCTACTCGATGAGGAAGAGTTCGAGACTGACGGGCTCAGCATGGACGCTCGGTCTTTTCTGGACGCCTGCATCAGCGATTACAACGAGATGTTCGAGGTGAGCTATGACAGTGCCTCGGAAGGTTTTCAGAACTACTACAAAGATCTCACGAGGCGACTTCGCGAGCGAGATTTGGACCTCGTCATCGTGGTCAATATGTTTCTCACCGGCTTTGACGCCACAACCCTCAATACTCTGTGGGTAGATAAGAACCTTCGCTCCCATGGGCTCATCCAGGCCTATTCCAGGACTAACCGCATTTTGAACTCGGTCAAAACCTACGGAAATATCGTGTCGTTTCGTGATCTGGAACAGGCCACCAACGACGCTATTGCACTGTTTGGCAACAAAGACGCCAAGGGCGTCGTACTCCTCAAGCCGTACCAGGACTACTTCAGCGAATACCTCGAGAGGCTCAACGAACTCAAAACACAGTTTCCCCCTGGTGAGCACATCGTCGGCGAACAAGCCGAGCGGGAGTTTGTTGAGCTGTGGGGTGCGATCACCAGGCTTCGCAACATTTTGACTTCCTTCGACGATTTCCAACACCAAGACGTACTGGAAGATCGGCAAGAACAGGACTATCGCGCCCGATACCTCGATATTTACAACGAACGTCGCAAACTGTTGGACGCGGAGCGGGCCACCATCAACGACGACCTGGTCTTCGAAATCGAGTTGATCAAACAGGTCGAAATTAATGTCGACTACATCCTGATGCTCGTCCAACAACACCGCGATCGATTTGGTGACGGTTCCGATACCGAAATCAAAGAATCAATCGCTCGCTCCATCGACGCCTCACCGTCACTGCGAAACAAAAAAGATCTCATCGAGGCGTTCATCGAATCGGTCAACACCGCCGAAGAAGTCGACCAGCAGTGGGCAGAGTTCATCAGCAAGCGGCGCGAAGAAGAGCTGGAACACATTATTGCCGCCGAAAACCTCAGACCCCAGGCCACCAAGGCGTTTGTCATGGCCGCCCTGCGTGACGGTGCTGTGGCCACAAGTGGAACTGCCATCACCGGCATTCTGCCCCCAGTGTCACGTTTTTCCCCCGATGGTGGCCACGGCGAAACGAAACAGAGGGTCATCGAACGCCTGTCAGCATTCGTCGCACGCTTCTTTGGATTGGGATAGCGGTGAGAGGCCTCCCCCAATCCCTCTCCTGCGCGTCAGTGCACCGCCCTAGGCTCTCGATGACAATGTGTCGCCTCTTAAGTGATTCTTTGGGAACGAAAGGTGGATAGAGCGTGGATGTTCATGACACGGCACTAGGAAAAGTTCTTGAGGGCACCAATCAGTACCTCATTCCGCTCTACCAGCGTCCCTACTCGTGGACTATGAAGAACTGGGACACCCTGTGGCAAGACATTATCGAGCTCGCTGAGACGATGAAGCATGCACCACACGCGACCCACTTCACAGGAACGTTGGTGTTGGAAGCGTCTTCGGTGACAACCGGGCTCACCCAATTCGTGGTCGTAGACGGCCAGCAGAGACTCACCACCCTGAGTGTGCTCCTGGCGGCCATCACTCGAGGATGGGAAGCGGGCGGACACGAACAGGCGGCACGAAAAATCCGAGACCAGTACCTGGTCAACCCTTACGCCGACGATGTTGACTCTCAGTTTCGCCTACGACCTGCAAACTTCGATGAACCCGCATTCCGAGCAGTGGTGCAGGGACAGAAACTTCTTGGCACCGAATCGAAGATCACGAGCGCCTTTAGCTTCTTTCAGCGCAAGATTAGACAGCTCGACGAGTCGGGGCTCGACTTACAAGAGCTTCAACACGCCGCGCTGTCGGGCCTCAAATTTGTCACCATCACCGCGAAGTCAGACGACAACGTATACAGAATCTTCGAATCGATTAACAACACAGGTGTGCGGCTCACCCAGGCTGACCTGGTTCGAAACTTCGTCTTCATGAAGCTGGGTAAAGCAGGCGACCGCATTCACGATCGGCTATGGCTCCCGATCGTCGACCAGCTCTCGTCGGAAGACGTTGAGGCCGTGTTCTGGATTGACGCCCAATGGCGCGATCCAGAATCCCGGAAGCTCAACGTGTACGAACAGCAAAAGAAGCACCTCAAGACCATGGATAACGATGCAGTCGTGGCCTATCTAGAGAATGTGCTTGATATCGCGGGAGCGCTCAGGCAGCTGCGCAATACCGCTCTTATCTCCGATCCTGGTCTACAAACTCAGGTCGCTCGCTTCGCTCAACTCATAACACCGGGGGCGCTTGTCGTCGCTACGCGCATTCTCTTCTTGCTCACCAAAGGCAAGGTATCGCTTGAAGAGGCCACACAGGCTTTCGCGGTTCTTGAGAGCTATCTTGTCCGTCGGATAATCGCCGGCATCCCGGTGAATTCACTGGGCCGGATTTCCGCTGCTGTCGCGGCAGAATTAACCGGCCCCGAAGTCGCAGAAGAGCTTCATCGGCTACTTTCAACCGGCCGCCGCGCGTACATTCCAGATAGCGAAATACGCCGAATTCTCATCGAAACCCCTATCTACCTCCGACCTCGTCGGGAGAATGTGAAACTGGTCCTCCAGCGTCTTCTGGAACAGGAACAAGCCAAAGACGCGATTGACTTCAGTTCGATGAGTATCGAGCACGTCCTGCCACAAAAACTCTCTGACCAAGCGCGAATCGAATTTGCTGCCTCACTCGAACCTGGCGAGGATCTCGAGGAAACCCACCAAGCACTGGTGCACACCATCGGAAACCTGACGCTCACCAACTACAACAGTGAACTAAGTAACAGTCCGTTTAGCGTGAAGCGCGAGGAGCGGCTAAAGGACACTGGCGTAATCGCCAACCATCAAATCGCCCGAAAGGATTCCTGGGGAAAGCGGGAAATACTCGAACGCTCGGAGCGGCTTTCCGAAACCGCAATCAGTATCTGGCCGGGACCAAATGAGGCGTTGCTCAATAGCAAGCAAGAGAGCGTATACGACAGGATCGACGAAGCGATGGCAGTGATCGGCCCTGGCAGTTGGACCACCTACGGCGATATTGCCCAAGCGGTGGGCACCGTCGGACAGGTCGTAGGCGCGGCCGTATCTCGCTCTGGTTCTCCGGAAGGAGCATGGCGTGTGCTCCGCGCCGGCGGAGCGGTGTCCCCTGAGTTCAGTTGGCCGAGTGATTCCCCCTACAAGGGTCGCAGCTGTCAGGAGGTACTGGAGTCTGAAGGTGTCGTATTCACAGACGGAAAGGCCGACCCAAGTCAACGGATTTCCGTCGACACCATTCGACTACAGATGGATAGTGTCGACGATGAGGAATCCGACCCCCAAGCGGTGTGAAACGCCAAGCTGTCTTTAGAACCCTGCCTGGTCCACTCCATATTCGGCTTCTGCTTGGCTAAAGCCTTCGAAAACCAACTGGTCAATGAGGCCTTGTCGAGAAAATGACGAGAACTCCAGGTAAGACTGTGCCGACTGGGCCGCCTGTTCATTCCAGTCAGCACCCACCGCGTCAACACCGTAGGTGGCTTCTTCTGTGGTGAAACCTTCAAATTCGAGCTGGTCAATAAGCCCCGATCGGGAGAAGGCAGAAAAGTCGAGGTAGGACTCGGCGGAGCCGAGGGCTTGTTCATTCCAGTCAGCACCCACCGCGTCAACACCGTAGGTGGCCTCTTCAGTGCTGAAGCCTTCGAACTCCAGTTGGTCGATCAACCCGTTGCGAGAAAAGCTACTGAAGCTCAAGTAGCTCTCTGCTGATTCTCTAGCGTTTTGCTGTCCGACTGTTTCATCGGGACGCTCAGGCTCTTGCTCAACGCCTTCAGCACCTGCAGTGTCGTCTTCTTGCAGTCTTGATTCAGCAGAGTCACTCTCGTTCGAGTCAGTCGTGCTGGCTTCTGATTGGGTTTGCTCAGTGCTGGCATCGGTGCTTGTGTCATCGTCGCCACCTCCGGTGAGGCTCGAGATGATGGCCAACAAGACGATCACGGCAATAGTGATGAACCACCAGCGGGTATAGAACGGCTTTTCCTCAGATTCGCCTTCGGCGCCGACACCGACTCTGGACGTCGGGCCGTAGGGGGTGTGGGTCGAAGTTGTGCTGCCGGTAGCCGGGTTAGTCGTGCCACCCACTGCCTGTGATGCCTGTGACGCGCCACTGTCAGAGCCCACTATGCCGGGGGCTTCGCTGGCCCCTGCGGAGGTATACGCCCCCTGGCCCGCGGCATAACCCGCAGCGCCTGCGCCGCCTGACGCAGCGGCGTTACCGGGTTTGATCCAGGCCCCAGCCTTGTCGGTCAAGTTGCCAGACGCTGCGGAGATGATGTCAATGAGCCAGCCAATGCCGAAGAGACCGAAGGTCAGGAAGTAGAGGACACCGGTGCCGACCTTGCCGATATAGAACCGGTGAATACCTGCCCAGCCGAGCAGGATGGTAAGTAAAAGGGTGGCGGTATAACTCTTGTGGCTTTGCATAAGCCTCAGCATGTCAGAGAACTGAACAAAACATCAAATTATTTTTATGTTTTTGGCTATTTGCCCGCTAAATCATGGCCCTGTGACCTGCACTACGGCCATCACCTGGTGAGCCGCAGCCTCAAAATAAGGTGGCCCACAAGTCAAGTAGCCAGTTAGATACTGAGCCTCGAGTCCACAAACAACACCACCGAGGACTTATTGGGCTTGGAGCGTGGACTATCCAGCCACAACCTGGAGCCCACCATCAAGGTGCCACCCTCAGCGTCGACCTGGTCGAACACTGTGGGAGCAATGGCTTCAGGGATGTGCCCCACCAACATGTCTCTTATAAACACCGCTACTGCTTTGCCAGACGGGCTGTGCGGGTTGTCTGGATCACAGCGAAGCTCTGCTTCCACAATGTGTTCGCTTTTGCCTTTCGAGCGGAAGTATTTGCGCAGTGTGGCCATACTCTCGGGGTGAAACGACTCCCCCACCACATCGATTGTTGCGGGTAACTGCGCCCCGGACCTTCCATCCGGAACGGCTGATTCATCCCGGTTACCAACCACCTGGGAGCTCGTGGCGGGGTTGGTGGGTGTGGCAGTGACAGCGCGGGCCTGCTGGCGTTGAAACTGTTCGACTGATGAGCGTGTCGCCCACAGGTGGGATTTAATGAAGTCAACTTGTGCGTGGGCGTCGGTGATCGCATCAGCAATTTGTTGTTTTGCCGCCTCCACGCCGTGTTCGGCGACATGCTGGGCAATTTGAAAAGCGACCCAGGGGCTTAGGCCACCTTGATGGGTGGGAACAATGCCCGACATTTTCTGCCTGTTGGATACGGCCATTAACACTCCCGAGGATTGAAATGGTGTGGCACCCAGCAGTTTGGAAAATGCCCACTCCCTGGTGTGCATTGAGCCAACAAAGACCACTCTTTGGTTGGAAAACACGGCATAGCCCTGATCGATGGCCGTCATGTGTTCGGGTGGTGGCGGGCTCACACTGCCACCGGCACCGCCGGTGGCAAATACCCCAGGGGCAACCCGGAAAGTCAGCGCACCGATGGTGCGCCGGGAGCGCCTGGCCCCTGTTCGGGTTTCCATGAGCGCGACACCGTGTGCCTCATAGACAAACTCTTCCCCCTTTTTCATCGCTAGAGCAGTGCTGTGTTGGCCGGGAAAGCTTTGCGCGAGTGCTTCCAGGGCGTTGGCCTGTTGGCGACCGAAAGACATCGCCCGTGAGCGAAAGATTTGTCGCCTGACGAAGATGACCCCGGTCACAATGAGTGCCAGGACAATGAGTGACCCAAAATCCATAGCCTTCACTCCCCTAGGTGTCCAGATCCTTCATATTGGGCTTATCCCACTGCACTGTTGGCCAGAAACTCTCTCCATCACACCAGACCGCGCAGCTACTGGCACGTTACCTCAGGTAATTGAGGTAATAGTTCAACAAGACTTTAACATTTAGCCCCAATGCGGGGACCACATCACTCTGGCACAGGAGTTGCGGGCCAGTTGGAAGCAGTGGGCAGAGTGCATGTGGCGTTAGGAACTGCAGTCGGCGAGAATAGGACATGAGAAGCACGAGGGAAATGGGCGCAGTGAATAGCGAAAAACAGAACGCTAAAGAGAATGATCCGGCGAGCGCGAGCGCACTCTTTCCCTCAATGGTGCGACACCGTCGACACCTCCACCAACACCCCGAGGTGGGCCTGGAACTACCTGACACCCACGCCTACATTGTCGAGTCTTTGAAGTCTTTGGGTTACGAGACTGAACACCACCCGAGGGGTGGTGTCAGTGTGACGGTTGGTGGCTCCGACCCTTCGGCAACACCCATGGTCTTCCGAGCAGACATGGACGCCCTACCCGTCGAAGAACCACAGGGTATGTCGTTTCGTTCTGTGAGATCAGGGGCAATGCACGCCTGCGGTCACGACTTACATATGGCAACGCTGCTCGGCGTTGCAGAACATTTCGCGACACACACTCCCCCACGGCCGCTCGTTTTTGCGTTCCAACCCGGTGAAGAGTCCGACCGTGGTGCTCTGAACACCTTGAAGCACCGGAACCTGAACCTCGAGGACGCGACGACCTTCGCTGTCCACGTCAATGCTGTCTTGCCGTCTGGAAGTGTGCATTACTCCCGCGACACGTTTATGGCCTTCGGCGACTGGTTCGACATTGCCCTGGAGGGCCCAGGTGGGCACGCCAGTGCACCAGAGCGTGCAGGCAACCCCATTCTCGCCGGCAGCGACATCACCAGAGCATTTGTCGGTTTAGCCAATGAGCTCTCAGAGGCTCGAGCCCGAGTAGTCGCTACCGTCACCGAATTCCTCTCGGGAAACACGGTAAACGTGATTCCCACCACGGCGGGTCTTCGCGGCACGATTCGCACAGTAACCGAAGCCCAGCGCGCCGAACTGCATCGGGCTATGCGGGAAAAAGTCATCGAAATCGCAGAAGCCCAGGGCCTCCAGGCCACACTCACCATCCATGACGGTTACCCGGCAGTAATTTCGGACGCAGCTTTTATTGATCGCGCGTTAAACACCTTCGCTGCGGCGGGGATCACCGACGTGCATGAAATGGAACACCCTTCCATGGTCATTGAAGACTTTTCCTATTTCCTGCACCGGTGGCCAGGGGCGATGGTCTATGTCGGTGCGGCCGTCGGTGAGAGTCCTGCCTTCAACCACTCCGCAGAAGTTCTCTTTGACGAAGATGCGATGGCGACCGCGCTGAAGCTCTTCATCGCCCTAACCGAGACGCCCTAACCGAGACGCCCTAGCCGAGACCCGCTGACTTTTAAGCCTTGGCCTGCTCCTAGGCTGACGTCAGGAAATTCGGGCCCTGCCATCACGCCGGGCGCCTGCCTAGCCCTGGCGCTTCGCCCGGTTCTTCGCTTAGCTGTTCGCCCAGGCAACCGAGCCGCGCAACCGATCCGCGCAACCACCCCGCGCCACCGACCCGCGCAATCATCCCCCCGGCCCTCATATAAGCCGAGGGTTGCGCAGTGGGCTGGTTACCCAGAAACGAGGAGCGAATCTGGGGTGGTTTGGGGAACTTGGGCGCCGGGCTGGGTCACACTCCAACTGGCAAACTTTGTGGCGTATTCGACCGCTTCCACCAAAGATTTACCCTGTCGGATACCGACCGCAAGCGCACCACAGAAGGCATCGCCTGCCCCGCTGGTGTCCACAGCGCTTACGACCGGCGATGCCACACTGACCACTTCGCCCGCCACACCGTCTGGGAAACACAGGGCCCCATCTGAACCCAGAGTGACGACCAGCTGGCCCTCAAGGTTCAACATTTGTGCGCATGCAACAACCTCGTCATGGCTTTGAGGAACGGGTTGACCGGCAAGAGCGGCGAGTTCTGTGCGATTGGGAACCAAAATATCGGCGCGCGCAATAATTTCATCCAACTGGGGGCTTTTTTCGGGCATTGGCGCAGGATTAACTATCACCGTGCCCTGGGCCCTCTTGCACGCTTCCACGACAGTCTCGAGCGGAATTTCCAGCTGAGCCATGATGACCTCAGGAGCCCGGTTACTGAGGTAATCAGCGATGTGGCCTGGGGCGAGTTCACCATTAGCCCCCGGATGGACAACGATTGAATTTTCACCCGACTCGGCCACCACAATCACCGCCGATCCTGTGGCAGCGCTCTTGAGAACTCTTACGTGTTCCACACCGACTCCACGACTGGCAAGGGCTTCGACGAGGGCAACTCCGTTCCCGTCGTCGCCTACTGCCCCCACAAAATCAACGCTGGCGCCAAGTGCCGCGATGGCGGCAGCCTGATTGGCGCCTTTGCCCCCTGGCGCGTCCAATCTGCCGGTACCCAGGATGGTTTCTCCGGGTGCCGGCAAGTGGGGCACCAAATAGGTCGTATCGGCGTTGATGGAACCCACCACCGCGACATCGACCGGGGTTTTTTCTGCCACTAGCGCCTCCCCAGGGTGTCAACGGCATCAAGCACCAGGTCCCAGTAGCGGGCGCTATCCAAGGTGATCGCAATGTCCGCGTTGGGTTCTCTTTCGAATCGGTCGTGGAGGTCAACAATCGTTTCACCCCGCGACCATTTACCTTCGAGCTCGACGGCGAGGAAGCTTTTTGTCCACTCGATGAGGGTGGGATCAATTAATGCCGCAACAGTGCACGGGTCGTGCACTGGTGGTGCATCAAAGCTCCATACTTGCCGGTAAGAGCTACCGAAGAAACCCATCCATTCGGCAGCGGTTTGACCCACCACGTGGTCCATTGCTTTCATCCGTTCGACCACTTCCGGCACGGCTAACGCTTGGTGGGTGAGGTTTAACCCCACCATCCGGAGGGGCAAACCGGAGTCAATGACTTCCTGGAGAGCCTCTGGGTCGGCGAAAGTGTTGAACTCTGCGGAGGGCGTGTGGTTTCCCCGCTCGGTGGAGCCACCCATGAAGATCACTTCGGAAATCCGGGAAGAAAGCTCTGGGTGGTCGCGCAAGAGTTGAGCCATGTTGGTCATCGGACCGGTAACCACCATCGTCACCGATTCGGCAGAAGACTCAATGAGGTGTCGCATCAGTTCGATGGCGCCCAGTGGGTTTTCTTCCATGGCGGGCTCTGGCATTGCCGGACCGTCCAGCCCCGACTTGCCGTGGACATAGTTGCCTAGCTCCAGCTCAGCAGAAAGCGGTTTACCTGCCCCACGTCCCACCGGAACATCGGTGGCACCAGCCAGGGTCAAAATGCGCCTGGCGTTATAGGTGGCGTCGTCAATAGAACAGTTACCAAAACACGACGTCACACCAAGGAGGTCGATTTTCTCCGAGGCCACAGCCAACAAGATGGCCACAGCATCGTCGTGACCGGGGTCACAATCGAGAATGATGGGTGTGGGCTTTGACACGTTAGGCACCGACCTTTCCGGTGGCAAGCCACTGAATCATTCCGGCCATCAACGGCTGGAAACCAGACCATTCGACGAAGGGTGTTGGGCACCAGTGTGGGCCAATATCGCTCGTCCACACCAGGGTGCGTCCGGAACCGTAAGCGCCGGTTGCAATCAACACGTCGTCACCTACCTTCGCGTGGACGGTGGCGTCAGGTTTCGCCTCCACCCTGTTGTAGCCAAGAAGGACAGGGGCATCCGAATGCACAAGGCCACCCAGTTCAGTGCCTGACACGGCCGCTACGGGGGCTCCCGCAGAGACTTCAATACGGTCGTCGTAGTCGGCCATGGTCACCGGAAGAACGGGCGCGATTGCCGAACGGGCAAAGTTTGCTCGAGCTTGGAACCCTTGGAAGCTTAAATAGCCTCCCGCCATCATCAAGGCACCGCCGTTTTTCACCCACTGGGCGAGCGCTCCTAAGCGGTCGGGGCTTGCCTTGCCTTCAAGCCAGGTCTCTGGCGGCAGTTGGAACGAGTTGGCACCGATGTCGGAAAGCACAACGACGTCGTATTTGGACAGTTCTTCAGTGGTCGCAGGGAAATCCTGCGGCACATCGTGTGCGGCCATGTGTTCGACGGTGATTGAGTGGGCACTCAGAGCGCGAATATAGTCGTCGGCTCCAGAGTGGAAGGTGGTGCTGGTGAAGCTGTCAAACCCTTTGTAGTGGGTTGCCTCCGAAATCCAGGTCTCGCCTGCTAAGAGGACATTAGTCATGGTGCTTCTCCTTTACCTTTTCGAAAAGTTGTCGGGGGTTGGTCACTGTGAGTTGGTCGGTCAGTTCTTTGGTGGCCCCGTGGCGGTGCAGCCGCGGCAGGAAGTACTGAAGGATGTGGCCGAATCCTGGGCCGCCGTAGCGGCGTAGGAGGCTTTTGAGGAATATGTCTTGGGAGATGAGGAGCTGGTCGGCAAAACCGGCTTCAACCAAGCCCATCAGATGACGGGCATTGTCCTCATCTGAGGGGCACTGCACACCCTGGTCGGCGTAAAAAACTTCCATACCGATCATGTCGTATTGGATCCAAGCTCCCCGGCGAGCCAACGCCTCCTGGTAGTGACTGTCTGAACCAGATGGTCCCATGTGGCAAAGCACTACGGAGCGAGGGTCAACACCTTCTTCTTCGCAGACGTCGAGGACGTCGTGGCCGAGTCGAAACCAGCCAGGCAAGTGCACTTGCATCGGCAAGCCCGTCCGGGCTTGGACTCTGCTGGCCGCCCGAAGACTGTTTCGCTCTGCTTCGGTGAAGTCGGCGCTCACGCCGATCTCACCGATAAAGCCCGGGCGAATACCCTCTTCACCTTCGGTGAGGTCGGTGTAGAGCAGTTCAGCCATCTCATCGACCGTCATCGTGCGCTGCTGGGCAGTCAGTGAACTATCCAAATACAAACCGGTACCGGCAATGATGGTCAGCCCGGTTGCTTCACTCGCCCGTTTCAGGGCCGGGAGGTTTCGCCCAATCGACACCGACGTCGCGTCCAACACCGATACGCCACCCAGGTCGGCGAACCGGCCCAGTTCTTCTGCAGCCAAAGCTTCATCGTCCATGCCACAGTTATCGAGGTTGCCAAAAGGGTCCTGTCGCAGCTCCCACAAAATATCCATCGACACCGGTGCATCCCGAAACCAGTCCGGGTCAACACCTGTTTGCTCTGTTTTAGCCCACCACGAACGCACGTCGTTGAAGACGTGCTCGTGGGGCAGGCAGACCCCCAAATCGGCGGCGTCGATTGGGCCGGTGACGCTCTGTATTTGGGTCATGCTTTGCGCTTTTGGAACCGGTCGACGGCGTTTTGGTTGAGCAGCATGGCGATAATCAAAATCACACCCTGCGTGATGGGTACCCAGAACACGTCTACCCGAAGCAAAACCAAACCATTGGCGATAATTCCTAGCGTGAGGGCACCAATGAGGGTTCCCACGATGGACCCGCGGCCTCCAAGGAGGTTGGTTCCACCGAGGACCACCGCGGTGATCACTTCCAACTCAAAAAGTGTTCCGGAGTTGGACGACCCTGTGGCCAGCCTGGCCGCGATCAGCACACCGGCGATTCCGGCGAATAGCCCGGTGAGCATCAGCACGGAGGCTTGAACACGCTTGACGTTCACGCCGGATCGGCGAAGAGCTTCAGTGTTGGAGCCTGCAGCTACGACGTAGCGACCAAAGCGCGTTTGGGTAAACAGGTACCACCCGAAGACAACGGTAATCAACGCCACCCAGGTGGGAATGTAGATACCCAAGAGCTTGCCTTGGCCCAACCAGAGCAACCAGTCGATGGTGATCGGGGTGCTGTAGCCCTGGGTGATGAGAAGCGCAACACCGCGAAGGGCGATAAGGCCTGCCAGCGTCACAATGAAGGCGGGCAGCTTGCCGTAAGCGGCCAGGATTCCTTGTATTAGGCCGGCCGCCACACCGATAATCAACGTGGCAATCAAACCAAACATTGCGCTTCCTGTTTCCACAAGGATGGCGAGCGCAGAAGCAGTCATTCCGATAATCGAACCGACCGACAGGTCAATCTGGCCGGTCGTAATCACCAGGGTCATCATGGTGGCAACGATGATCGTGGGCGCAATCTGTCGAGCCACATTGACCAGGTTTTCTGCCGTCAAAAAGGCGTCTGCTTGAACGCTGAAGAAGGCGAACAACAAGAGGAACACTCCAAGGATGGAGATGATGTTGAAATATGCGGTGAAAAATTCGAACACGGGGCTCCCGTGTGTCCGCCTGGCGTCGGTCCGTGTTGCGTCTTGTGTTGCCATCGTTAGTTCCCCATCATCGCGTTGACCAAGCCAGCCAGATCCGTCTGTGCTGGCTGGAGCTCTTTCCACACTTCGCCCTCATATAAGACGACTAAGCGGTCGGTGACTTCAAAAAGGTCTTGGAGGCGGTGGGTGATCAAAATCACACTGACGCCTCTGGCGGAGATGTCTCGCACCAGTTGCAACACGGTTTCCACTTCTTTGGCCGCAAGGGCTGCTGTGGGTTCGTCGAGCACCAAGACTTTGGGGTCGAAGGTGACGGCGCGGGCGATCGCAATCGCCTGGCGCTGTCCACCAGAGAGCGTGCCCACCATCTGATTGGTGCGTTTCACGCGAATATGCAGCTTTTCTAGATGCTCCAGAGATTCTTTATGCATCCGCTTGGAATCCATCTGGCGTGTGATGGGGTGATAAATTTCGCGGCCCAGAAAGAGGTTCCCGGCCACGTCGATGTCGTTGCAGAGGGCAAGGTCTTGGTAGACCATTTCGATTCCGCGCACCCTGGCTTCTTTGGGGCCAATTTTCTCCATGGGAACGCCATCGATGAGCATTTGGCCTTCATCGGGCACTTCCGCACCGGCCAACATCTTCATGAGAGTGGACTTACCGGCGCCGTTGTCACCGACGAGGCCTACGACCTCACCGGGTTGGATAGAAAGGGTGACCCCGCGTAGGGCTTCAATTGCACCAAAACTCTTTTTTATGTCGACCATCTCGACTCGAGCGGTGGTTGTCGTCACTGACACGGGGTCCCCTTTCTATCGTCAGGAGCATCGGGCGATGCTCCCCGGTACTACTTCTTAACCGCCAGGGAAGATCTCGCGGTACGGGTCAACGTTGTCCGTGGTCACAATAGTGATCGGAACATCGATGAAGCCCTTAGGCTCGGCACCTTCGAGGAGCGCTTTGATTTCCTTCACGCCCTCAATGCCTTCGGTGTACGGGTCCTGCTGGACAACGCCCACCACGGTGCCTGAGTCGAGACCGGCGATTACTTCAGCGGTCAAGTCCCAACCGATTACCTTGGTGTCGGAGTTTTCGCCCAGTGCGGAGACCGCACCAACAGTGGCGGGCTCACCCGTGGTGTAGATGAAGTCCAGACCAGGCTGTGCGGTCACCAGGTTGGTGGCTGCGTCAGCTGCCTGCTCTTGAACGTTGTCACCCGAGACACTCTGAGTGAAGGTCGCACCGGCGGCGTCGACTGCGGCACGGAAGGAATCTTCACGAAGGTTCTGGATGAAGGAGTTCTTGGCGCCTACAACGCCGTAGCTACCTTCAGCCCAGCCGTTGTCGATTGCCCACTGTGCCATCTGTGCGCCAGCGTTTTCGTTGTCGACACCTACGAACGTGTCGTAGTTGCCCTCTTCGAGGGCTGCGTCAATTGCGACAACTTTGATTCCGGCGTCCATAGCTGCCTGAACTCCAGGCAATACGCCGTTGACGTCAATGGCGACGACGATCAAGCCGGTTACGCCCTGAGTCACGAAGTTCTCAATGTCGCTGGCCTGTTTCGCGGAGTCGTTGTTGGCGTTGGAGATGGTGAGCTCACAGCCCACCTCTGCAGCGGCCTCTTCGGCTCCCTTGTTCATTTCGGTGAAGAACGCAGCGGTCTGGTTAATCTGCACCATACCGATGTTGCAGTCGACTGCTGCTGCCTCTTCAGTGGTTGTCTCTTCCGAGGCGCCAGTTTCTTCTTCTACAACCGGGGCTTCTTCCGCGCCGCCGGCACAACCGGCCAGCGTCAGCGAAAGCGCCGCGGCGGCAGCGAAGCCACTGAGCCCTTTGCGTGTGATTGTCATTACTGTCTCCTGACTGATATGTCACGTCTGGTAAACGTTTACCAGATTGGGCTAATCTAATCATGCTTTTCGCGCGGGGCAATGGCAAATCGAGCAAAAAAGATAACATTTTGACATCAAGGAGGCGACGTGGCTCAGGAGCGACGGAACAACGGCGGGGTCACCGTCTTTGACGTCGCCGAACACGCTGGAGTCTCAATCGCCACCGTCTCCCGCGCGCTCTCTGGCACACGGTCGATGTCGGAAGGACTTCGCACCCGGGTTCAAGACTCCGCCAGAACGCTCGGTTACCAAGTCAACCTGGTAGGAAGAGCGCTGCGCCAAAAGAAGACTTCGACCTTGGGTTTAATCATCCCCGACCTGGAAAACCCCTTCTTTTCCTCTCTCGCTCAACGCATCAGCCGGCGTTTCGGCGAATCAGAAGTTGACGTCCTCATTGCAAGCGCCGACAACGACAAGGCGCAGGAAAAAAGAGCGGTGCAATCCTTCCTTGGCCGCCAAGTCGACGCCCTCGTCATGATTCCCACCGACGAAGTCGAAAGCGAAGAAGCACTCCTTCTGGCGAGCGAATACGTCCCCACAATCCAATTTGACCGGCAAGTACCCCACTTGCCCATCCCCTATATCGGCTGCGATAACGCAGCGGGTATGGATCTGGTGGGCGCTTACCTCGAGACCTCCGTCGACACCTCCAGCCAGCCAGTGATTTTGGTGGGAGGGGGCGAATCTTCGTCTTCGGGTAGAGAGCGAAGCTCCGAATTTCTCACCGCACAATCGCCGGTACTGCACCTAGAAGGAAGCTTTAGCTTTAGCTGGGGTCAAAAAGCCGCCAAACAGATTTTGAAGAGAGGCTTCCAGACCGCGACCATCGTGACGGGGGCCGATGTGATTGCGCTTGGTGTGATCTCGTGGCTCACGTCAGCCGGCCATAAAATTCCCGACGATTTCCGGGTTATCGGCTTCGATGACGTCGGGGTTGCACAGCTTTCACACCCCACCCTCACCACTGTTCGCCAGCCTGTGGAAGAGATGACTGAAGCGATTAAAACACTGATGCAAGAAGCCACCGGGTCACCTGCACCAACCTCACAACGGTTCGCCCCGGAGCTGATTGTGAGAGCTTCCGGTTAGCTTCGAATCGCTAATGCCCACACACGGTGTCTACAAAGCGCTAAGGATAGGCGGGCGTTGGGGTCTGGAGTCTTTGACCTACTCACGCCACACACAGCAGGTCCGCGCCGAGGGGCACACCGGGGAGGCCTTTTCACCCGAAGGCTGGTTGTCAAGCAGGTGGCTGGCTCATCTGCGTCGCCCGAATGCGACGAGGGTAGACGGTGCGGCTCTAGCCCAGCACCAATTTCTCAGTCCGCTGACCGCTGTAGCGGGCGATGAGCTCGAAATCGCTGTCAACGTGTAGCAGGGTGTGCCCGGAGATTTCTGCACCCGCGGCGATCAAGAGATCGGGGATGCTCACCCCGCGATGCTCGGAGGCGTTCAACAAGGCTCGCTGCAAGTCGAGTGCGCGCCGTTCTGCTCGGGCGCCCAGGTATTCAAGCGGCATCAATGCGAGAGGGGGGTTGGTCAGCTCCTCATCGGCGCGCGAGGAATTCTGAAAAGAGTAAGCAATTTCGAGCATTGTGATGGAGCTGATGCGCACCAGTCCGCGCGATATTCTCTCAACCCAGACCTCACGGTCGGGACTTTCGCTCAGACGAGCGTAGGCGGACTTATCAATCAGCCAGGTTTTTATCGCCACGCTTGAGCCATGATGTCAGGATCGCCAAGATCCGCGACCGCACGGGCAGTGCGCTCCAGATCGGCCACTGTCACCTTGGGTCGGTCTTCTTCTACGTAGGGGCGCTGGATGAACTCGATCAGAAACTGGTTGCGAGAAACACCCCGCCTCGCCGCTTCGTCGTCGATTTTCGCCACCACATCGCGGCTGAGCCCCCGCACAAGAATGTCCGTCATCACGCCCTCCTAACTGGTATCACGATATCACTACACCCTCCCCGCACAATCACTACACAATCCCTGCACAAATACTTCGCACTGTCGGGAACCAAAGACCCCACCCTGCCTGGATTTGCAGGGGAATCGGTAGCTCCAGGGAACTTCCTGGAAGGTTAGTGGCGTCGAATAATTGGGCGTGGCAGATATCCACAGCCCCGGATAAGTGTCTTAGCGCCCACCCATGGTGTCCACGAAACCGTAGGGGTAGTCGGGAGTGTGGGGCCCGGAGACGTCCCCTAAGCGCTCCCACTGCTCGGTCGTTAATTTGACCCAACCGCGCCGACGCTGGTCCCCCATCAGTTAATTACTCAATTCCTTTGGGCCTCCATCGTTTCGATGCGCAGGCGCAAATTTTCCGGTCCGAGAGGCAATCATGATGCTTGCGGTTTTGCTCGGTAAGTACTTCGGGAGAGTGTCAGCCCGTAGCTCGCGACGGCATCAGAGTTTCCCTCGGCACCTGCTCCAAAAGCTGGCCAATCGTCTCTGCCGTCGAGAGGAGCTCGGGCAAAATCCGCTCCCTACTCTGCGCCGGCTTCTCCCCCACCTGGGCAGTCGCAGCATTCAGTGCCGCGACGATAGAACCAGCCCGTTGAAGAGGCACAGCTAGAGACCTTAGACCAAGCTCGAGCTCTTGGTCCACCATGCTCCAGCCATGAGCCCGCACATGTTCCACCTCTTCCCGGAGCAGGTCTTTGTTCACGATCGAATAAGCGGTCCGAGCGGGGGAAGGAACCCACGAGCTGAGGAGCTCATCCAACCGCTGAGCGTCGAGTGCGGCAAGCAAGATCCGGCCCATCGAGGTGTGCCAGACGGGAAGCCGAGCGCCTATTCCCAGCGATACGGTCATCACACGGGCAGGCCTGGCTCGAGCAACATAAACGATTTCGGCGCCTTCCCTGACCGTGACAGATACTGCCTCCCCCAGTGAATCCGATAGTGCTTCGATCGGACCCGACACCAATTCAGAGATTCCAAGATTCGTGAGATAGTGGTAGCCCAACTCCAGCACCTGCGAAGTTAGCCGATACTGCCGCTCGGCGTAGCTGAGATATCCCAAGGCTTCTAGCGTTTTCAGTAACCGTCTAGTTGTCGCGGGATTGAGACCCGTCTTGTCCGCCGCCTCAGCCACGCTGAGAAACCCACCCGAGGCTCCGACGAGCCTCAGCAGCTCAAGCCCGCGAGCGAGAGACTGGACAAAATCCCCCTGAGTGTGGGGAATCGAATGGGTGTTCACCTTTCTAAAACTACCGCCATACCCTGGCCAACACCGATACAGATCGCCGCAACGGCAACACCAGAGCCCCTCTGGGCAAGCTGGTGAGCAAGGTGTCCAATAATCCTCGCGCCGGATGCCCCGAGCGGGTGACCTAGGGCGATGGCACCGCCGTGGGGATTTACTCTCTCCGGGTCAACGTCCGGCCAACCTTTTAGGCAGGCCAGTGCTTGCGCTGCAAACGCTTCATTAATTTCGAGCAAATCAACATCCGCCCACGTCTTACCTGCCTTGGCCAAAGCACGATTAGCCGCTTCAACTGGGGCGATACCGAATACATCGGGGTCGTTTCCCACAACAGCACGAGAAGCAATCCGGGCAAGCGGATCCTGCTTGGCTGCCAGTTTTTCACCCCCCAGGAGCAGCATCGCTGCACCATCAGACAGTTGAGATGAGTTGCCCGCAGTGACCGTCCCGCCGTTTTCTCGGAAGGCGGGTTTCAGGCCAGCGAGACCCTCCAGTGTCGTGTCAGTACGAATACCCTCATCCCGGATGAGCTCTGAACCCTCCACCGAGACCACCTCAGCATCGAAGGCACCTGCCAACCACGCCTGGTGGGCGAGGTGGTGGCTTCGGACTGCAAAGGAGTCCTGTTCCTCGCGTGAGATCGAAAAGCGAACAGCCAGAATTTCCGCGCTCTCCCCATTTGAGATCGTCCAGCGCGAGTCCATGGCTGGGTTGACCATCCGCCAACCGAGAGTGCTGGAATAAATAGTTGCGTTGGATGGCGGATAAGCCCGTCCTGGCTTCGGCAATACCCATGGCGCACGAGTCATCGATTCAACTCCGCCAGCCACAATCACATCAGCGTCGCCGGCATCGATAGCGCGCGAGCCCTGCACCACCGCTTCCATTCCCGAACTGCATAAACGATTGACGGTTGTACCAGGAACGCTAGTAGGGAAGCCCGCGAGCAGGAGCGCCATCCGCGCCACATTTCGGTTATCCTCTCCGGACTGGTTCGCATCGCCCACAATCACGTCGTTAATCGACTCCAGTGCCACATGCGGTTGACGCTGCATCAAGCTCCTCATCACTGAGGCGGCAAGGTCGTCTGGCCTCACCTCGGCTAATCCGCGGCCGAGACGCCCGAAGTGGCTCCGCACGGAGTCGAAGATGTAACTAGTCATGCCTCAGGGTTCCTTTCCAGAATGGTCTCACCAGTGATATCCGATAGGGAATGGGCGGTGTGCCCACCGAAGGCTTCTACAAGAACAGGCCCCGCCGGTGTTAGATCGATCACGCCGTGATCGGTGTAGACACGGCTCACGCAACCGAGACCGGTGAGAGGGTAGCTACGACTTCCCACCAACTTCGACTCGCCAGTCTTAGTTAGCAAATCCATCATCACCCACACGTTTTTCGCGCCGGCCGCAAGGTCCATTGCACCGCCCACCGCAGGAATCGCGTCTGGTGTGTTGACCAGCCAGTTGGCCAAATCTCCATTGGTGGCAACCTGAAATGCCCCCAACACACACACGTCAAGGTGCCCCCCACGCATCATTGCGAACGAATCCGCGTGATGAAAATACGAGGCTCCCTCGAGTTCGGTGACCGGGATTTTTCCAGCGTTGACGAGGTCGGTATCAATCTGGTCTCCCTGGGCCTCGGGACCCATTGCCAACATGCCGTTTTCGGTGTGAAGAACGACGTGACGGTCGGGTTCGAGGAAGTTAGACACCATTGTGGGGGCCCCAATACCGAGGTTCACGACCGCACCGACTGGAATATCGCGAGCAACGCGCCTAGCGATGTGCTCTCTGGTAGCCAATGTCATACTCTCGCCCCCTGCCCTACTTCGACAACCCGATCCACATAGATTCCCGGGGTGACGATGGCTTCTGGATCCAAGCTTCCGACAGGGACAATCTGGCGGACTTGCACCACACTGGTCGCGGCTGCGGTGACCATGATTGGGCCGAAATTTCGGCTGGTCTTGCGGTAAACGAGATTGCCCCAGGTGTCTGATTGGTAGGCACTCACCAGCGCTAGATCGGCGACGATAGCGTGCTGGAGAATGGTTGGGGTTCCGGAGAAATCTCGTGTCTCAAGCCCTTCCGCCAAAATCGTGCCAAACCCAGTCGGCGAGTAAAAGGCAGGAATGCCCGCGCCACCAGCCCGGATACGCTCGGCGAGATTGCCCTGAGGTATGAGCTCGAGCTCAATTTTTCCGGCGCGATATAGCTCGTCGAAAACCCACGAATCTACCTGTCTGGGAAACGAACACATCACTTTGCGAACCCGACCTGCTTTGAGAAGGGCTGCGAGGCCGATGTCACCATTACCGGCGTTATTGCTCACAATGACCAAGTCTTTTGCGCCCGTATCTAGGAGGCCGTCAATGAGTTCTCGGGGCTGCCCTGCCAGACCGAAACCGCCGATCATCACTGTGGATGCATCGCGCACATCTCCTAGAGCGTCAGGCACGGAGGGCACTGATTTGTCTAACATGACGCCAGGCTAACAAGTATTCACATAACGGTCAATGCGCCGTTATGTGTAATTCTAGGTGTAACGAGCGAGAGGTGCGACCAGAATTAATACAGCCGCCATCACGAGAGCCATCGAGTTGTAAGAAGACATCACATGGGCAATTTGCCCACCAATGGCGGGCGCAAGAGCAAGCGCCACACTGAGTGGCGCAGAAAGGACACCGTTTAAAGTGCCAAAATGCTGGCGACCCCACCTCACAGAAATCGCTGTGGCCTGAACGAGCGTATGTGCACCTCGCAACCCGCCGACTAGCAGCGCGACAATCATCAAAACGGGCAAATAATCGCCCACCACAACAAATCCGGCAATCCCAGCCCCGCTTCCGAGTGCGACGAATGCGAGCAACAACCTGGGCGCCCGATCGAGACGGAAGAAAAGAAGCCCCAATCGTCCAAACACCTGCCCGAAACCGATAGCGGCAAAAAGCCATGCGGCCTGTTCGAAATTCAGCCCCTTCTCCTCGAATAAGGGGATAGCCAAGAAAGTGACACTGAAAATCGCGACGGTAGTAACGACGAGAATGACACCAAGGCGGAGAAAGCGACCTGTTCGCATAGTGACAGCTACGGAATGCTGCTCAGATAAATCCGATTCCAGGGGATCGGATTGCCCGCCCGGAGCATCCCGAGGAAGCCAGTGAAAATAAATCGGGATCAGCATTGCCATTACCCCAGCCAGAAGACCGAAAGTGGCACGCCAACCGAGCTCAGTGAGCATTCCCACCACAATTGGTGCGAAAACTGCCGAGGATAGCCCGCCCGCGATGGTAATGACAGTGAGGGAAAAGTCCAAGGACTGTCGATAGCGGTGCGTGGCAACGGTAAAAGCCGCTTGATACAAAACAGCTGACTGCCCAAGCCCCACAACTACGAGGGAAATCGCCAACGATGCGGTACTGGTTGCACTAGCAAACATCACCATTCCCACTACCCCCATGCTTGCCCCAGCAACAAGAACCCTTCGGGGCGAGAGCCGGTCTAAGAGCCGGCCCACGTAAATCCCCGCGACGGCGGCAACCAGCAGTCCAATGGACAAAAGGGCAGTGAGTGTCCTGAGATTCCACCCTTCCTGCTGGGAAATCGCCGAAATGGCCACCAACGGCGAATAATACAACACGCCCCAGCCGACCACCTGACCCATCGCCAATGCTCCTAGAGCGCCGTCAAAGGAAAAGCGACTATACCCGCCACCCAAAACTGTTCCTATCCCAAGAGCTTCCGCAGAGCAATCAGTTGGCGGTCTCTCCAGACAACCCGCTCGTCCCACTTCTCCAATGGCAGGAGTGCTCGGCGTTGATCGCTAACGGCCCGCACTAGATCCTCAGTCCATGGGTCATTTTGGCCTCGCTCCTGCCCCATGCGTGCATACGCGGGGCCCATTTTCTGAGCGTGAGATTCAATCCCGCCACGAGTGTTGAGATCCGAGGTTTCAAATGGCCCCATAAACGCCCAGCGACGCCCCAAACCGCGCCGGACCACCTCGTCAAGGTCGTCCACACTGATTACGCCATCGCGCACCAAACAGTAAGCCTCCCGAAGCAGAGCGCCCTGGAGGCGATTGAACACAAAACCCTCCGTCTCCTCGCGGATCAGCACCGGACTCAACCCAGAACGGGCATAGAAATCAATTGCCGCCTGCGTGATCGCGTCGTCGGTATACCGAGAGGGGACAACCTCGATGACCGGAATGAGATAAGGCGGGTTCCCCGGATGGCCGATAAGGACGCGACTTCTTGCCGGAGTCACTGTCGCAAACTCACTGGACACAATTGCCGAACTCGAACTGGCCAGGATTGCGGTTTTCTCCGAGTAGGCACCTATCTGTTGAAATATCTCGCGCTTTGTGCCAACTTGCTCCGGTGCGCACTCCTGAACCAACGCCGCGCCGGAGAGTGCATCTAGCAAAATATCGTGAAACGACACTCGCCCAAATACTTCCTCAACCGAGGAATCGACTACCCCCTCAGAGATGAGAAGTTCTAAGCGAGCTGACATGTCATTGCGGGCTCGTTCGAAGGCGTCAGGTAAAGCGTCCCACATCTTTACGCGGTATCCGTGGGAGGCAAAGTGGACAGCGAAGCCGACACCGATGGAGCCAGCACCGACAATGGCAACTGTTTCAGACACTGTGATTCTTTCTTGTTCAGGTGATGGTCTTACAGCGGTAACGAAGAAGCTCCCTATGCCATCGGCCACCAGCTTCGATCCCCCGAATGGGCTCTTCTTAGAATCTCTTCAGCGAACTCCTGGTTGAGGGCTCGAGGGTTGTTGGCCGTCAGCCGGGTAGCCAGCAATGCTTGAGAGGCAACCTGAGGAATGTCAGATTGCTCGAGCCCAAGTGCGGCCAAGTCGGCTGGGCACCCCACGGCATCGAGGAGCTCATCAACGCGAATAATGCCTGCCTTCGCATTGTCCAGTTCACTCAAATCCGGGTTGAAAACCCCCACCGCCCGGGATAATTCCGCGAAGGCCTCGATGTGCGCGGGAAGGTTAAACCTCATCACGTAGTGAAGCAGTGCACCCACACCAAATCCATGGGCCGTGTGGGTCAGGTTCCCAATAGGTGCTTGCAGGGCGTGGCATGCAGCAGTTCCCGCAGTATTGAGCGCCATCCCACCGCAGTACGCCGCGAACATCACGTCTGAGCGCGCTTGGAGGTTGGATGGTTCCGTGGCCACTGCACCCATGGACTGGGCCATCAGGCGAAGCCCTTCCCGGCAATAGACATCGGTCAACACGTTCTTCCCGACGTAAAGGTGGTGCTCCAGCTCCTCCGACGACGGGTTCTTCGCCCGGTCGGTAAACGACTCAACCAAATGGGACAGGGCGTCAGAAGCGGTCGCTGCAGTGAGGCCTGGCGGGCAACTGAGAGTCAGCTCAGGGTCAATCACTGCTACTCGGGGCAAGATATGGGCACTGCCCACCCCAACCTTCATACCGCGCTCCGCATCGAAAACAACCGCGAAGTTCGAAATCTCTGCGCCGGTCCCGGCTGTAGTGGGTACCGTCAGAATCGGCAAGGCAGGCCCAGGAACTTGGTTTTCACCGTAATAATCCCGCACATCTCCGCCGTACCGCAGCATCAAGGCAGCCGTTTTGGCCATATCGAGACAGCTTCCACCACCAAGACCGATGACCACTTCAATTTCTTCAGAGGAAAAGGCAGCTAACACCTGCATGATGTTTTCCCGAGGCAGGTCTGGCTGGGTCTCGGAGAATATCGCGACTTCCACACCCCTTGCCTTGAGGCCGGCAACCAATTGCGAACACTCCGGAGTTCCCGCCATTCGCTCGTCGGTACATACGAGAACTGAGGAGCCCAAGTCACTGACCAACTGTGGAATTTGATGACGCCGGCCAGTACCAAATAACACCGTCGATGGTTGGCGAAGCAAGCCAAGTCCGCTGATGTTGTTCACCGTTTCCATCGCCTATCCCTCCATCCCGCTGCGCTCATCGATGGTTAAGGCGATGTACTTGGGCTCGAGGAACTCGTAGATACCCTCGTGGCCCGCTTCGCGCCCCAAACCGGATTCCTTTATTCCGCCAAAGGGAGCCTTCGGGTCCGACATGATTCCTCGATTCACTCCGACCATCCCGAAATCCAGTCGCTCTGCAACGGTGACCACTCGAGAAAGATCCTTCGAAAACACATATGCCGAGAGGCCGTAGTGAGTGTCGTTAGCAAAACGAAGAGCCTCATCGACTGTTGTGACGGTGTAAAGCGCAGCGATTGGAGCAAAAAGCTCGTCATTGCAGAAATCGTGATCGTAGGAATCAAATCGAAATACGGTGGGTTCAAAGAAGAAACCCTCTCCGTCGATGACGTTCCCACCAGCCAAAAGGGTGCCTCCCGCACTCTGGAAGGACTCGACTAGACCTGAAACACGGTTTAGTTGGCGCTCGGTGATAATCGGCCCCACAGAGACCTCTGGATCGAATCCATCACCCACCTTCAAGGCAGCAGTGGCTGCCAGGAACTTCTCGGTGAACTCCTCGGCAATAGATTCGTGCAAAATGATGCGGTTGGCTGCGACACACGCTTGGCCGGCATTTCGGAACTTGCAAATCACCGCTTCGCGCACTGCTAAATCAACATCAGCATCATCCAAAACGATAAACGGGCCGTCTCCGCCCAATTCCATCGAGGAATTGATGATGAGGTTTGACGCCTGCTTCAGCAATACGGTGCCCACGGCGCTTGATCCAGTGAAGCTCACTTTCTTCAGACGACTATCCGCCATGATTTGCTCTGAGACTTCCGCCGAGTTGCTGGTGTGTATGAGGTTCACAACCCCCGCCGGGAACCCCGCCTCTTGGAGTGTGTCAATGAACAATGCTGCCGTCAGCGGAGTCTCCCTCGCTGACTTAATCACTACGGTGCAACCCGCAGCCAACGCAGCTCCGGCCTTCCGCGCCGACATCAACATCGGAAAGTTCCACGGCGTGACCAAAAAGCTGGGGCCAACTGGTTGATGAGTCTCTATGACCCGATAGCCGCCAGGGGATCCCTCCTGGTAGCGTCCGTGAAGGTGAGCAACCTGCTCGGCGTACCAGAGAAAGAAACCGGCGGACAAGTTAAATTCCCCTAATGCCTCGGCACGTGGCTTTCCGCTTTCCATAGTCATCACATCGGCAAAGGCATCTGCCCTCTCAATAAGTAAGCCATGCGCCAAGTGAAACAGGTCCGCGCGAGCCCTCGGTGCCCAGTGTCGCCACTGCTGTGCTGACCGGTCGGCGGCTGCTAACGCTTCGAGAGCGTGGCCCCCAGATCCATCTGCGACTTTGGTGATCTCAGACTTGTCCGAAGGATTAATAACAGGAATCTCTTGTCCTGTTCGCAACCACTCACCATCAATAAAGAGCCCGGTTGGCACCCGGTGGCCCCGAACATCTGCAACCTTCGAATCCTTCTCTAATGTCATTTCCCTGCCTTTCTTTGCGGTGAAACCCGCTTCGCCTTCGCGAAACGGGGACAAATAATGTGCTCGGGCCCAGAAGCGCCAGCCCTCAGGGAGGCCTTGGGTACAAAGCACCTCCAACAAGCTGAGGGGCCTCGGTGGTACTGGAGCGATTGAATCGGACGCATCTGGATGGCACGCCGTAGATTGGTGTAGGATGTCGCCAACCTGGGAAGGGAAAAGTCACCGTGGACTTTGACACCACCATGAGCGAGACCGCAAAGGCAAAAGAGAGACTTTTCTATGCCAACTTTCAGACCGACGCCCAGGAATCGGCTCTGCTTCACTCGTGGAAACGCTCCCACGAGGCACTGGGAAGCCCCGAGAATATTGCGATGGCACCCCACGTCCCAGCAGAGATGCTTGACGAGCACCTGTTGGAGGTTTTCGGCCCTTTGATGAGTCGGTTCGCCGACAACGTCCAAGGCACGGGCCTGGCGCTCCTGCTCGCCGATGCCAGGGGCCAGATTGTTCAACGTTGGTTTGAAGACCGCCGGGCTGAAGCACATCTCGACACAGTTGGCACTGTTCGCGGGGCTGTCCTTGCCGAGAATGTCGTCGGGACCAACGGAGTGGGCACTGTTTTGGCCCTCGGCCGGCCTGTTCAAGTGAGTGGCCCTCAACACTACGCCGAGTTCTACCAAGGTGCGGTTTGCACCGGCGCGCCTATCATGCACCCTACAAGTGGAAACATTCTCGCCGTGTTGACCATTTCCTGTGACCTGACCCCTGGCGCGGATTATCTGAAACCACTCGTCCGCTCGATGTCTCGCGAGATGCAAGAGCACCTGGTTCGAATCGAGCGACCGGATTCGAGACAAATGCTGAATTTGTTCCTCACCATGTCCAAGCAAACGGGATCGCCCATTGTAGGATTCGGCGCCGAGGGTGCCATCATGCGAAGCTCCGAGGGCCAACAAATCCCCGAGCCTGATATTGAGGTTTTGCGCCAATTCAGCCAAGAAGAGCCAGATTCTGGCTCTTACATTGTCGAGCTGTCGAGCGGCCTCACTGAACTGGACTATCACGCTATTGGCAACCAACACCGCCTCGTTCGACTGATGGGGCCGGCGGTCCGCGCCACCACTCCAGCAAACCGGCCCATTCGCCCGAGAAATCTGGTTGGCCGCTCGCCAGAATGGCTCGCCTTGGTCAGCCAACTCAACAAGCTCCGGAATACCGAATTTCCGGTAATCATCGCCGGAGAGTATGGCACCGGCAAAGCATCCCTGGCGCTGGACCACCCGTACCACTTCGGTGATAAGCCAGCCGAGATGGAGCTTCTCGAAGCAGGCGAGGCCAACGTCTTGGGGAACCGTGAGTGGTTTAGCCAGGCTCGGGAAATCGTCAACCAAGGAAAACCCGTCGTAATCCGAGGTATCGAAGCGCTCGACGACGCGGGCTTGAATAGCCTCCGTTTGGTGTTGTCTGGAACTACAAACCGCAACATCATCATGACGCTCACCACGGAAGAGCCCAGTGACGCTGGGAAGCTTGAACTGCTTCTGGAGGCGAACAGCGTGTGGTTGCCTCCGTTGCGCGACCGCATCGTGGACTTGCCGGATCTCTGGACCAACCTCGTGGCAGCTAATGGCGGCGGAAGCCAGCTGGAACTGGGCAGCCAGGCTCTCAACATTCTTTCGATATACGACTGGCCTGGAAATATTCGCGAGTTGTCCAGACTGATTCGCCAAATAATCAACGCCGGCAAGTCTGGCGTCGTGACTCCGGCAGACCTGCCGGGTACCATGCAAATGGGTAAAAATCTGAGTCTCATCGAGCGGGTGGAAATTGAAGCGATTAAAAAGGCTCTGGCGGAGGCAAACGGAAATCGCTCTAAGGCTTCGGAAATTCTCGGCGTCTCCCGCGCGACCGTCTATCGAAAAATTAAGACATACGCTCTGGGCTGACACACGCACTCGCGCCTCCTTCCTAATTGATTCGATTCGGATGTCCCTCTGGGAGGGTGAATGGTCCTCGTGGTTCGGTCAGGTCACCTCCGTAATCGGGGTCGTGCGGCGCGCCTTCACTGAAGCTGAAATCATCGGGATTACAGCTCGCATCAACACAACCGCGAGGAGCACGCCGGCCTGGGCAATCAGCTGAAGCGGCTCGGGTAACCCCACAGCCCTCATCAACTGGCTGAGCTGGGTGAGGAAAAGAGCAGCGACACCAGTCGAGACAATTGCAGCTCGCCCTCCGCCGATTGCCGTGCCTCCAAGAACCACCGCAGCCACAGTGGGCAGAAGGTAGGAGTCACCGTAAAACAGAGGCGGAGTAGTGACGTATCCGGCATAAAGGACACCTGCAAGCCCGTAAGCCATTCCCGCGCCCATATAGGCCAGGCTCCGGTAGAGGTTGACAGGTACGCCTAGGGCAGCTGCGGCCGTCTGGCTAACACCCACCGCAGTGAGCCGCCGCCCAATAATGGTCCGCTGAACAATAAACCCAAGGAATACGATTATTACCGCAGCAATGATCAGCGCATTAGGAATGCCGAAAACGCCCGGAACGTCAAAGACCTTTCCTTTAGCAAACTGGGCAAGCGCAGCGGGAGCGCCCGCTGGGATTCCATCAGCAAGCCAAAAAACGAGGCCAAGAAGAATCGCGTTCATCCCGAGGGTGACCACGAGAGACATCACGCGGAACTGAGTCACAATAATTCCACTGAGAAGGCCTGCAACTCCCGGTAGCAGGATCGCCGCGATGATGGCAGCCCAGTTGGGCCACGCATACCACTGGTACAAACCAGTAGCCAGCGCTGCACTCAGGGCCATCATCCCGGGGACTGATAAATCAAGACCTCCTTGCTGGATGACGAGTGTTTGCCCCACTGCTGCGATAGCGAGCACCGCGGCAAAAGGCAGCATTCCGACTACTGACGAATAACTCAGACTTGCGGGGGCGAAAACCGGACTCGCCGCGAAAAGGAGAATGGTTGCAACCCAAATTGTCCCGGATCCTCCCCCAAGCATCCTTTTCCACAGGGGGTCCATTTTCATATCGAGCGCGTTAGACATTAGTTTTTCCTCGCTTTACGAAGTTGCGCGTAGAGAACTGCAGCCGCCACGGTGATTAAACCCGGCAGCAAGTAACCCCAGGCGCCCGAGGCACCCACGAATCCCGGAATTCCTAGAAGCTGGCCAACGAGAACACCGGCGATGATGATGCCAATGAACGAACCTCGACCACCGAAGATTGCTGCGCCCGATAGCACCAAGACTGTAATGGAGGACAAAGTGAAAGGAAGGCCCGGCCGTCCGTCGCCAACCCCAATCTGTGACATCAGGATGATCGCTGCTGGCACGACGAGAATAGAAGTGAGCAGGTAAGAAAACATTTGGACTCGGGCAGTGTTAATCCCCAATCGCCCAGCGGCATCCTTGCGCGAGCCAACCGCCCGAAGTTCAACTCCCCAGCGAGTTCGCCGAAGAGCCCACTCCAGCACCAAAACCGCAATGATTGCGAAGATCGCGGAGATCGGTACCCACCCACCGATTTTGTAGAGCACCAGCTGGGTTACCGCGTAATCGAACACCCCACCAGGAGTAGATCGAATTTGGAAGAGCGTACCCTGGAGACCCAACGCAATCGCAAGAGTAACTACGACAGGACTTAAGTTGAAGCGAGTAACCAGGTAGCCGTTGGTTATTCCCACGAGCACGCTTGCGGCCAGCATCAAACCTATCCCCAAGGCAATACTGCCCCCGTCAATGACGTAGTACGAAGCGATCACAACCAGGAAGCTCATGAGAGGTCCGATCGTGAGGTCGAATCCCGAACCCATCACGACAACCTGCTGGGCGGCCCCCACAAGAATCAACATCGAGGCAATCACCAGAAGATTGGATATGTTGAAAGGCGAAAAGTAGGCGGTGTTGACGGTACCGACTAGCGCAGCAAGCAGGACCCCAATTATGGCTAGGACAGCAGCTGGCGAGTGGTCACCCTTCAGCCATGATTTAAATCGGGACGCGGTCGAATGGCTACTGTTGCTGCGTTGCCGGACAGTCGTCGACGTAAGCGCCGCCCTTGCTATTCCCTCCTCAGTGACAGCATCTCCCCTGAGCTCCTCAACGATTTCCCCCCGGGACATAATCAGCACCCGATCGCACAGGCCCTCTAGCTCAACACCGTCGGATGAGAGGATGAGAACCGCAGCACCCTCATCGGCCGCTTCGCGCAAAATCTTGTAAATGTCGACACGGGCGCCTGCATCCACGCCCTGTGTCGGCTCTTCGGCCAACAGCACTTTCGGTTCCGACAGTAACGTCCGAGCCAAGACCACCTTTTGTTGATTGCCGCCAGACAGAGACGAAACGACAGTGCGCTGAGAGGGCGTTTTAATCGACTGCCGGTCAATCTCTTGATGAGCGACCCTGCGTGTCTCTGACTCGCTGATGACCGAAGCTCTGGAAACCTTGCCGAGAGTCTTCATTACGATGTTTTCACCGACAGACATCGGCATAAAGAGACCCTCGCCGTGTCGATCCGAGGGCACATAGACCACTCCAGCCTTTGCGCTCGATGAGCTCGAGCCCAATCGCACTCCACGACCATTAATCGTTACTTTTCCCGAGGAAGAATCGACTCCGGCAATTGCGCGTATGAGGTTTTCTTGACCATTTCCTTGAACTCCGGCCAAGCCCACCATTTCACCTGGCTTGACCGCAAAACTCACATCGTGAAAATGGGAGCCCGACAGGCTAGTCACCACCAAGGTATCCGTTCCTACGATTGGCCCTGACGCAGAACCCTTCGGGGGGAAGACCGTATCAAGAGCGCGCCCCACGACTAACTCGATAATTTGGGACTCTGAGACATCTGCCGCTTCAAATGTGCCGCGGACTTGGCCGTCACGTAACACCGTAATACGGTCGGAAATGGACTTAACCTCCGGAATTCGGTGGGAGATGTACACCACAGCTGCGTTAGCACTGACGACTTCGCGCACCCGGCGAAACAGCCTTTGGACCTCGTCGCTATTGAGGTGCTCTGTGGGCTCGTCCAAAATAAGGACTCGGGGCTTCAGCGATAGAGCTTTGGCGATTTCCACCACAAAGCGTTGCTCTACCGATAGTGAAGACACTCGGGCTTTGGCATTGATTCCCATCTGCCAAGGATCTAAATGTGCTTGCGCCTTAGCAGGGGCGCTTGAGAGCCCTTTCATTGTCGTCTCGCCGCTCCCGATTGCCATGTTCTCCGCAACGGTGAGGTCTGGCAAAAGAGCAGGGTCTTGACGCACGATTGCGAGACCCAGATGCCTTGCTTCATCTGGTGAGGCTTCTTCCAGCGAGCGGCCACCAATCTCAACGGCGCCTTCATCTTGAGCGAGCGCCCCGGAGGCAACTGCCATGAGGGTCGATTTTCCAGCGCCGTTCTCCCCCACCAATGCGTGAACCTCGCCAGCACGAACTTCGAGCGATACATCAGCGAGCGCTTTGACACCAGGGAAGCTCTTGGTTATTCCCGTCAAGCGCAGAGCAACACTGCCAGCCTCGACCTCCACTTCAGGGGCGATTGAAACAGCTGTTGTCCGGGGGGAATCGTTCCTAGACATGGCATCGACCTCTTTCTTTGACATTGTTATTACTGAGCCAGGTATCCACCATCAATGACAAGTTCAGAGCCAGTCATGAAGCTCGACTCATCACTAGCGAGGAACACCGCGCCCCACGCAATTTCTTCGGGCTGGCCAGCACGTCCCATCGGTGTCATGCCAACCACAAACTTGTTGACATCGGGGTCTTGAGCGTCGGTCAGTGGTGTCGCGATGAAACCGGGATGGAGTGAGTTCACCCGCACTCCTGTAGTCGCGTATGTAATCGCGGCGTTTTTCGACATGTTCCGGACTGCGCCTTTAGTCGCATGGTATGCGTGCGCGCCGGCCACCGCAGCGTTTCCCCAAATTGAGGAGATGTTGATAATTGAACCGGTCTTCTGCTGCAACATGTGCGGCAGAACTGCCTTCATACCGAGGAAGACACCTGTCTGGTTTACAGCTACCACCCGATCCCAGTCAGCAAGGGTCAAATCCCCGAGAGGTTCGTAGGCGATAATTCCCGCATTGTTGACCAGAACATCCACACGGCCATGACGCTGCATGGTAGTTGCCACCACGAGCTCCCATGCTTTCTCCTCTGCAACTTCCTGCTGAATAAAATCAATTCCGGGCGCGAACTCATGGTTCGGGGACTGGCTTGTCGCCACAACCGTGGCACCCTCTTGGTGAAAAATTTCGGCAATTGCTCGACCGATTCCTCGGCCGGCGCCGGTAACGATGGCGACCTTGCCTTCGAGACGTTTCATGACTTGCACTCCTTTACTTACCCACTTTTGCGGGACATTTTTTGTTTCACACACATCGCTGGCTGGCTGCGAATGCGGCTGAGGGGCGAAATCTGGTGACGGTCCGCTTGGGCGGGCATAGAGCCCGCCCAAGCGTTACCTTCCAGTTCTGTCACCCCCAGATGGCCTAATGCTCGGGGGCGACGTCTCCGCCTTATTAGTTGAACAGAGCTTGCAGCTGTTCGACACTCAGGCCCGACGACAGAATCGCGTCATTGGGCAGGTCAGTCTCACACACAGGCTGCTTGTTCGGATCAGTAGAGTCTTCGATGATCTCTAAGTTGTAGATCGAAGGCTCGTTATTGGCCAGGCCGTTGTAGGCCGCAAGGCCTTTGTGCAAGGCCGGAACTGCAACCCAGTTACGCGAAGACATCGTCGCCACTTGGTAGCTCGGCTGGGTGTCCTTGTACTCATACCACAGGCACGCGAACTGGTTGGAGTCGTTTGCCGACCAGGGGGGCAGTGCAACACCTGCGTCCAGGAAGGCCTCGATTCCACCCACAGAACCCCCGCCGTAGTCAGCAACGATTCCATCGATCTCGCCGAACTGGGTCAACAGACCTGCGACAACCTGCTTCGTCTTGCCAGGCTCCCAGCCCGTGTCGACGAAGGTGTCACCCAATTCAAGGTTCAAAAAGGTAACGCCAGGGTTCTCTTCAACTGCACGTTTGGCACCGTTGTAGACCGCGGTCGAATAGGGGTTGCCCGCTTGGCCGCCGAGCATGACAAGGTTGCCCTCGCCGCCCATCTGGCCGATGGTCCAATTCGCAAGGCCATAACCATAGGTGTCAACGTTCTCTGACACACAATCAACGTAATCGATACCCGGCTCGCCGCCGGGGCACGCGATGATTGGCACAAATGCAACACCTGCGTTTGTAGCCTCACGGATCGTCGGCAGAAGCGCCTCGCCACCATCGGTGAATGACACAATCACGTTAACCCCTTGAGCGACCATCGAGTTGATGTCCGCAATGGCCTTCTGGGTGTCGGCCTGAGCATCGGTGTAGAGAATTTCGGTGATGTTCGGGCACTTCGCTGCCTCAGCCTCGAAGATGGCGCGGGTGGTAGCTCTCCAAGAGTTTCCACCGAAACCATCGGCAAAGCCGACCTTGATGGGTTCGTCTCCACAGAATTCACTGATGTCGACAATGTCTCCTTGGAGGCCAGAAATACCCACCGGAATGAGGTTCTCTTCAGTCGTCGCGGTTTCTTCTTCGCCGCTTGTGGTGGGCGCGGTGTCCTCGCTGGCCGTGTCGCCGGCATCGGCGGCACATCCAGCGAGGACCAAAGCGCCGGAAGCAAACACCGCTGTTAGCAACAGCCTGAGTTTCCTCGACATGTGATCTCACTTTCTTCATTGGTGTGGGTCACGATGTGACCCCCGGTCTAGCCTTACTTACGTCCTGGTAGTGATCGAGTCCGTGATGTTGGCCGATACCGCTGTCCACTCCCACGGTTCCAGCCGCGCCGGCTACATCCTCCGCCGGCATAAAACTCCCGAACGCCCTCTCATCTCCCTTGACTAAAGGCCTCGTGGTAACTCCCCATGGGGGGAGGCACGAATCGAGCTGGTGCCCGATTTACCCATGATGGGGTCGATGGCACCCTCTATTTCGATTCAAGGTGAGAAACAACTGCCTCATTTTGAGACTCGGCTTTCGCACCGTTGGTGCATCGGTACACGCTTATTCAAAGCCCTTCGGCTCGGACGAATTTCAGCGAAAGGAAGCTGGAAAGAATTCGCGCGATTGGTCCAGCTGATGAAGCAGATTCACCACCACAACACAAAGGAGTGAGAAGAATGGCACTGGCGCCACGATCCTCTGAGCATCCCGGGGAACCTACTGACATGCTCGGCGAGGTTTATAAACACTGGATTGATGAACTAGGCAAATTAGGCGATGCCCCCATTTCCACTGAGCTCCTAAGGCTCATGTTTGACGACTGGCAGCGACCCACTGCGGAGCCCACCCAAGTGACTTACGAACACAAATCGATTGGTGGCGTTCCCGGAATTATGGTCACACCACTCGGGGCTGACCTCAGCGAGATGATGATTCTGATGCACGGCGGCGGGTTCGCCCTCGGATCGTCCGCAAGTCATCGCAAGCTAGGAGGGCACATCGCAAAGGCGATGGGCATAGGTTGCTTTGTTGCTGACTTCCGTCGAGCCCCAGAGAACAAGTTCCCGGCACAGATTGAGGACGGAGTCGCGATCTACGAGGCGCTCCTTTCTGAGGGCCTCAAACCAGAAGACATCACGCCTATCGGCGACAGCGCCGGTGGCAACCTGGCGATCAGCATGGTCTTCGAGATGAAGAAACGGGGCCTGCCCCTACCGGCCCAGGTAATCACAATGTCCCCGTGGCTAAACATGGAAAACACTGGAGCCACCATCGAAACAAACGATGCTACGGACTTTTTAATCACCCGCGAGGGACTGCAGGGAAACATTGACCGCTACCTCGAGGGCGCCACATCCCCTACCGATCCGATGGCAAACCCGTTGTACCAAGATTTCACCGGTTTCCCAAGGTTGTACATCTGCGCGGGCGATGTGGAGTCGCTGTTTGATGACAGCGTGCGCCTCTACGAACTCGCGAAAAGCGCGGGAGTCGACGTCACATTCTCAATCGGAGAGGGAATGCAGCACGTATATCCCTTTCTCGCGGGTAACCATGAGCGAGCCGACGAAGAGATTGAGCTCATGGCCGAGTGGTATCGCGCCGGGCGACAGAACTAACTAACAGCACTCCCTCACTAACTAACAGCATTCCCTGCCCCGTTTCAGCACGAAGCGGACCTGGGACCCAGAAAGGAAAAGGAAGCAGAAAATGACAGGACACACCGATTACGACGCACTGGTAATTGGCGCCGGCTTCTCCGGTATCGCCACTCTCCACTTCTTCCGGGAAGCGGGGTTTAAGACCCTTGTTGTCGACAAAGAAGCCGAGGTGGGCGGAACCTGGTGGGTTAATAACTACCCGGGTGTGCGCACTGACTCGGAGTATCCCTACTACTCGTTTTCCTTCTCGAAGGAAGTACGCGAGGAGTGGGATTGGAGTGAGCGTTATCCCACCGGCAAAGAGGTACTGAGTTACCTGAAGTTCGTTGTGGAACGCCTGGACATGCGTAAAGACATGTTGTTTAACACGGCAGTCAACAACGCGGCTTACAACGAAACCGACAAGGTGTGGGAAGTGTCCCTCAGCGACGGCCGAACACTTCGAGTCAAATACTTGGTCTCTGCCATGGGAGTGCTCTCCCGACCCATCTGGCCAGATATTCCGGGACGCGAAAAGTTCAAAGGTGAAATGCTTCACGCGGCGATGTGGCCTCGGGAGGGTTTTGACCTCAAGGGCAAACGCGTCGGCCTGATTGGTCTGGGCGCATCTGGGCTTCAGATCACCCCGACAATTGCTCCCGAAGTCGCCGAGTTGAAGGTCTTCCAGCGAACCCCAAACTTCGTCGTAGCGGCAAAAAGCCCGAAGACAACTCCGGAAGAGTTGGCGAAGGTCCGAGCGGAGTATGACGAAATCTGGGAGCGTGCAGCCGGGCACCCGTTTGGGGTCGATATGGTTCCGGCAAAATACAGCGCAAAGGAAGTGTCCGAAGAAGAGCGTAGGCGCATCTTTGAAAGCAAATGGGACGAAGGTGGCTTCCACTTTGCCAACGAATGCTTCAATGACCTGGCTACCGACCACGAATCTGCGGAGCTCGCTTCCGAGTTCATCCGCAGCAAAATCCGTGAAATTGTGAAAGACCCTGATACGGCGGAGTTGCTCTGCCCGAAGGACTACGCATTCAACGGAAAGCGTGTTCCCACTGGTTTCAATTATTACGAAACCTACAACCTCCCTCACGTGCAGCTCATCGATGCTAAAACCACGCCAATTACAGAGTTCACCGAAAAGGGACTCAAAGTAGGCGACACCGAATATGAACTCGATGTCATTATCTGCGCGACCGGATTCGACGCCATGACCGGCAACCTCACCAACCTTGAGCTCGTCGGACGCAACGGCAAGGTGCTGAGGGAGAAATTTGCCGAAGGCCACATCGGCGGAAACCTCGGGATCTCCTACAACGGGTTCCCGAATTTCCTAGTGGCTTTGGGGCCGCAGACTCCGTACTCGAACCTCCCGGTGCCAATCCAGTTGGGAGCTCAGTGGATGGCAGATGCAATCTCCTTCGCCCGCGATAACGGCATTGAGGAGCTCGAAGCGACTCCTGAATCCGAAGAGTGGTGGGCTGCCGAGTCGGAGCGGGCCGGTAAGGCAACCGTCATGTACGAGCAAGGGAAGAAGGCAAAGGCCTGGTTCCTGGGAGATAACGTCCCCGGCAAACCGCGACAACTGCAGGTGTACATGGGAGGCGGGCAGGTCTACCAGGAGTTCTGCCGCCAGGCCAAAGAGGACGGCTTCCGATCCTTCCGTGCTCCTGAATTAATAAACGCGTAATCCTCAGTCAGGTGTGGGGCGGAGCGAGAAGTCGCTCACTCCGCCCCTCGCCTTCTGAGTTCGGCAACAGAGAGGAAAATAGGTAGAACAAATGGGACGTCTCGATCAGAAAGTCGCAATTATCACCGGTGCGGCATCGGGCATGGGCAAAGCCACAGCTGAACTGTTCGCACGGGAGGGCGCAATTGTCGCCCTGTGTGATCTTGACAAGGAGGGCCTGAAAGCTGCCGTTTCTGACATCGCCGCCGCTGGTGGGCAAGCTGAGCATCACCTTTTGGATGTTAGCGATGAAGGCCAAGTAGCCGCCGTGTGCACTGCTGTGGGGCAGGCCCACGGTCGAATCGATGTACTGGTAAACGCGGCAGGCATTATCGGTTCAGGTGACCCCACCCACCAGCTCAGCGAAGCAGAATGGGACAAAGTCTTCAACGTCGACGTCAAAGGTGTGTTCTTCTGCACAAAACACACTCTGCCCTTCATGATGGACCAACAATCCGGTTCGATTATCAACTACTCATCAATTTACGGCCTCGCCGGTAATGATGAATTCAGCGCGTACCACGTTGCCAAGGGCGCCGTCACCATGCAAACCAAACAAGATGCTGCTGTCTACGGCAGGTACAACATCCGAGTGAACTCGGTCCACCCCAGCACAGTCCTCACCCCCTTAGTCGAAGGTATCGTCAATGAATTCCCTGGGGGCCTAAAGGCCTATGAAGAAGTAAACACACAAAACCAATCAATCCACCGAATCGGTCGCCCAGACGACGTTGCGTGGGCGTGTGTGTACCTCGCTTCGGACGAGTCCACCTGGGTCACTGGAGTGAATTTGCCGATTGACGGCGGATTTATGGGGAGGTAGGGCGAATGATCACCGTGTACGGCAAACCAGACTGCACCGATTGGGCTCGCTCTAAGGCAATACTCGAATCGATGGGGTTAACCTATCGTTTCCTCGATATTG
Source organism: Pontimonas salivibrio (assembly GCF_002950575.1). NCBI lineage: Bacteria > Bacillati > Actinomycetota > Actinomycetes > Micrococcales > Microbacteriaceae > Pontimonas > Pontimonas salivibrio. The sequence goes on from NZ_CP026923.1 coordinate 1,318,728, forward strand.
CTTCTGACTTCGAGGCTGGCAAGCGCGCCGAAAATATCAGCGGCGGGCAGTCTTCCCCCGTGATTGTCTTCCCCGACGGTAGTTTCGTCGTCGAACCGAGCGACGAAGAGCTGACTGCCAAACTGAACCGCTGAGGCAGAAAGGCCTCGCCAGCGCCCACTTCTCAAAGGAGAGAAACATGGCCTGGCTTTTGTTTAGTCCACTGACTATCCGTGGTGTGGAATTTCGAAACCGCATCTGGGTCTCACCAATGTGCCAGTACATGTGCCTGGAGCACGATGGCCTCCCACATGACTGGCACCTAGTCAATGCTGGCCAGTATGCGGCAGGTGGTGTGGGGATGTTTATGACCGAAGCCACGGCAGTAAGCCCAGAGGGCCGGATTACTTCCGAGTGCGCGGGCATTTGGAATGATGACCAGCGGGATCAGTGGGCGCGAGTAGCGGCATTCGTGCGCTCCCAAGGTGCGGTTCCGGCGATGCAACTGGCCCACGCTGGCAGAAAAGCCTCGGATTACCGCGGCTTCACTGCAGAAGCAGGCAAAACGAAGCCGATCGAAGAAGGAGGGTGGCCTCCTGTTTCTCCTTCCGCCGTCGCATGCCCCGGTTTTGACACACCCCAAGAACTGGATACAGACGGTATCGACAAGATTGTGGCCGATTATCGAGCAGCAGCTCGGCGTGCAGTAGACGCAGGCTTTGAGGTTATCGAAATACACGCAGCTCACGGGTATCTGCTCCATAGTTTTCTTTCGCCACTGAGTAATTTCCGAACCGACGAATACGGAGGGTCGTTAGAAAACCGGGCGCGAATCCTGTTACGAATTGCTAGCGAAATCCGCGAGGAAATCCCGGAAGCGGCGGCCCTATTTATTCGTTTCTCAGCGACTGATTGGGTTGAAGACGGCTTGCAACCTGGCGACACCGCCCAAGTTGCAAGCTGGGCAGCGGATATCGGGGTCGACTTTTTTGATATCTCGAGTGGTGGAATAGTGCGAGACATCTTTATCAGCGTTGCGCCTGGATATCAGGTCCCCCTGACCGAAAAGGTTCGAGAGCTGGGCAACGTCAAAGCTGCTGCGGTCGGCAAGATTACGACGGCAGCTCACGCCGAGGAGATTCTCCAAGAGGGGCGCGCTGACGCGATTTTTATAGCCCGCGAATTCACAAGGGATCCACACTTCGTCTTCCGAGCGGCTCACGATTTAGGCGAGACACTTGACTAAATTCCCCTGTCATTCCGTGCCTCGGATTGGAGTACGGGCTGAGAGAAGCTCGGTCCCTAGCGCCCACCCATGGTGTCCACGAAACCGTAGGGGTAGTCGGGGGTGTGGGGCCTGGAGACGTCTTCTAAGCGCTCCCACTGCTCGGTGCTGAGCTCTACCTGGGCTGCACCCAGGTTGTCCGCTAACTGCTCCGTTGTTCTGGCCCCGAGGATCACACTGCCCACTTGGGGGTGTTGGATCAGCCAGGCGAGTGAGACTTGAGCCATGCTCGCACCGTGGTCTGCGGCAATGTCTTTCACCACATCCAAGATGGCGAATGTGCGCTCGGTGTTTCGCTTGTCGTAAGCCTCCACACCACGGCTGGGGTCCTCACCTAAACGGGTAGCGCCAGTGGGAACACTGTCGCGCTCGTATTTACCACTCAACCAACCGCCACCGAGGGGTGACCAAGGAAGAAGCGGAATGTTGTGGTTCTTACACACATCCATCACTTCGTAGTCGATGTGGCGATCGAGCAGGTTGTACTGAGGCTGCAGGGACACCACTGTGGGCAAGCCTTCATACTTCGCCACATCGAGGGTCTGTTGGAGTTGGTAGGACAGGAAGTTGGAAACACCGAGGTGTCGAATCTTGCCCTGGTCGACAAATTCTTTAATGAGCCCCAGCCATTCGGCGACCGGCACGTTGGGGTCAAAGGCGTGTGGCTGGAAAAGGTCAATGGTGTCGATGTCTAAGCGTCGAAGGTTGTCCTCAATTGCGCCCCTGAGGTAGTCGGGGTGGAGGCCCCTCGGGCCACCCTTTGCCATGGCAAAGCGGGCTTTGGTGGCGATCAGAACATCATCTCGTTTGCCCGAGCCTTTTAGCCAGCGGCCAATGATCTCTTCACTGAGCCCCGCCGAATACACATCGGCGGTGTCAATGACGTTTCCGCCCGCCGCAACATACGCATCGAGTAGTGCATGGGAGGTGGCCTCATCGGCTTCTTTGCCAAAAGTCATCGTGCCGAGAGTGAGTGGGGTGACCTGGAGGTCGCTGGTGCCTAAAGAAGATGTCTGCATAGCTTTAGCTTGCCAGAACTACTGACTGCCGCCTCCTCGAATAGATCTGGCCTGTATGCGGGGCTACTCGCGTGGTGCCAGGCGCCGCAGTTGGGTGACGTGCGCAGGCGTTAACTCATCCAGGTGGGTAACACCTAACAGTCGCATGGTGCGAGACATTTGCTCGGAGAGAATCTCGAACGTGCGATTCACCCCAGGTAGGCCTCCCGCCATCAACCCATACAAATACGCACGCCCCACCATCGTGAAGCGAGCCCCCAGGGCCACGGAGGCAATAATGTCCGCACCGGACATGATTCCGGTGTCCAAATGCACTTCCGTGTCTTTCCCGACCGCTTTGACCACCTGAGGCAACAGGTGGAAAGGAATCGGCGCACGATCTAGCTGCCGCCCACCGTGGTTAGACAACACAATCCCATCAACACCCAACTTCGACACCTTTTTGGCATCCTCAAGCGTCTGAATACCCTTCACCACGATTTTCCCCGGCCACTGGCTTTTCACCCACTTCAAATCGTCATACGTGACGGTGGGGTCAAACATGAAATCCAAAAGTTCAGCAACCGTGCCATCCCAACTCGACAGCGACGCAAACTCCAAAGGGTCGGTGGTGAGGAAATCAAACCACCACCACGGCCGGGGAATCGCATTCACAATCGTTCCCAGGGTCAGTGCCGGAGGAATCGAAAACCCATTTCTCTTGTCTCGAAGCCTGGCGCCTGCCACCGGCACATCCACAGTCACCTGAAGGGTGTCAAAACCTGCCTTCCACGCCCGATCCACTAACTCCATCGAACGATCACGGTCTTTCCACATATACAACTGGAACCACTTACGCGCATCAGGCCCCGCCGCCTGCACCTCTTCCATCGACCGAGTCCCCATAGTCGACAGTGAAAAGGGAATACCCCACTGGGAAGCCGCCTGCACCCCCGCAATTTCCCCCTCGGTATGCATCATCCGCGTAAAACCTGTCGGCGCAATACCCACCGGCATCGACACCTTCTGGCCCAACACCTCCCGAGAGAGGTCCACTTCCGACACATCCCTCAAAATCGCCGGATGAAACTCAACATCCTGAAACGCTTCCCTCGCACGCCCCAGCGACAACTCCGCCTCAGCAGAACCATCCGTGTAATCAAAAGGAGCCTTCGGGGTCCGCCTCTTCGCAATATCCCGCAAATCCCAGATCGTCAGCGCCTTATCCAACCGACGCTTCGTCCCATCCGGCTCCCACTTTTTGAACTTCAGCAGCGGTGCAAGGTCCTTAGGCCGGGGAAAACGTCTCGTCACCATAATTGCCTTCTTTTCGTGGGGTAGTCGGGTGGTGTAGGGGCTGGGGCTTGGATGCTGTATTTAGGTGCTGTGGTTTAAAGGCTTGGTTTACTGAACAGGTGGGGGATCATGCTCAGTGGGAATGCCTTGCGGGCATACTGCCACTGGAGCCTTCGAGGAAGTCGAGGTCAGCTCCGGTATCTGCTCCGGTGACGTGTTGGACATAGAGCTGCTCCCAGCCCCTGCTGGTGGGGGCCACCTGTGGCTCGTAGGCTGCCATCCGCTCGGCTATTTCTTCGTCGGATAGTTCGACTTCCAAGATGCGCTTATGCGCATCGAGCACAATCATGTCCCCAGTTTGGACAATACCCAGAGGGCCGCCCGCGGCGGACTCTGGGGTGACATGAAGCACGCACGTGCCAAAGCCGGTACCGCTCATACGCGCATCGGAGATGCGCACCATGTCGGTCACGCCCGCTTCGAGAAGTTTTTTGGGCAGGGGCATGTTGCCCACTTCGGGGAAGCCCGGATAGCCCTTCGGTCCCGAGTTGCGCACAATCAACACCGTGTCCGGTGTGACCTCAAGATCGGGGTCGTCCGAGACGGCGATGTAGTCCTCGTTGCGGTCAAACACGAGCGCAGGACCTCTGTGCGTTAACAGTTCGGGGCTTGCCGCAGAAATTTTCAACACCGAACCGTTAGGGGAAATATTGCCCTTCAGCACAATGGTGCTGGAGCCAGCCGGCTGGACGGGCTGATCCCAGGGCGCGATCACATCGCGGTTGTAGTTCGGCGCTCCTTCAATATCTTCAGCCACGGTGCGACCGGAGACAGTGATTTGATTGAGCTTAAGGACGGATTTCATTTCGGCCATCACCGCGGGCACACCCCCGGCGTAGTAAAAATCTTCCATCAGGTAGGTACCCGAGGGCATCAGGTTCACCAGCAGAGGGATTTCTCGACCGATTGCGTCGAAGTCATCGAGTGTCAACTCGATTCCCAGGCGCCTGGCGATCGCCAGCAGGTGCACGATGGCGTTTGTGGACCCGCCCAGGGCCGCATTGACCGCAATGGCGTTGTGGAACGCATCCTTTGTCACGATGCGCGAGAGCGTGAGCTGCTCATCGACCATGTCGACGATGCGACGTCCGGCGAGTTGAGCCATGGACGCTCGGCGGGAGTCGACAGCGGGGATGGCCGACGAGCCGGAGGCTTGAAGACCTAATGCCTCAGTAATGGCGGCCATGGTGGACGCGGTTCCCATGGTCATGCAGTGGCCGGCACTTCGGGCCATACATGCTTCGGCTTCGTAGAGGTCTTCGGTGGACATTCGACCGGCACGGTGTTCTTCAGTGAATTTCCACACGTCGGTACCAGAGCCAATATCTTTACCTCGGAATTTTCCGTTCAGCATGGGACCACCGGTAATCACCAGGGTGGGAAGGTCCACACTGGCAGCACCCATGATGGCTCCCGGTGTGGTTTTGTCACAGCCGGTGAGGAGTACCACCCCGTCGAGCGGGTTGGCGCGGATGAGTTCTTCCGTCGTCATGGCCAGCATGTTGCGATACAGCATCGTGGTGGGTCGCATCATCGGCTCACCGAGGCTGACAATGGGGAATTCGAGGGGGAAACCGCCGGCTTCCCAGACACCGCGCTTTACCGCTTCTGAGACGGTGCGTAGGTGCGCATTGCAGGGGGTGAGCTCGGACCAGGTGGTGGCGATTCCGATGACGGGCCGGCCGTCAAACACATCGGGGGCGAAGCCTTGATTTCGCATCCAGGAGCGGTGTATGAAGCCGTTGCGCCCGGTTCCGCCAAACCAATCCTGGCTTCGTCGGTCATCTTGGGCGCGTGATTTGGGGTCAGCCACACCAATTCCTTTCTACGATTTTCCCAAATCCTATATTGTTTCCGGTCTGCCCGATAGAGTGTGGAAGTATTCGACAGACCCTCTGGAAAGGTTGCACCATGAGAATCGGCCGCGTTGGTAACACAGGACACGAAAAACCCGTCGTTTTTGTCGACGACAAGACGGCAGTGGCCGTCGATTCGATCATCTCCGACTGGTCCAGAGAAACCCTCGAATCGGGTGCACTAGAGAGCGTCAAGGCCGCCTCTCTCGAGAGCCTTCCCACTATCGACCTCACCGATGTCCGCATCGGCGCACCAGTGGCTCGCCCCACCAAGGTCGTCTGCATCGGCCTGAACTACCGCAAACACGCGGCAGAAACCGGCGCCACACCTCCCACCGAACCGGTCATCTTCATGAAAGCTCCGGACTGTGTGGTGGGTCCCAACGACGACATCGAAATCCCCCCGGGGTCAGAAAAAACCGACTATGAAGTCGAACTCGCCATCGTCATCGGAAGCCGGCTTCGCTACGCCACCAGCCAGGAAAAGGCAATGAAAGCCGTCCTCGGTTACACCATCTCTCAGGACGTCTCCGAGCGTCACTGGCAAATCGAACGCGGTGGCCAGTGGGATAAAGGAAAAGCCTTCCCCACCTTCAACCCCTGCGGGCCATGGATCGAGACCGACACCAGTTTTGACCCACAAAACCAAGTTCTCTCCTGCAGCGTCAACGGTGAGAGCCGCCAAGACTCCAACACCAACGACATGATTTTCACCGTGGCAGAAATTGTCCACTACGTGAGCCAGTGCATGGAATTATTCCCCGGAGACATCATCAACACGGGCACTCCGGCAGGCGTGGCCATGGGAATGAACCCTACCCAATACTTGGTAGCCGGTGACGTTGTCGAAACGACTATTGAGGGCATCGGCACCATTCGCTCGACCTGCGTCGAAGCGAACCTCTCCTAGCAGCCAAAAGCCCACGCCCACCCCGCAAGGCCGCACATGGCCACACGGGGGCAGGCGTGGGGAGGCCTAACCGCATAACGGGTAGTCACCCACGGTTTATCGGGTGACTACCCGTTATGCGTTGCCCTACAAAAAACTAGATCGACGTGAGGCCTGGCCACTGATTGGGCGTGGCATTTTGAATCACTAAGGGTCGAACGAAGCGCATCATCGCTTGGCCACCCACAGAGGTGTGTAACACGCTCGTGGACGCCGGGTAGGGGCCACCGTGGTGCTGCCATGGACTCACCGCAAGACCGGTGGGCCATCCGTTCATGACAATTCGCCCCACACGGCCAGAGAGCGCGTCGACAACACTATTGACCACCTTTTGGTCGGCGCCAGACTCAGCGTGGATTGCGGCGACCAGGGCGCCTTCTAAGTCCTCTGACACCGTCAGGTAGTCCGTGTCGTCGGAGCAGCGAATGATGACCGCAGAGGGCCCAAAGCATTCCTCTTTGATCCCGTGTGCGTTCGCCAGATAGTCCTCAAGGCTGACACTGAGAAGGTGAGCCCCTACCGACAACCCTGATGCGTCATCATCGGCGACCAGTGAGGTGACTCCACTGCTTTCGCTCACTCGAGAGACACTGTCAATAAAGCGCTGGCGAATAGCCGGGGATAACAGCGGACCGGTTGGGGCTTCGCTTAGTTTCGACACCAGTTCATCCACAAATTCTTGATCATCCGGGATGAATAGCAACGCCGGTTTCGTACAAAACTGACCCCGCCCCATCATGATGGACGTGGCGGCCTCCGCGGCCAACTCTGAACGTCTGGCGCCCATGGCGGCCTGGGTAATGAAGGCCGGGTTCAAACTGCCCAGTTCTCCGTAAAAAGGAATCGGAACCTCGCGGGCATTGACCATGTCCAAAAGTGCTCGCCCGGCCACCTGGGAACCAGTGAAGCCCACCGCACAAATCAGTGGATGGGATACCAACGACACCCCAGCCTCAAGACCTCGCACACCCACCAGCACGGACGCAGGAAGACCGTGGTCAACGAACACCTGTCGTGCCAGCTCCACCACTTTCACCGAAAGGTTGGGATGGCTGGGGTGTTCTTTCACGACCACTGTGCAGCCGGCGGCCAACGCGCTGGCGGTATCGCCACCGAGGACGCTAAAGGCGAAGGGGAAATTACTGGCACCAAAGACCGCTACCGGCCCGAGTGGGACCATAGAGCGCACCATGCGCGGACGGCCCACTGGTGGAGCCCCCTCAATGGGCTCATCGACGTGGGTAGCGAGAAGCTCGCCCTCGTCAAGCAGCTGTGCAAACATGCGCAGCTGGAAACTTGTTCTGGCCACCTCGCCGGTCAGCCTCACTTCACCCAAGCCTGTTTCGTGCTCGGCGATGTCGACAAGCTCCTCAACGTGAGCATCAAGAGCGTCAGCGAGGGCATTCAACACCTCTGCGCGCTCGCGGTCCGGGGTCTTCGACCACGTCGAAAACGCATCATGGGCTTCGTGAACAGCGCTGTCTAGTTCCTCCTGGGTGGTTTCCACCAACCCTTCATAGACGGCCTGCCCGGTACGGGGATCAATCGCTTGAATTGTTGCGGGGGGTGCCATTAGTGCTCCTTAGTGCTCACGCAGTCGCACGTGTTCGGGGCGGAGGTCATCAATTTTGTCGACACCCATCAGTGTCATCGTATTTTCCATTTCTTCGCGGAACACGTCAGCCATTTTGTCAACGCCAGCCTCACCGGCTGCCATCAGTCCGTAAAGGTAGGGGCGACCTACCAGTACAGCCGTTGCACCGAGGGCGACCGCGGCGAGCACGTCGCCACCCGAGAGGACGGAACCGTCGATGTAGATTTCCATCTCATCGCCGACGGCTTTTTTCACTTCCGGGAGTAGCTCAAGCGGTGTGGTGCCACGGTCCATTTGGCGTCCGCCGTGGTTTGACAAGACAATTCCTTGAACGCCGAGTTTTTTCATCTCCAGGGCGTCCTCAACGGTTTGAATGCCTTTCACAATGAGCGGGCCGCCCCATTCTTTTTGCAACCAAGCGACATCTTTCAAAGTGACACTGGGGTCAAAGATGAGCTTTGCCAGCTCAAACAGCGATTTGTCGTAGCCGCGCATGGCCGCGAATTCCAGCGGTGGGGTGGTGAGTAGGTTCGCCCACCAACGCGGCTTGGTCGCCATGTTGAGGAATGTCTTCATGGTGATTTTGGGCGGCACGGTCAGACCGTTTCTGGTATCCCGCAGACGTTGACCACTGACCGGGGTGTCGACGGTGAGAATCAGCGCATCAAAACCGTTATCCCTCGCCTGCGCGATGAAATCGCGCGACTGGTCCCGGTTTTGCCACAAATACAGCTGGAACCATTTACGCCCCTCGGGTGTTGCTGTTGCTAAATCGGAGGGCGAACAGGTCCCCATGGTGGACAGTGCGTAGACCATGTCCTGTTTTGCCGCTGAGGCGGCCACCGCGTATTCGCCCAAATAGTGCATCATTCGGGTATACCCGGTGGGGGCGAGGATGATGGGCATGGACGTGCGCTTACCCAACACTTCCCTGCTCAAATCCACTGAGGTGACACCGCGCAGTACTCGAGGGTGAAATTCCACGCGCTGGAAGGAATCTTTGGAGCGCATAATGCTGATTTCTTGAAGCGCGCCGCCTTCGACGTAGTCGAACACCGACAGCGGGACGCGCTTTTTTGCCAATTCCCGCAAGTCGGGAATGGTCAGCACCTTCTCCAGGCCACGATCTCGTTTTCTGAAAGTAGGCCAGGACCAACCCAGCAGCGGTTTAATGCTGCTCCAGCGGGGAAATTGTCGACGCACGCTCACTTCAGGAGTCCCTCCAGACGGTAGGCAGAAATCGCGGTGTGCGCCCAAATGGCTTCTTGTTCCGCCTCAGACCAGTCGGCGGTGAGGGTTTCGACAATGCCGACAATGTCGGCATATTGCCCACCCAGAAGGCTGACAGGCCAGTCGGAGCCAAACATGAGCCTGCTGGGGCCAAACGCTTCCGCACAGACATCGACATAGGGCCTGAATGTCTCCGGCGTCCAGTCGTCCCATTTCGCTTCGGTCACCATTCCCGAAATTTTGACCGCCACGTTGGGGTACTGGGCAAGGGCACGCATGTCTTTGGCCCACGCGTCGATTTCGCCATCGGCAATGTAGGGCTTGGAAATGTGGTCCAACACAAATTGCACATCCGGCGAGCGCTTGACGGCGTCAATGGCGGCGGGCAACTGCGGGGGCAGGGTGAGCAGGTCGTAGCTTAAGCCCCGCTCCCCCAGGCGTTGAATGTTTCGCACCACACTGTCTCTGGATAACCAGTTGGGGTCTTCTTGGTATTGGGCGAGGTCTCGAATGGACACTAAACGCTTCGATTCGGGGTGGGCCAGGTGGCTCTCCAGTGCCGGCGTGATGTCGTCTGATTCCATGTCTAACCAGCCGACAACGGCGGCCACTTTGGGGTGATCCCTGGCAATATCGAGAAACTCGGGGGTTTCTTCCATCACGGCAACGGTTTGCACGATCACGGTGTTGTCGATGTGTGATTGCTCTAACACCGGGTCCATGTCGGCCATGGTGAAGGTGCGTGAGATGGGGGCGACGGCGTCGCCCACCATCCAGTCTTGTTCTCTCACCGAGAGATCCCAGACGTGGTGGTGTGAATCGATTCTCATCATTATTCTTGTCCTGCCATTCCTCGAACGACGATGTTCATGGGTTCTTGTCCTTGAGCGAGCCGGTCCAATTGGGTCGCTAACAGGGCGCGCATTCCCGGTTCAAACGCACTGGAGTTTCCGCCCACGTGGGGGGAAATGATGACCCCGGGTACCTGCCACAGCGGGTGGTCTGCCGGGAGTGGTTCGGGGTCCATCACATCGAGGGCTGCCCGAATGCGTCCGCTGTTGAGCTCTTGGACGAGGGCGTCGGTGTCGACAATGACTCCTCTGGCGACATTGACCAAGAGGGCTCCGTCTTTCATTAACGACAGTCGCTTCGCATCGAAGAGTTTGGTGGTCTCTGGGGTGGCCGGCAGGATCAAAATCACCACGTCGAAGGTGGGCAGTAGTGAGTCGAGTTGGTCCATAGTGGTCGCGCCGTCAGAGCCGGAGCGGTTAAAGGGCACCAGGTCGACGTGGAAGGGTGCTAACAGGCTGGCGATGGTTTTCCCGATCGAGCCATAACCGACAAGTCCCACCCGCTTATAGGCCAGCGAGGGCCTGGGGCCCTGTAACCAGTCGCCACTGGGTTGGGCGCGCACAAAGTCGTCAATTCCTCTCAGGCTCGACAGCGTGAGGGTGAGTGCGAGCTCTGCGGTGGAAATGTCGTGGACGCCACGCGCGTTGCAGATATCTAACCCTTCCCTGCGATACTCAATGGCGTCGTCGTAACCGGCGTTTGGCATCTGCAGATACTGAAGTTTCGGCATGGAGTTCACCGGGGCGAGTCCTGCATGGCCCGTCATGTAGGGCGGGACGTAAAACGTCACATCTTTGATGGCGTCACTATCCAGCGGAGCAGTATCTGGGCCGAGCAGGGTGATTCCATCCGGAACGTCAAGATCACTCCACTGGGTCCATACGACGTGGTTCATCTACATGCTCCTTTTACTTGTTGCCTCTAGTAGTCATTACCTCAGTAGCCATTACCTCAGTAGTTACCTCTGAGAGTTCCTCATCGAGGTGTGAATCCACCCTCGAGAGTGCTGCGGCCAGGTCGCTGCCGGGGTCAACACCGTCCGTGGTCCACGACAGTGCTTTTCGGACGTACTCGGTGGCGTCCTGAAACTCGGCCCGGTCGATGACGCTTCCTGTGAGGGGGCCGGCGGGCAGCGGTTGGCTGAAAAACCGCTCAGGAAGCCGATCGCTATCAGAAGCGATCCCCAGTCTCTGGTTGGCATCGCGCAACATGCCAAGGCGTAGTAGTCCCCAACGGTCAATGTCAGTGCGTGTGACCTGGTCGGGAAGGTACTGATTGGCTAACGCCACCACATCGTCAGTGCTTAGTTCCCTGGTGGGTGGCCCGGCGTATTCACACACCCCTAAAGCGTCCATGCCACTCCAGAGCAGCCACAGTGAGACGATGCTGTCATGGCGCCTGGAATCCAGGGTGCCCATGGGCAAACCCCCTGCCGGAATGCCCAAATCGGCGCCCACTTCGCTTCGCTCAGGTCCGACACCGGCGGGATCAAAATCAATGTCGTGTTCGAACACGTCATAGCGTGGACCCGTCGGGTTTAGTGCATACCCGACGGCGAGGCCTTGGTTGGCCCGAGGGTCAAAGGGCGGAATGACCATGGCTTTTACCCGCTCATCCAGACCGCTACCTAAAGGCTTTTCTTCCAGTGCGCTGGCCAACCGATCAGCCAGGGGGCCTGTGGAAGCCTCTGCGGGGCGCGAGGTGTTGTGGCTGCGAAGCGCCTCTTCAGCCGCTAAGTGCTCAACCCCCCAGTCGTGACAGAGAGAGTTGAATTCAACCAGCTCTTTCGGGTCGGTGACATTTGATTGGCTGGCTAGTGCCGCAATACCCAATTGGTGGACTCGGCCACCATCGACGGGTTTACTCCCATCGATGTGGAAGCTTTTCAGACACGACTGCGGGCAGCCAGGACAGGCATCTTCGCCGTCATCGACGGCGAAAGGCATGAACGCCTTCGCGTCGAAATCGACCAAACCGGCAACAGGTTGTCCACTAAACCCGTCACTGCTGGCATAACCCAGTGCCCCTTGGGAGGGCCAGAGGCCAAAACCGGGATAGTCCCGCTCGCTTTGTGCGAGCGGGTTGGTGTCAATGGACTCTCGATACCTGGTGGTGATGTCTGATTCGAGTGCCGTGGCCGCCAGCTCGACACCGCCCTCTCGCAGGACAATGGCTTTCAGGCCCAATTGGCCACAGACGGCACCCAAACCGCCCTGACTGGTGGGAAAACCACAGTTGGTGACAATCGATGCCGCAGGATGCCCCGCCATCCCCCTGGAGCCTGTGGTGATCACCACATCGTCTGGCCCTTCTCGAAGCAGCGAATCGGTCCCGAACACTTCAGAGTCGACATATTCGCTTGCATCCAGAAACTCTCCGTCTAACAGGACCGCATCAAGCGCACGGGCTTTGTGGGAGTTGTCTTGTTGTTGCCCTGGTTGTTTGGCTGCTTGTTGGGCTGGGCTCCCCGCACTCAGTTGAACGGCGACGGGGTCTGCGGAGTGGCCATAGATCACCACAGCATCTAGACCGAGCCGGCGCAGGCCTCGAGCAAGTCTGCCTTCAACTTTTGCTTCGGTAAGGACGGGTGCGAGCGGGGAAATACCCGTAATGCTCGCGACTTGACCACCGACAACGGGCGCTCCGGCGATGGGGCCTCGCCCAATCACCAAGAAAGGGGTGTGGCCTTTTCTCATCGCCCAGCGGGCGAGCGCAGTGGGCAGGGGACCATGATCTAAGCCCCACGTCGGCGAGAAGGTGTGTACCTGCCTCGCCGCCACATCCACTACGGCCACACCTGCCACTAGAGCCCCAAGGGCCTAATCAGGCCTTTGTCCTCAAGGTCAGTCCACAGCTGTTCGGGCACTTCGGTGTCGAAGGCTTTCACGTTGGTGTCGAGCTCAGCCGCGGTGCGCACCCCGGTTAATACCGCTTTGGTGGCGGGGTGTCGAAGGGGGAATTGCAATCCGACGGCTTCGACGGGCACGCCGTAGGGGGCGATTGCGTCGTGAATGGCTCGGGTGCGCTCAAGAATCTCTTGTGAGGCGGGAGCGTAGTTGTAGGTGGCCCCTTCCACGGGGTTCACGAGCACCCCAGAGTTGAATACTCCAGCCCCCAGGACGGAGACGTCTCGGCGGTGTGCTTCAGGGAGGAACTCGTCGAGGGCGATCTGGTCGAGCACGGTGAAGCGCCCGGCAACGAGTGCCACATCAATGTCGGTTTCTCGCACAAAACGGGTACCAATTTCGGCGAGGTTTGTTCCCACACCGATTGACGAGATGAGCCCTTCACGTCGCATCTTGTCGAGTTCGGGGTAGGCCTCGTTGATGGCTTGGTCGAGGTAGTCGTCGGGGTCGTGGATGTAGAGGATGTCGATCGAGTCGATACCTAAACGCTCCAGGCTGGATTCAAACGAGCGCCTGATCCCAGACGGCGTGTAGTCAAACACGGGGATAAACGGGTCGAGGTCGACATATTCGTTGGGTTCTGTGGATTGGCCGGGCTCCAGTACACGGCCCACCTTGGTGGAGAGTCGAAAAGCACTGCGGGGCACTTTCGCGAGCCCTTTACCGATTCGCCGCTCTGAGGATCCGTGACCGTAGAAGGGCGCGGTGTCAAAGTAGGTGACCCCAATGTCCAGGGCTCGGGCGATCAGTTCGTCGACATCCTGGTCAGATACGGAACTAAATAGTCCGCCTAGCGGTGCACAGCCGACTCCCAGTGCGCTCACGGTCAATCCTGCGCGACCAAAGCTCACCTGGTCTTGATGCGTGGCCATAGTGCCCTCCCCCTCATTGCGGTTGCATATGGACTCTGCCGAAATCATATATGCTTTGGCCCAGGTTTTGATACCCCTCTACCCTCAGGAAGGCGGTCACCGGTGACCACAATCATTTCGGCTACGACCCACGATGTCCGCTTCCCCACTGGGAAGCACGGCCACGGCTCGGACGCCATGAACAAAGATCCGGACTATTCGGCCGCCTACCTCATCCTCGAAACCGACCAAGAAGGTCTCTCCGGTCACAGCCTGGTCTTCACCATCGGTCGAGGTAACGACTTACAGTGTGAATCAATCGCCCAACTCGCTGAAGCCGTCATCGGCGAAAACATTGAAGGGCTCGTCGACCGGATCGGCGACATTGGTCGCGATTTGGTCCGCGACTCCCAAATGCGGTGGTTGGGACCCGAAAAAGGTATCCCCCACATGGCCGCCGGTGGCGTCATCAACGCCCTCTGGGATTTGGTCTGCAAGGTAGAACAAAAACCGCTCTGGCAGGTGTTGGCTCACTTAAGCCCCGAACAGCTGACCAACCTGATCGACTTTCGCTACCTCACCGACGCCCTCACCCCGGAAGAAGCGCTTCACATTTTCCAGGAAATGGAACCGCACCGGGCAGAAAACGAGCGCATCCTGCTCGAAAAGGGCCTGCCGGCCTATACGACCACCCCAGGGTGGTTGGGCTACACCGACGAGACCATGGTGCGCCTCGCCCACGAAGCCATCGCCGATGGCTTCACACTCATCAAGATGAAGGTCGGCGGGTCACTCGATAATGACCGCCACCGCATGAAACTGATGCGTGAAACCGTGGGGCCCGACATCACCCTCGCCATCGACGCCAACCAGGTGTGGGATGTGCCAGACGCCATTGCGTGGATTAAAGGTCTAGAAGACGACAAAATCCACTGGGTGGAAGAGCCCACCAGCCCGGACGACATTTTGGGACACAAAGCGATTCAAGATGGCATCGCCCCCATCAAAGTCGCCACCGGCGAGCACGTTCACAACCGCATCATGGTGAAACAGCTCCTCCAATCGGGCGCCATTTCGTTCCTCCAAATCGACGCCACCCGGGTGGCCGGTGTCAACGAGAACATCGCCATGATCGCGATGGCGAAAAAGTTTGGTGTTCCCGTCTGCCCACACGCTGGCGGAGTGGGCCTGTGCGAAATGGTCCAACACTTGGCCATGTTCGATTCGGTGGCCGTCTCCGGCCACCACGATGGCCGCGTGGTCGAATTTGTGGACCACCTACACGAACACTTCGTGATCCCCACCGTGATTGACAAGGGCCGCTACATCGCCCCCACCACCCCGGGCGCGGGAGCGGAAATGAAAGCCGAGTCCATCAGAGACTTTGACTACCAGACCGGTAAGGAATGGCACGCATGAGTAAAGATTTCGCCGGCCTGAGTGCCATTGTCACAGGAGCGGGTTCAGGAATCGGGTTAGAAGTAGCGACCCGACTGAGCGCCCAAGGTGCCACCGTGGTGGGCCTCGACCTCCATGAGGGTGGCCTTGCCGGCGTCGCCGAGTTCGTCGCCTGCGACATATCTGACGACGACAGTGTGTCGCAGGCGACGAGCGCCGTAAAAGACATTCTGGGTGCAGGCCTCGACGTCTTAATTAACAACGCCGGTGTGGGCTCAATCGGCACGGTGGTCGACGCCACCCCCGAGCAGTGGCAACAAGTTTTCGGTGTGAATGTGTTTGGTACCGCACGCGTCGTTCGCGAGTTTTACCCCATGCTTCGCGCTGGCGCCAACCCGGTGATCGTGAACACCTGCTCGGTTGCAGCCCCCGTCGGTATCCCCAAGCGCGCTATTTACAGCGCCTCGAAGGGTGCACTGGAGTCCCTCACTCGCTCAATGGCTGCGGACTTCCTCGAGGAGGGAATCAGAGTCAACGGCGTCAACCCGGGAACAGCAGATACCCCTTGGGTTCAGCGCCTCCTCGACCAAGCTGCTGATCCGGTGGCCGAACGTGTCGCCCTCGAAGCGAGACAGCCCATTGGACGCCTAGTCTCGCCCGAAGAAGTCGCCCACGCGATCATGTATTTGGCGCACCCGCAGTCGCTTTCCACCACCGGCACCATTCTCTCGGTCGATGGTGGGCTGTCCACCCTCCGGGTACCCCCGCGCACCAAATAGCGACGGCCTGAACAACACTCAACACGGCGTAGGGGTGCGCTGGAGCGTCTCGCCACTCGCCTGGGTGCGCCGTAGCGAAGTCCCTTAATGGCCTCTCTTAGTGGCGGGACGCAGTGGTGTAAGCCACTGGGCCTAAGCCAGTGGACCTAAGCCGCTGGACCTGAGCCACTGGTTCGACCCAGCGCAACGACCCAGCGTGTGAACCCGCAATGCACCGCGGCCACACGCGACCCGACCTGCTGAGGTTAGACGACGGCTTCTTTCTTGCCCGCCTGAATCGCGTCCATCACTTTGGTGGACATCTCCGGGTAGTCCTTCGAGTTATCAAACTCACCCACGAACTGGTAGTCGCGCATGACCATAATGCGATCAGCCACAGACACCATTTCGGGGAGGTCACTGGAGATGAGGATCACCGACATGCCCTCATCGGCGAGATCCATGATGAGGTCGTGGAAGGTGGCTTTGGTCCGCACGTCAATACCGACCGTGGGCTCATCGATGATGATGATTTCTGTTTTCGCCGCCAACCATTTCGCCAGGCTGACCTTCTGCTGGTTACCACCGGAGAGGTTTCCCGCTAACTGTTTGACCGAGGCGACACGAATACCCAACTTTTCGACGTATTCGTTGGACACGTCAGATTCTTTGTCGTGTCGAATGACCCCGAGTAGTTGTTGAATTTTCCGCCAAATGGTGACCGCAACGTTTCGGTTGACCGAAAAGTCGAGGAAGAGGCCCTCTTCTTTGCGGTTTTCGGTCACATAACCCATGCGGTAACGGTGCAGAGCATCACGGACATCCCGAATTTTGATGGCCTTACCCCGCAGGAGGATGTCGCCGGAGACGATGGTGTGCAGACCCAGGACACTGCGCATCAGTTCACTGCGTCCGGCACCGACGAGACCGTAAAGGCCGAGAACTTCACCCTGATACAAATCCAGTGATGCACCGGGGTGGCCGAGTGAGGTCACCACGTTGTCGAGCTGGAATACTGGTTCGCCTTTCAAGACTTCCCTGAAGCGCTTGTCCCGCTCGGCAAGTTGACGACCCACCATCGCCGCCACAATTTCTTGCTGGTTGTAGTTCGAGAGCGGTTCCGATTGGATGATGCCTTCACCATCTCGAAGCACGGTTACCGTGTCACACACAGCGAAGACTTCTTCGAGCTTGTGGCTGACAAACAACACGGCGGTGCCCTGTTCTTTGAGTTTCTCCACTACCTCAAACAGGCGGTTGGCTTCCGCACCAGAAATGGAGGCGGTGGGCTCATCCAGGAGCAACACTTTGGTTTCCGTGACGATCGCTTTGGCGATTTCCACCAACTGCATTTGTGCCACGGACAGGTTTTGGGTGATTTCATCAGGATCGATCAGCAACCCCAGTGAATCCAAGGCCTTCTTGGCCATTTCCGTGCGCTTGGCCTCATTGATAATGCCCAAACGGTTGGGTTGTTCCTGGAGAACAATGTTTTCTGCCACCGTGAAATACGGAATGAGGTTTCTCTCCTGGTGGACCACCCCGATTCCCGCTTTGGCGGCCTCCAGTGGGGAGTTAAACGACACACTCTCACCGTCGATGAGGATTTGGCCCTCATCGGCCTGATAGACACCGGTGAGGATTTTGATCAATGTCGACTTCCCGGCCCCGTTTTCGCCCAGGAGGGCTTGCACTTCACCGGCGCGAAGCGACATCGTCATGTTGCTGAGGGCGCGAACCCCAGGGAACGATTTGGAGACAGACTCCACCCGCAATACGTCACTCATCAACAACCTCCACAAACTTTTGGCGCTTAATTTCGGCTCGCCGGCGGCGCCATTCACTGAGCGCCACCGTTGAGAGGACAACGGTTCCAATTGACAGGTTGACCACACTGGGATCCAGTGAGTACTGCGCCCTGGCAATGTCCACCAGGCGAATCACTGACGCCGCCATCACGGTGCCATAAATGGCCACCACACCACCACTCATCAACACCCCGGCAATAATCGGTGCGGCGAAGCTCGCCAACAACCAGTCACCACCGACCGAACGGTTAATACCCCCCAGTGAAGTGATCGTCACAATGGCCGCCACACCCAGCAGGGTTCCAGAAAGCGTGTGGGCCAAGAAAATTGACTTCTTATTGGACACTCCCGACAGGCGCGCAGCCAGAGGGTTGGCCCCCGAGGCGAGCATTTTGCGCGCCGTGATGTTGGTTCGGTAGAACCAAGCAAGAATGAGCGCCGTGACGACGGCGATCATAAACACGGTCGGGATGTTGAAGAAGCTGATTTTTCCGAAGGCTTTCACCGCGTCCGGGTAGGAGTCGATGGTGAAGCTTCGCACAAACGCATACTGCACACCTTCCAAAATGGTCAGTGTTCCGAGCGTAATGATGAAGCCGTTGAGTCCTGTCGCCACCACCAGGGCACCGTTTAGTGCACCCATCAGGGTGGCAGCCACGATGCCGGTCACCATGGCAAGCCAAATGGGGGCTTCCCACGAGACCATCATGTGGGCCATCAGAGCTGCGGTGGCACCACCCATGGCTCCCACCGCGAGGTTTAACTGACCGACAGCCAACACCACCATTTGCGCCAATCCGATCAGGATCGGAATGGCCAAATAGGTGAGGAAGCTGCGGATGGACTGACCGGAGAAGAGCACGCCACCACTGGTCGATGCGAGGGCCAAGAAGCCCACAATAAACAGCAGTGTTAGTGAAAACTCTGTGGTCCGAAGACGCTTGATGAGAAACTTCATGCCACTTTTCTCCTTCTGAACAGACCAGTGATGGAGGTGCGAATCTTGTCGGCTGAGAGTGCCAGCAACAAAATCACGCCCAGAGCGATGTTCAACGTCTCGAGGCCGATTCCTTCAACCAGCAACCCTTGGCGGATGATCAACCACAGCAGGGTGCCGATCATGGTGCCAAACACTCCCACCACACCACCAGTGAGCAAGGTGCCCGCGAGCAGTGGTCCGAGGAAGGACGGCAGCAACAGTTCGTTTCCGATTGCTGCCGAGAATGAGCCGTTGACGTAGGCGAGGAAAATTCCGCCCAGTCCCGACAGTGCGCCGGAGAGGGTGTGTGCCTGAATGATGCGGGCGTTTACCGGAATACCCGACAGCCTGGCCGCACGGACGTTACCGCCCGTGGCGAGTAGTTCACGACCGAATCGGGTCTGGTGGTACACAAACCCCATAATCGCGACCACCAGCAGCGCCGGGAACAAAATGAGGGGCACCACGCTAGGGCCACACCAACCCAAGAGACAAATATCGGCCAGGGAGCCCTGCCGTATGGTGTCCATCCCGTCGGGTTTGACCGTGAATGCCGCCGCGTCAGTAATAGAGATGTAGGTAAAGGTCACAAGCCCCAGCAATGCGAAGTCCATCGCCAGAGTCACAATGAAGGCGTTGACCTGCGACTTCACAATGATGTAGCCGGTGAGGGCACCCAGCAAAGCACCACTGGCAATACCCAAAATCAGTCCGGCCGTCAGCCCAAAGCCCAAGCGTTCATAGGTGAAGCCTGCGACCATCGCTCCCACGGCGGCCATTCGACCGACCGCGAGGTTCAGGTGGCCGATGGAGAGGGTGGCTAACTGCGCCAGACCCACGATGGTGATGACTGCGGTGTCTCGAAGCAGCGGGAAGATCACAAATTGACCGTTGAGGAATGAGGGCGTGCGAATGGCGAAGGCCAAGAACACGGCAATCACCAGCACAGCCAAAATTGCCCGCTGATCAGTCGCTATATGGGCGAGCCTCGCCCCCAGCTTTTCTGACGCGCTATTCATCAGGCCACCACCAACCTTTCGATTGCCTCAAAGTCCCATGGAATACCCAACCCCGGTGCTTCTGGGGCGAGAGCATAACCATTGTCGATTGTCACCCGCGACGTTGTCACCGCGGTGAGCTGTGGGATGTGTTCCACAAAGTGCCCGTTGGCCACACCGGCCGAGAGCGACACGTGCAACTCCATCAAAAAGTGTGGACATACGCTGACGTTATACGTCTCCGCGAGGTGTGCGACTTTCAGCCACGGCGTGATGCCTCCGACCCGGCCGACATCGACCTGGATAATGCCGGCAGCACCCTGGTGGAGGTATTGCTGAAACTGTGCCGCCGAATACATTGATTCGCCCACCGCAATGGGAATAGTGGTGGCTTTCACGAGTTGGGCGTGCTCGGCGACGTAGTCAGCCGGCATCGGCTCTTCTAACCAAAACAACCCGACCGGTTCCAAAATGCGTGCCCGCTTAATCGATTCGGCGAGCGTCATGAACTGGTTGGCGTCCACCATGATGGCCATTTCTGGTCCGACGGCTTCGCGCACCGCCATCAGGCGATCCAAATCCTCTAAGGGGTCGGGCTTGCCGATTTTCAGTTTCACACCCGGCCAACCCTTTTTCTTTGACTCGACGGCACCGCGAACGAGTTCTTCAGCGGAGATGTGGAGCCAACCACCCTCAGTGTCGTAAAGGGTTACACGATCGTTGGAACCGCCAACCATTTTCCACAGGGGCAAGCCACTGTTCTTGCCCCGCAGATCCCACAGCGCCGTGTCAATGGCGGCCACCGCGGCGGAAGTAATCGCGCCGGTGGTGGTCGCCCTAGTGCTGTAGTAGACGGTGTTCCAGATGTGATCGATGCGATCGGCGTCCATACCGATCACTTTTTCCAGCAGGTAGTCGCGCAGCAGCGCGAGAATCGCTGTCCCACCGGTTCCGATCGTGTAGCTGTAGCCCACACCCTCGACACCGTCTTCGGTGGTGAGGTGGACGAAAATTGTCTCTTGCTTGAGGAACGCTTGCACGGCATCTGTTCGAGGGGTTTCGACGGGGATATCGATGAGATAGGCCCTCGCGGCAGAAATCTTAGCCATGGCGTCCTTGCCTTAGTGGAGAAGTGAAGTCTGGGGTGAAGCGGTGAAGCAGTAGAGCGATTGAGCAGTAAAGCTGTGGAGCGGGTGGTGCTTTTTCCTTCCAACGGGGGCGGCCCGAGGGCCGCCCCCGTCAGAGAGGAACCTGCGTGTGTTAGTTGCAGGTCATGTAGTCGTTCTGGAACGCAGCGAGGATTTCCTTCGACGTTGCTTCGCGCTCAGCGTCGTAGGTGTCCACGTTTTCTGTCGTGACCAGGAACGAACCGGAGTCCACGTAGAGACCTGGTTCGTTCATTTCGCAGTATCCGGTCTGCAGTGCAGCAAGCACCCAGCTACCGACGTAGGCCTGACCCCAGGGGTTCTGGACTACGGTTCCGGAAATGGTGCCTTCGCGGATTGCATCGAGGATGATCTGGTCGTCGTCAATGGCGATGACCTTGATCGGCAGACCGGTGTCGCCGACGCCTTCAGTGGCCGCAACGGCCGGGTTGTAGGCGGTGGTGACGATACCGTTCACGGCGTCGCCCTGAGCAGCGAGAAGGTCAGTAACGGCCTTCTGTGCCGACTGCAGGTCGGTGTCGATGTCGGTGATGGTGGTCAGCAGCGTGACAGCACCGTCGGTCTCGTCGATGGCTGCCTGGACACCGTCGATACGACGAACGGTGTTGGAGTCCACAGCGTTTCCGGTGAGGTGCACAATCGCGCCCTCGCCACCCATCTGCTCGATGAGTGCCTGAGTAGCCAGGTAGGCGGCTTCACCGGTGTCAGTCGAGAGGCAGAACGAAGCCTCGTTGACGTCACCTGCGGGGCAGGATGCCAGTGAACCGGTCGCAAAACCCTGTTCGTTCAGGTTGCTGAAGGTGGTGTTGATGTCGGTCGGGGACACACCGAAAATTCCGAATGCGTTGAATCCCTGAGCGGCCATCGAGTCGATGGCTGAGTTGTGCTTGGTCTGGTCCCACTCGCCGGTTTCGTTGAACTCGGTGGCGCCGATTCCAAACTCCGCTACGGCAGCTTCGCCACCAGCAATCCACGGCTGGAAGTACGGGTGTGCTCCACCCGGAACCAGCGCGACCTGAACTGACGAGAAGTCGGGGCCGTCTGTTGAGGTGCTTTCCTCGGTCGACTCCGACCCAGTGTCAGTGGACTCTTCTGCTGCCTCTTCCGCCGGAGTACAACCGGCGAGGACGAGGCCTGCAGACATTGCAAGCGCGGCGAAAGCCACACTGCTACGTCGCCTGAGCATCATATTTTTCCTCTCACTTATTTTCTCCCCTGGTGCAGGGGGGACTGGATGGACCTATCTAACCTGACCGCCAGAAAAATATCAACTATCCAGAGAATAGATATTTATTTGTGACTTCCGGGCAGTGGGAATAGCCACAGAAATAGGTCGAAAGGGCGCACTCAGTGAGCATTCTTCGACGCCTCACCGAGGTAGTCCATCATCGCCCGAAGCCCGAAATTCCAGGGCTCTAGCGCTTCAGCCGGCCCCGTCGTGTTCACCAGAGCGCCCAGGTGTTCGCTCCTGATCTCGACACGGTCACCGTGTTTGTGGGTAAAGCCTCCCCCTGGCGTGTCGCGATCCTGAGTCGGCGCAAACAACGTTCCGGTATACAGCGCGAAGCCATCAGGGTATTGGTGGTGGGCTCCCCAGGTTGCCGATACAAGGGATTCGAGCGGCCGGGAGATTTCCGCCACCGAGTTCACACCGTGCAACTCATAGCCGTCGGTGCCACTCACCTGGAGGTGAATCTCCTCAGAGGCGACAGTGTCCGGGGTGAATTGCTCGTCGAATACTCGAATGAATGGACCCAGCGCCGACGAGGCGTTGTTGTCTTTGGCCTTACCCAGCAGCAGAGCACTTCGGCCTTCCACATCGCGCAGGTTAACGTCGTTGCCGAGGGTGGCGCCCACGGCGACACCCTTCGAGTTCACAATGAGCACCAGCTCTGGTTCTGGGTTATTCCAGGACGAAAACCCAGGAATACCTACCTTGGCGCCCCATCCCACAGAGGAGAGCACCGGGGCTTTAGTGAACACTTCGGGGTCAGGGCCAATGCCCACTTCGAGGTAGGCCGACCACACACCCTGTTCGATCAGGATGTCTTTGACGGCTTTGGCTTTTTCACTTCCCGGCTCGATGCCTTTCAAGCTGCCGCCAATGGCGGCAGTGATGTGCTCGCGCACCTGTTGGGCTTTTGCGGCATCACCGGCACATTTTTCTTCAATGACCCGCTCGATCATGCTGCCCACAAACGTCACACCACAGGCCTTCACCACCTGCAAGTCAATCGGTGCCAGGAGGTAGGGCTGAGTCCGATCCCCGGCTTCGGACGCCGCCAACACGTCGTTCAGTGGGTAACGCGCGGCACCAGGCAGGACGGAGTCGGCAACCGTGTCGGGGTGTTCCATGGCATCAGACACGGTGCGCACAAGTGGGGTGATGTCGACAAGTTCTTCGCCTTCCACCACACACACGCGAGGACCCCCATTAGCGGGGTCGAAGACTCTTCCGACCAGTAGCGCTCTGCTCGAGTCAGCGGGTAACACTTCCTGGGCTGTCGTGGTCATGGTTGCTGCCTTCCCGGTGTCCGGTGGTGCCATGGCTTAGGCAGCCTCCGCGGACTCTCGCTCGTCCACACTATTTTCTCTTGCTATCAGATTAAGCAGAACTATATAGTTCAGACCAACGCCGTGGGGGTGCCAACTGACCGACACGGCGCACAGGAGGAGAAAATGTGCACGAAACATCCTCTGGTTTACCCTAGAAAGCGACAAGACTGTGGGAATAAGGACACACTTCGCATCATCGCCGATGCGGTAGTGCCAAACCCACATCGCTGAGGAGAAAACATCGTGAGCGTAACGACACCGGATACAGCAAGTGCGACTCCCACCAGTGCACAAAATGGTGACACCCTCGCCCCCCCCAGCGCGTCTGACTACCGCCCAGGTGTATGAAGCATTGCGCCGCAAGATCCTTGACCACTCTATCCCGCCATCAACCAAAGTCAACATCCACCACATCTCCCAAGAATTCGGCGTCTCCCCCACCCCCGTGCGTGAGGCCCTTAGGCTCCTCCAAGGAGACAACCTCCTGGTGGCCACATCCAATAAGGGCTATGCCACCACCGCCATCCTGGACCGCCAGGGCGTGCGCGACCTTTTCGAATTTCGACTCCTGTTTGAACCGTGGGCGGCCGGAGCGGCGTCGGCCAACCGACTGGGCAACCCAGCGACCACGTTGCAGAAAGAACTAGAAGATTTTCACTCCACCAACGACAGCATGCAGCAGACCCTCATCGCTCACGACAATCGCTTCCACACAGCGATTTTGACCTCAGCGGGCAACCTCACCGTGCTCAAAGCATTCGAACAATCCCACTGCCACCTGCACCTGTTTCGGATGTATACAGCCAACTGGGATTGGCAAGCGACCATTGCCGAACACGAAGTGATTGCCGGGGCGGTCAAAGACGCCGACCCCAAAGCTGCCGAAGAGTCCATGAAGGAACACCTGCACGCGGCCTTTAGGCGCTTTTCCAGCGCGATGGACGAACTCGAAGAAGAAGACGCCTTCGATATTCGGGCCACCGGTTCCGCACGACTCGTTGACGGCTCCTAGAAGTACCCAGGTCTAACGCCCAGGGGGCTGGCCAAACCCCAAGACAAGCCCCAGCGCGTGATTTACGCTTCTCATCTGGGGGCGAGCGAGAGAGCCAATTACTGCGCCTAATGTGGTGGTCGGTACGGCAGTAACTTTGTCGGTCATGATTACGCAGTCTGCCGCCAAGCCGTTGTCAGCGGTCGCCGAGACAGCAAGGCGAATACGGCCATCGGCGGGACTTGTGGTGGATAGCGGGCACACCACCACTGAACTCAATGCCTGAAGTGCATCGTCTTGGACAATGAGCACCGGCCGTGGTTTTCCTGCATAACCTGAACCGGCTGAGGCGAGAACGAGGTCGCCTCGCCTCACTGATCGTCCTCAGCGAGCGCGTAAACAAACGCCGCGTCGTCAGCAGCACCCGGGTATGCCTCAATCGCGTGGCATACCGCCGCCAATTCCGCTCGTACTTCGGCGTTGCTGGTGTCGGGAAGCCACATCTGAACGGGCTTCAGGCCCTCACCACGCAGTCGTGCGCGGTGGTCTGCCACCCGCACCCTCACGCGCCTGTCCCCGCTTCGCTTCACCATAACCATAAGCGTACATGTAACAATCGGCCCATGTCGCGAGGGTACTTCACGCGGGATTAAACCTTCAGGATTTTTCCACAGCCTGAACCACTCGCTCCATTCGGACCATGAGTGCAGCAGAGGGAACGACTTTTCCCGAAAGGTAGGTACTCAGCCTGGAAGGAGAGGTTCCGATTGCCCGAGCGAATTCTGCTCTGGTCAACCCCGAAGCCTCCAGGTGTCCTCTAATTCGCCGGGCAACCTCGAAGCGTTCTTCGCTCTCAGCGCGCGAGCGTGCACGATCCAGCATGAGTCGAAAAAAGGCCACCTGGCGCGCATCCTCGGCATAGCCGAGGTAGGCCTCGAGGGCGCGGGCAACTTTGCCCCAGGGGTGTTGGCGAATGTGGGCAATAAGCGGACGCCAATCGGGTAGTAGCCCGTGCTCGATGACAGACACCATGCCCTCATATGGCCAGGTTTCCACCGGGTCAGCAGTACTGCCATCGACGTTTCGAAACAGCGTCATAGTCATGAGCTCGCCAAACCCACGGCGATCTGTTGGCACACCGCCACCACTTCAGACCAGTCATGCCATCTCGGCTCAAGTGCTTTATACCGATCGAGCTCAGCAATGACAGCGGCGTCCTTGGGCTTTGGGGCTGCCAGTGCAAGCGCGACCTCTGTGGAAACCAATTGAGCCTCGTCGGAGCGAGCTGCATAGTAGTCATCAATTCGAGCGAGTACCTCTGTTGCACGCTCGAGACCTACACGGTCGGCCAAAGCCGCCAAGTCCAGAAAGTCCCGAACTGCTCCCCGGTCGACGGTCAAAAACGCCTTGATGCGGAGGATTTCCTCCAGCGTGGGGACCCGCACCGAAACATCCTCTGAAATCTCCCACATCTCAGTCTCGATGGGGGCTGTTCGCCGAAGCTGCCTAATTCCCGCCTGAACCCCATCGAGGGAGCCCATCAACGTGAGTGGTGGGTGACTTGCCCGCACCGCAGTGGCCCAGCCGTCAGTGGCCTCCACCGCATCAACCACGCTCGCATACCGATCCGTGAGATCAGTAAGGACATGATCGTGGTCAAACGAGACACGATGGCCCGCATGCAGGGCAGCAGCCGACCCTCCCACAAGAGTGAGGTCGGGAACTAACCGTTGGAGCTTGGCCGCCGACTCCAGCACTCGGTCGAACGCAGTTTTTGGGTTCACCATGGGAGTAATGTATCACATCTGATACGGATCGTCAGGGCCCGAGGCGCCTCCTCGGCTTCGGCGTGTGGCATGCTCCAGAGGATCCGTGTGTCCATAAGGATTCACCTGAGACGAAGCGACCCTCGCCCTTCGCCCGGCCACCGCCTGGGGTCCCCTCCGCTGACTAGGGTCACGCTATGCGCGTTATGTGCCTGCATCGCCAGCAATGCTTCCAAAGCCTTAACCTGGACCCGTCCCCGAGTCCAGGAGGTCCCACCGTGGCCACAATGACCATTCGCAACATTCCCGACGATGTCTATCGCTTACTCAAAGTGCGTGCGGCACTCAACGATCGAAGTGCGGAGGCCGAAGTGAGGGCAATGATCCAATCGGCAACAACTTCAGAGGGCGGTATCGATGAGGGGGAGGCACTACTGGCGATCGGCCGACAGGTGGGACTTACTGATGCCGAGCATGCGCTTTTTGCCCGAGATAAGTCCGCCCCACGGAAAACCTCACTCCCATGATGTTGCTGCACACAAACGTTGTGTCTGAACCTGGCACCCAGACCACTGCCACACATCAGGTACTTCCGCTTCCACACCGTCGCGCTGTGAACCCCAAAAACCCCTGGGGCCACTCAGGTTACTGAGGGCCGAAGCGTGCCCTCTCCCCGTGTCTACTTTTGGGAGAGTGGCAGTGCGATGTCTTGAACCTTGGTCACTGGTGGGACAAACTCGTTGGTGTGGCTGTGGGCCGCATAACCCAGCGACATTCCACACAAGAGTTTGTAACCCTCTGGCACCTCAAACTCGTCACGAATGGGACCCGACCAGAACGCCAGAAAGCCTTGTGCGCAGGTGTCGAGCCCACGGGCTTTCGCCGAGAGCATCAGCGTTTGCATGAAATGGCCGACATCGAGCGGGGAGTACACCCCCATCCCTTTGCGGGCAAAGAAAAACAGCCCTACCGGCGCACCAAAAAAGCGCATGTTGTTCCGGATTTGCTCATTTCTGGCATCGATATCCCCACGCTCGACACCAAGGTGCGAAAAGAGCGCTTTACCCAGAGCCACTTGGCGCACACGCAAATCATCCGGGTACTTAATGGGTATTCGAAAATCACTGCGGAGGAGGCTCAGCGCACTGAGGCCCCCCTTGATTCGGGTGCCAAGCTTCGGACTCCTGGTGCGCATGATGTCATCGAAGCGATCCAACAGTGTGTGCGAAATGCGCTCCTTCACTTCGCCGGTCGCCACCGCGACCCGGTAGGGGCGCGTGTTTGACCAGCTGGGGGCACTCAGAGCCTCCTGGAGGATTTCGTCAATAAGCTCAGGCGCGACCGGCGTATCCAGAAAATCCCTCGTACTGCGCCGTGACAGCGTGAGCTCACTAAACATTTGTGCCTGGTTTTTCGCGGCCATCTCACTCCTTATCAAGGGAACCCTTGTCACACTCCTAGCCCAACCCCCAGTCTGACAGTGCGCCACCCCTGTCCCCTGCCTCCCGTCCCGTGTCAGCGTTCTGACCAAGACGGCATGTCAGTGGTCGTGTTTAGCGTGAGATTAACTCAAAAAACAGCCCACCTCTCGTGGGCTCCTTGGCCGGAGGGATGAGATGAGTCTGTATCTGTTAGCAGGACGATTCCTGCACATTGTGCGAGAGCCCCAATACCCAGAGCTGGTCACCCTGCTCGCAGAAGACCGCGCGTTACTAGAAGGTGCCCACCCTGGTGGACCAGGAGCCGTGTGTGAATCATTTGACCGGCTATTCCCCTGGGCCCTCCACGTGGAGCGCTGGGCCCTACCCCGCGACTTCTGGTCGCTTCGAGAAACCGACATTGTGCGCCTGGAGCATCCCATCACCCCAGAGCCGTTGTGTTGGCGCTTCGAAGGGCTCCGCGCCACAGTTCCGGCCAACAACAGTGGGCAGGCTGGCTCTATCTATACCGGCACCGACACCGATCCACACAGTGCCGATCCACACAGTGCCGAGGAGGTCACCGGGTTTATCCCTTTAGCCGACCTGGAGCAGGCTAAGGCCGATCTGGAAAAGGAGCTTGAGAGCGTGGGCTTCTATCCCTGGTTTGAGGATGCCGCGAACCTCACCGCAGAGTTACCGTGTAACAAACACAAGCGATGAAGCCTTTACTCCGGGCTCCTGGCAGACACTTTTCGACACAGTGCGGCTGTCGCCGATTACTCTAAGCAGATGAACGACAGTGCCCTTGAAGAGTTGTATTTCGCCACCGCGCTGGAGCTGGCGGATGCGAAAGGAAAGACCTGGAGGATCACCCCGACGGCGTTCGACGGTGACGACGCCTCCAGTATTTTGGCGCCCCACACGGAAGCGTTCATCCTGACCGCCGAAAACCCCGAATCTTCGGGAGAGTTCACACCCGAAGAAAATGCAGCCGCCACGGCGAGTCTTGCCCACGAATTAGACCACTCAGGGCTGATCACGAGAGCTTGCCCCGGATACGCCCTGGACTCCGACCACGTCGAACCCGGCTTTGCCGTAATGGCTGCCGCGGACAATTCTGACTTGATGCGGGAGTTCACCGTCGATCTCGCCAGGAGTTACCGGCAAAACGCGATCTTCCACCTCACCCAAAAAGGCCTTGGCATCATTGGAGTCCTTAGACCCGAGTTGCAGGCCTTTCGCACAGTGCGAATTACCCCACTGGCGCACTAGTCCAGCGCCCCACGGGCCAAATCGATAACGGTGCCCGAACACCAGACACCTCCACGCAAACACCATCACCCACGGTGCAGCCCCCACACCGGCCACAAGGCACGGCTAAACCGACGTGGTGGGGGGAACTCTGCCCGGTGGCACATCAGTAACCACGTTATGCGGAAGCTTCGCTGGTTGGGCAAAGAGGACAGCCAACACGATCAAGCCCACAAACGGCAGCAGGAGGAAAAACAGCCAGGCCCAGCTCAGGCCAGCGTCACGCAGGCGGCGCACTCCGACCGCCAGCGAGGGCACGATGACGGCAAAGAACCAGGCAACACCGAGACCACCAAAAATCGCGCTGGTTCCGGAAGAGACCAGAAAGCTGAAAAGCGTGAACCACCAAAACTCGGACCGTGATGCACGCCCGGAAAATTCCGCGTATTTGCGAAACACGGTCTGGATCGCCTGACCGAAAGACATTTCAGGGGCGGGAGTCATTGTCGTCATGAGCCAAGGGTATTACTGAACCCTTGGCGGTGGCTTAGACAAACCTTGGAGGTATCGCTACGGGAAGTGAGCAATCAGCAGAAGTAGTCTTAACCCTGTGGCGACCGAGCATTACTTCTCTGAAGACCCCGACTCGGCCCGCCATGAGCGGAGCGTGGCTTTAGAACTGGCCGGGCGCAGGGTGGAACTACAGACCCTTTCCGGCACCTTCTCGCCAGAGGGGCTCGACCGGGGCACTGCAGCACTGCTTCGACACGTTCCCACGCCGACGGGTAACACCCTGGTCGATGTGGGATGTGGCTGGGGGCCACTCGCAGTCACCATGGCCACTATGGTCCCTGACGCCACCGTGTATGCCGTCGATGTCAATACCAGAGCATTAGAAGCCTGTGCGGCAAACGCCGCGAAGCTCGGCCTGGACAACATTGAGGCCTTCACCCCCGACCAGTGGGAGGCTCGTACTCCTGACACTGCCCCCATCGACACCATTTGGTCCAACCCCCCTATTCGCATTGGGAAAAAAGCACTCCACGAGTTGCTTCGCACGTGGCTTCACCGACTGGCACCCGAGGGCCAGGCCTGGCTTGTGGTTTCCAAAAGCCTTGGCGCGGAAACGCTGTTGCGCTGGATTAACACTGAACACGATGGGGCGTTTCACGGCATTCGCGCGGCCCGCGATAAAGGTTTCTGGATTCTCCACGTCACCCCCACAGGGTCCTGAACCGGAGACGTCGCCCGGCGTAAAGCGTGAGGGTAGTTAGACCTGCACTTCAGTGGCAAACACGTGCACAGCGGGCCCTGAAAGGGCCACATGTTCGCCCTCTTCTGTGGGGAACATTCGCACCGAAAGTTGCCCCCCGGGGACATCCACGCGCCAGTGGTGAGGCGCAGCATCGCCCACAAAATGGCGCGCAGCGAGAGCGGCGGCAGCTGCTCCGGTTCCACAGGAGAGTGTTTCTCCCACACCACGCTCATATACCCGCATGCGAATGTGACCGACACCGTCAGTAATGAGGGGATCTTGAGGCACCACAAACTCGACGTTCACCCCGTCTTCGGGAACCGGGCGCACGTCAGGTAAGGCCGACAAATCGAGTGCGTCCAGCTCGTCGTTGCTCGCCACAATCACCACCGCGTGGGGGTTCGGGACCGAGAGTCGAAGGGCCGGGCGAGGCACATCCAGACCGGGTACGTGCACGAGTGTCTCAGTGTCTACCAGCTGCCAACGGCCCAAGTCGACTTGGTAGTGACCGCTGTTCGACACGGTGACGTCTCGCACACCGCCCCTGGTGGCAATAGGCAGCGTTTGGCCGGATGTGAGAGCAACTAAGTCGTGTCGAACAAGAAAGTCCACAAACACCCGAATGCCGTTTCCACACATTTCCGCGAGTGACCCATCGGCATTTCGGTAATCCATAAACCAGGTCGCCTCTCGCTCTTCTGCCAACAGTGCTTTCACTTCGGGCGAGTCAGCTGTTCGTGCTGCACGGAGAATTCCATCCCCTCCGACACCGCGGTGTCGATCGCAAAGGGCTTGGACCTGTGCGGGGGTCAAGTCGTAGAGGCCATCGGGGTCAGCAAAGACCACAAAATCGTTACCTGTTCCGTGGGCTTTTTCCACCGGGAGGGTCTGTGCGGGAGTCGATGCCATACCCCGAGCCTACAAAGCAAAGCGCGATGTATCGCGCCAGGGGTAATTACCCCCGGCCTCTCTGACTGGCGGGCTGTAAAAAATAGTCGGCAACTTCCGTTTCCACCGAGTCGCCGCTGGCGTTGATCCAGTGAATATTCTCATCTCGTCGAAACCACGACATTTGTTTCCTGGCATACCGTCTGGTGTGCTGAGAAACCTGCTCTTTCGCCTCAGGCTCGGATGTTTCACCATCCAGATGATCAATCACTTCTCGGTAGCCAATGGCTTGAGCTGCCGTCTTTCCCAACCCGGCCTCTCGCAGTGTGCGCACCTCGTCGACGAGTCCCCGCTGCCACATCTGTTCCACCCGCTGGTTAATGCGAGCATCAAGCCATTCCCAGGGGCCGGCAAGGCCCACTACCCTGCAGGGTTGGAACCACCAGGACCCTCTTGCCGCAAGGCTCGCACTGGGTGGCTCCCCAGTGAGTTCCATAATCTCTAGGGCACGAACAACCCGACGGGGATTGTGCACATCAACGGCGTCTGCCACCTGGGGGTCCTTTTCGCGCAGTAGCGCCACCAGGGACACCAACCCCTTGTTCTCGAGTTGGGCCTCCAGTCGGTCTCGAATCTGTGGGTCGTGGCCTGGGAAGCGAAAATCGTAAATCACCGAGGAAACATAAAGACCAGAGCCTCCCACCAGTAGAGGCACCACTCCCCTGGCCTGCGCGTCGACAATAGCCTCCCTGGCCATTCGTTGGTAGTCCTCGACGCTGGCTTCAGCGGAAGGCTCCCAGGTGTCGAGGAGGTGATGGGGTACCTGTGCCCGTTCTGTCGGGCTGGCCTTCGCGGTGCCAATATCCATGCCCCGATAGAGCTGCATCGCATCAGCGCTCACAATTTCCACGCTCAGACCGCGCTGTGTCGCCGCCTTTGCGACAGCGATTGCCGTGGCGGTCTTACCCGTTCCTGTGGGTCCTACCAGTGCCCACATTGTCGGGCTAGCCATCATGTGCGCTGAAGCCTGGTCGACCGGTGAGGAAGCGGCCACCGGCCTACTGGTCTCTTAACCGGATGGGCAGACCCAGCGACACGGGACCCGATGCCGCGGAAGCTGGTGTGGGGGCACCACACGATTCGGCCTGGGCGCGGTCGTAGGCATCCCCCGCCCGGGTGCGTCTCACCGGGAAGCCTTCAGGGCTTTGCGGGTCGGCAATGAGGAAAAATGGCCGGGCATCGCTCACGGTGGCATTCATCACATCGCCCGGTCGAGGGGGCTCTTGCCCTTCAGCTAATCCGACGTGAACCAATCGGCCGTCTTGGGCCCGGCCGGACACTCGGTGGGTGTCCTCATTTTTTCGACCCTCACCCGTAGCGATCAGCACTTCCACATCACGCCCCAGCTGTCGCTTGTTTTCTTGCCAGGACATATCGTCTTGGAGTGCCACTAGGCGCTCAAAGCGCTCCTGCACGATTTCTTTGGGAACCTGGTCGGGCATTGTCGCGGCCGGGGTTCCTGGTCGTATCGAATACTGAAAGGTGTACGCGCTGGCGAAGCGCGCTTTTCTCACTACTTCGAGAGTGTCTTCAAAGTCTTGTTCGGTCTCCCCCGGGAACCCCACGATGATGTCGGTGGTGATGGCTGCGTGGGGAATTTTTTCTCGCACGCGATCGAGAATGCCGAGGAATTTTTCACTGCGGTAACTGCGCCGCATGGCTTTCAGGATGGAGTCAGAGCCAGACTGCAGCGGCATATGAAGCTGTGGCATGACCGAGGGGGTTTCCGCCATCGCATCAATCACGTCATCGGTGAATGCCGCCGGGTGCGGGCTGGTGAAGCGAATGCGTTCAAGGCCCTCAATGTCGCCTGCCGCTCGCAGGAGTTTTCCAAAAGCCCCGCGGTCGCCAAATTCGACACCGTAAGTGTTGACGTTTTGGCCCAACAGCGTGACTTCGAGCGCACCGTCGTCGACCAAGGCTTCGACTTCGCGCAGGATATCTCCCGGCCGACGGTCTTTTTCTTTACCGCGCAGGCTGGGCACAATACAAAATGTGCAGGTGTTGTTACACCCCACCGAAATACTGACCCAACCGGAGTAGGTGCTCTCTCGTTTGGTCGGCAGTGTGGAGGGGAACACTTCCAACGCTTCGAGGATTTCGACCTCGGCCTGCTGGTTGTGCCTGGAGCGCTCGAGGAGCGTGGGAAGAGAACCCATGTTGTGGGTACCAAAGACCACGTCGACCCAGGGAGCCCGCTCCACAATCCCGGACTGATCCTTTTGAGCCAAGCAGCCGCCGACGGCGATCTGCATTCCCGGCTTTTCGCGCTTTTTTTCGGCAAGGTGGCCGAGTGTTCCATAAAGCTTGTTGTCGGCATTTTCTCGAACCGCGCAGGTGTTAATCACAATGACGTCGGCTTCTTCACCGGCAGCTGCTTCGTGAAAACCTGCCGCTTCCAGGGAACCCGCCATACGTTCAGAGTCGTGAACGTTCATCTGACACCCAAAGGTCCGCACTTCGTAACTACGGCCAGACCCAAACAGATTCGGCGCGTCGGACTGGACTTCGGCCTCGCTCAGGGTCTGGGTGTGTGCACTCACCCTGACAGTCTAAAACCCGGTGGCCTAACGGCGGCCCAGTGGGGTGACCCATGCACTCGCGGAGTCGGGTGAGGGGGAAAACCTCACACCGCGAGTCGAACCACTATCCGGTTCGATGTCAGGTCCGCCCTCTGGCTCATCGACGACCATGCCCACCACGCGGTAGACCTCGGGCCCTTGATACCCACGGCGGGCAAGGAACCCCACCAGTCGACGTACCTGAACCTGGCGATCAAGGCCGCGAAGTACCCGCATCCTTGAGCGTGCCAACTCTTCGAGTGTGTCGTCGCTCACCTCATCGAGACCACCGACTACCTGGTCGATAATTCCTCGGGGAATACGCCTTTTCACCAGAGCCTGTTTGATTCCGACAGGGCCCATCTTTTTCGACTCGCTCAAACCTTGTGCGAGGTCGTGGGCTAGCTGCGCATCATCGATCAGGTGCTTATCTTGCAAACCGGCGATTACCTCGTCAATCGCCCAGCGCTCCACCCCACGATCGGCGAGCTTCTGTCGAAGCTCAGCTTCGGATCGTGCCCTGGCAGCCAAACTGCGAAGAGCAATCTGACGAGCAGTCGCGAATGCCGAATCGTCCACAGCGCCATCGGAGCCATGGGAGCCATCCTCCTCGGACGCGCTCTCCTCCACACCGCTAGGAGCTCCCTCGCTAACGAAGGGTAACCCCGCCATGGCGCGCGCCTGTTGCAGGTCAATGACCTGCCCCGGCCACAGCGGGACAGGTTCGCTCGACTCGGGTTGCACCCCCGGTTGTTCATGCTGTGGGGGCTGAGCGTCGTTCGTACCCTCTGGGGAGCCGCTGTCCGATTCAGTCACGGGTGCTGTGGCACTGCGGGGGAAGGCGATGACTTCCGCCACACCCTCCCCTGCAGTGCCCTCTTTGCTTGGGCTGTCTTGCGATGAAGTAGTCATAAGAGCTGGCTGGGGAAGCCTTACGCGCTCTTCTCAGCGCGTTTTTCTTCTAGCGACTCCACAACGGCTTCCACGCCATCTGCTTCGGCCACGTTCTCGCCCTTAATTTGGGCGATACCGAGCTGCTCGAGAATGCGGCGTTCGATTTCGTTGGCGATCTCGGGGTGTTCCAGCAGGTAGCGTCGGGCATTTTCTTTACCCTGACCCAACTGGTCACCCTCGTAGGTAAACCAGGCACCGGACTTGCGCACCAGGTTGTGCTCGACACCGAAGTCGATGAGGCTTCCCTCTCGGGAAATACCGATTCCGTAGATGATGTCGAATTCGGCTTGCTTAAACGGCGGCGCCATCTTGTTTTTGACCACCTTGACCCGAGTGCGGTTACCGACCGCATCGGAACCCTCTTTCAGGGTTTCGATGCGTCGGATGTCGAGGCGCACTGAGGCGTAGAACTTGAGAGCTTTACCGCCTGAAGTGGTCTCCGGGCTTCCAAAGAAGACACCAATTTTTTCCCGCAACTGGTTGATGAAAATCATCGTGGTGCCGGTGGAATTCAGACCACCGGTCAGTTTACGAAGCGCTTGGCTCATCAACCTAGCCTGCAGACCCACGTGGGTGTCGCCCATTTCGCCTTCAATTTCAGCGCGAGGTACAAGCGCAGCGACCGAGTCGATCACGACGAGGTCGACTGAGCCGGAGCGCACCAACATGTCCGCAATTTCGAGGGCCTGTTCACCGGTGTCCGGTTGGCTGACCAGCAATTCGTCGATGTTCACACCGAGGCTTTTGGCGTATTCGGGGTCGAGCGCGTGTTCCGCGTCGATGAAGGCGGCAATACCGCCTTGGGCTTGGGCGTTGGCGATGGCGTGGAGCGTCAGGGTTGTTTTACCCGACGATTCCGGTCCATAAATCTCGGTGATGCGACCTCGGGGCAGACCTCCCACTCCGAGCGCAACGTCTAAGGCAATGGAACCGGTGGGGATGACAGCAACGGGTGCGCGTTCTTCCGAACCCAGGCGCATCACCGAGCCTTTTCCAAACTGGCGGTCAATCTGTGCAAGAGCGGCGTCTAGCGCCTTCTCGCGGTCGGAATTTTGGGTCATGATGACTTACTCCTCGCTCATTGTGGGTGGCTGCCTATCGGCTGTCGTCCTCCGCGTGGCCCCGTAAGGCCCTTGGTCTCTCGACAAGGCGTTGGGGTGTGACAGAAGCGGCCCCACGGTAGCCGGCCACCACCGACACTTGTCGGTCCTGGCCCACTTCTGTGGGAAACGACAGGCCATCACGCCCTGGGGACGAGGCTAGTGCCATTCGAACGAATATTCGAACAGCCGCTCTGCGGCGTGTCGATAACGGTGTCGATAAGCCGGCGTTCGAGACCTGGCAGCCGACACTTTCACGACCACGCCACAAAGCTCTACACGGCGAGGACTTTTTAGGCCGGCGCACCCTCTGGCGGTTTTGCAATACCCACCCCGTAGCGCCTCGGACCAGCGACATCCATTTCGTCACACAGTGCTTTCCAGACCACGGCGGGGGCATCTCCGCGAGAAAGTGCCTCCTGGGCGGTCACACCGCCCAGGGCGCGCATCACCAGATCGCGCACCAGGGTGCGCCCACCGGTGACACCAAACTCATCGGCTACGGCACGATCGAATTCGCTTCGCGTCACAGTATTGAGCGTCGCTGTCGCACGGTGAGCAGTGATGCTCTAGCGCTGGCTGGCACCCACGGGACCGAGGTCGCGGTAAAGCTCGTCGGGCAGGGTGTCTGGAACGTTGGAGACGGGGGTGAGCTCTTCAAACATGGAGAGTCTCTCGCCGACTTCAATCAAAATTTCTGACAGCGGCGATTCGAGCGCTTCAGCGATCGATTGAAGAACTTCGCTGCTGGCCTCTTTCTGGCCGCGCTCGATTTCACTGAGGTAGCCCAGAGCAACGTTTGCTCGCCCCGCTACTTGGCGCAGGGTTTTACCACGCTGCAGACGGTAGTCACGCAACACATCACCAATTTCGTGTCTCATCAACACCACGGGGAACACCTCCTTCTTAAACCGTGAACCACACTCTAACCAGTTTTCCTTGCCATCACTCGGGTAAAACCCTGTGACCATTCTGTGTAGCTACTGAAGATAACGACACTCCGCCACATTTTATTCCCGAGTATTGGTTCTTCCAGGAGGCGCTTCAGGCGAAGCCTGCAGGGCGCGTTGTAGTAGCCCTAGCCCAAAAGACACAGTGGCTTCGCGCACCTGGGCTCTAGAGCCCACAAGGCCCAACTTTTCTTCCCAGACTCTCCCATCGGGGCTCACCACCGCAATAAACACCAAACCGGCAGGTGCACCGGAAATGGGATCCGGATCGGGTCCTGCCACTCCGGTAGTCGACACCCCCCACACGCCAGAGCCAGAGCCAGAGCCAGAGCCAGTAGCGTCACCCCTCAAAGAACTCTGCACTCCCCTGGCCATGGCCACGGCGACTTCCGCCGTCGCGGCACCGGTAGTGGCCAGTGTTTCTTCATCCACACCCAACAGGTGGTGTTTCACCGTGTTGCTGTAGGCAACGACACCACCCAACATGACAGCGGATGCCCCCGGTATAGCCACCAGGGCCGAGCACAGGTCACCCCCGGTGAGTGATTCCGCACACGCCACCATCTCACCGCGGGTGCGAAGCAGCTCCACCACCAAAGCGGCGTCGCCTTGCTGAGGAAGAGTGTCGTTACCCACCTGGTTCACCCGATTAGGCGGTATCTGCCCGAGAGGAATCAGCGCCAGGATCAACCTCCGGATCGACACCGGTCAGCCGATCTCCGCGCAATGCGCGGATGAGGTAGTCAAGACCTGTTACTACGGTGAGTGCCACGGCGATGATCATCAGCACGTCGTTCAACACGAACACCCAGTCGCCAAAGAGGAGCCAGGTGGGGGCCAGCCAAGAAGTCAAGGCGACCGCCTGGGACACTGTTTTTGCTTTGCCACCTCTCGAGGCGGGAATGATTCTGGTGTTGGCCACCACCAGTCGAAACACGGTAATCCCCAGTTCACGACCCAAGACCACGATGACGACCCACCAGGGCAACTCCGCCAGAAGCGCTAAACCCACAAACGCCACACCGGTGAGGGCTTTATCGGCAACCGGGTCAAGGAGAATGCCGGAACTGGTCACCAGGTTTCGACGCCTGGCTAAGGCCCCATCAATACCGTCGCTGGAAATGGCCAGAATAAACACGGCGGCAGCTGCCCACCGCCAGACACCCCACTGGCCGTCATCGAGCAGTAACCACCACAGCACGAGGGGGGCAAAACCTATGCGGATCACGGTGATGATGTTCGCCAGGTTGCCGGCACTAACCGGGCCATCGCCTGCGGACACCACACGCCCGCGGAAGCGGGCAGTGCCTTTGGCACCGGAGCCGGTGTGTGGTGAGGCGGTCTTATCGGCCATCACACACCTCCCGAAGACTGACCGGTGACATCGCGGGTGAGCCAGAAAAGAGCTTAGAAACGCTCCGACTCGTTTGCATCCTCACCATCGTACTCGGCACGAGTGGGGTCAAACTCGCCCGCATCGTGAGCTTGGTGGGCACTGGCAGGCTTCGGCCGAGCAATGTCAGAGTGCGCCTGCTCGCCGCCACCACCACCAGCGTCGCCACTGTCAGGGCTTCCCTCGATACCTGGTGGAGGGCTCATGCCCTCTGGTGGTGTGGGAATGTCGGCGGGGTCTAACTCAATCGTGAGTTGTTCCTCTGGAGCTGGGGCAGGTGTGGGGGCGGGGGCCGCCACCTGCTCACCGCGCAGACGGGCCAAAGCCGCGGGAAGCTGTTCGATCGCGACCAACACTTCACGGGCTTTTGACCCTTCGGAGGGCCCGACAATGTCTCTGGATTCCAGCAGGTCCATGAGGCGCCCGGCCTTCGCAAAACCGACACGTAGTTTGCGCTGAAGCATGGAAGTGGAACCAAATTGGGTGTTTACCACCAGTTCGCAGGCTTGCAACAGCACATCTAAATCGTCACCAATGTCGGCGTCTGGTTTGGCCTTATCGACGGCCTGTGCTTGAACGTCGTGGCGGTATTCGGGTTCTGCTTGGCGCTTCACGTGGGAGACCACTTGGTGGATTTCATCCAAGTCCACCCAGGCGCCCTGGACGCGGGTGGACTTATTGGCGCCCTGGGGAATAAACAGGGCGTCGCCTTGACCGATCAGGCGCTCCGCGCCCGGTTGGTCGAGGATTACTCGGGAGTCGGTCATGGACGAGACGGCAAAACCCAGACGTGAGGGGATGTTGGCTTTAATCAGACCGGTCACCACGTCGACGCTTGGTCGCTGGGTGGCGAGCACCAAGTGGATTCCAGATGCTCTGGCGAGTTGGGTGATGCGCACAATCGAATCTTCCACATCGCGGGGGGCGACCATCATCAAATCGGACAGCTCATCGACCACCACGAGCAGGTAAGGGTAGGGCTCGAGGGTGCGGTTCAGACCAGGGGGTAGTTCGATGGTGCCGTCGATGACGGCCTGGTTGAACTCGTCAATGTGCTTGAAACCAAAACTGGCGAGGTCGTCATAGCGCTGGTCCATTTCGGTGACCACCCAGGAGAGCGCTTCAGCAGCCCGTTTGGGGTTGGTAATAATTGGGGTGATGAGGTGTGGAACACCCTGGTAGGCGGAGAGTTCCACCCGTTTGGGGTCGACCAGAATCATCCGCACCTGGTCGGGGGTGGCCCGCATCAACACGGAGGTAATCATCGAGTTGATGAAGCTCGATTTTCCAGACCCGGTGGCACCGGCCACCAACAGGTGGGGCATTTTTTGAAGGTTGGCGGCAACAAAACCACCTTCGACGTCTTTACCGAGTCCCATCACCAAGGGGTGGGTTTCATTCTCGGCCACACTGGAGCGCAACACGTCACCGAGGGTGACAATGTCGCGGTCGGTGTTAGGTATTTCCACACCGATTGCCGATTTGCCGGGAATCGGCGACAGAATGGTCACTTCGTTGCTGGCAACCGCGTAGGAAATGTTCTTTTCTAGGCGGGTGACCTGTTCGACTTTCACCCCGGTACCCAACTGCACTTCATAGCGAGTGACACTGGGGCCCCTGGTGAAGCCCACCACCGTGGCATTCACACCGAACTGTTCAAATACTTGGGTCAGTGACGCGACCACTTGGTCGTTCACGCTACTGCGCGATTTCGCAATAGAGCCGGCTTTGAGTAGCGCCATCGGGGGTAGGGTGTAGGGCCTGGCGGGAGGCTTCGGAGCCGCGCTGCCCGGCACGAGAGCCGGTTCGTCGTCTGCTTCTAAACCGACGGCAACCTGGTCGCCGTCTTGTTGACCAGAGACTGCGTCTTCGGCGGCACTGAGCGCATCCCAGACGCCG
The DNA here is from genome assembly GCF_002950575.1 of Pontimonas salivibrio. NCBI lineage: Bacteria > Bacillati > Actinomycetota > Actinomycetes > Micrococcales > Microbacteriaceae > Pontimonas > Pontimonas salivibrio. The sequence continues at coordinate 1,358,736 of NZ_CP026923.1, forward strand.
GTGTTGCCCACCGGCGAGGCGTGATCCGCACCATCTGCTGCTGGGCCGGTCGCAGCACCACCTGATTCACCGTCTGGATCAGTGTTTTCTTGCTGTCGACCACGGCGCCACCACGGGATATTTGAGTCGTGATCAACCGGCATCGTTTCTGCCAGGTCGTCGATATCGACGTATTCGACGTCGGCCTCACCGACCAGATCCGATCCGGCCTGCTGTTCGTTTCGCTGGGCAACGAGGTCTCGTTTACTGGCCCGGGCCTCGGCCCAGGCGCTCTTTCGATCCTGCCAGGAGGCGGCGATTTCGTCGGGGTGTTGGCCAAAGAGGTAGGCATAGGCCTCGATTAACCGCGAGCCAATCTGAGCCGGTGGGGTTTTGGTGAGCACCAACAAGGATCCGGCAATCACCACCACTAAGACGGGCCAGGCAATCCAGAGTGACCCGGCACCGAGAAACACCAACGCTTCGGCAACACCGAAACCCAAGACTCCCCCAGCTTGGCCAAGGGTCTCCAGGCTTGCCTCGCCCACAACAGGGCGTCCTGCTTCCAAGTGGCTGATGCCGGCCACTGCCACCATGAAGAGCGTCAGGCCAATGCCGATCCGGGCATTGGCTGCTGCTTTGGTGGGGTGTCGAAACAGCCATATAGCCAGTAGTAACAGGATGAAGGGAAGCGCGAACGATAAACGACCAAAGAAGCCGGCGAAGGTGTACAGCGAGAAGGTAGTCGCCCAACCCACTCCGTAGTTAAACCATTCGATGACAATCCCACCCGTCGCCAATACAAACAATGCGAAGGGCACACTGTCACGGCGGTCATCCGGGTGGACAGGCTCGAGCGGGAAGAGTCGAAACACGGAGCCTGTGGCTTGGGAGACAACGCGCCAGGCTTTAGAAAACCCCGATTCGTAAGGCGTGGTCACCGGAACGGGCGGTGTGGATTGAGGGTTTCTCACAATCCGTCTGGTCTTCGGCAGCTCAGTATCGGGTACGCGGGGTCGACTGCGGGGCGTGCGCCCCGTTGTTCCCTGCACACGCGCGGTCGTGCCCTTTGTGGCCATGGATTTCAGGCTAATCCCGTGGGGCTCTCTGACCCCGGAGGACACGCGACTGGGCCAAAGCGCGCCCTATCGACCCAACGCTAAATATTGCCCTTATGCCTCGATCACGATCGGCACAATCATGGGCCGCCTGCGATGTTGGGTGTTCACCCAGCGGCCGACCACCCGGCGGACTACTTGGCTAAACCCGTGTGGGTCTCTGGTGCCCTGACCGGCGGCTTCCTCGAGGGCTTTCAAGATCGCGGGGCGGACATCGTCAAAAACGGAATCGTCCGGGGCGAAGCCCCGGGCGTGAATTTCTGGTCCGACAATGATCTTTCCGGTTTGAGCGTCGATGGCGAGGAAGATGGAGATGAAACCCTCTTCGGCCAAAATGCGTCGGTCTTTCAAATCGGCGTCAGTGATTTCTCCCACGGTCGAGCCATCCACGTAAACAAAGCCGATGTCGATTTGGCCGGTCTGCTTCGCACGACCCTCCACGAGGTCCACCACGGACCCGTTTTCACAAATCATCACGTTGTCTCTCGGCACACCGGAGTCGACGGCGACTTCGGCATTCGCCCGAAGGTGCCTTGCTTCACCGTGGATGGGCATCACATGTCGGGGTTGGACAAGGTTGTAGACGTAAAGCAACTCTCCGGCTGCGGCGTGGCCGGAGACGTGGACTTTGGCATTTCCTTTGTGGATCACCTGAGCGCCGAGGTCAATCAGCCCATTAATCACCCGGTAGACAGCATTTTCGTTTCCGGGGATCAGCGATGACGCAAGAATCACGGTGTCGCCTTCGCCGATGGCGATGGTGGGGTGTTCACGGTTGGCCATCCGGGAAAGTCCCGCCATCGGCTCGCCCTGCGAGCCGGTAGTCATGTAGACGATTTTGTCGTCTGGCATATCGGGTGCCTTTTTGGCGTCAATGAGAGCGCCTTCTGGTACCCGAAGGAAGCCCAACTCTTTGGCAATACCCATATTGCGCACCATGGATCGACCCACGAGGGCCACCCGGCGGCCGTTTGCCACCGCGGAATCAATCACCTGCTGCACGCGGTGGACGTGGGAGGAGAAGCTCGCCACAATCACCCGGCGCTTTGCGTGGTGGACCACTTGTTCCAATACGGGACCAATCCCCCGCTCCGCGGGGGTGAAGCCTGGAATGTCGGCGTTGGTGGAGTCGGCCATCAGCAGGTCCACCCCTTCTTCGCCGACCCGGGCAAAACCGCGCAGGTCGGTCAGGCGACCATCCAATGGCAACTGGTCCATTTTGAAATCTCCCGTGTGCAACACGGTTCCTGCAGTAGTGCGAATAAACAGGGCCAGAGCATCTGGGATGGAGTGGTTCACCGCCAAAAATTCCACATCGAAGGGGCCAAGCTTTTCCCTTGTGCCCTCTGACACGGTCAGTGTGTAGGGGGTGATGCGGTGTTCTTTGAGTTTCGCTTCAATGAGCGCCATGGTGAGTGTTGAGCCGACCAGGGGAATATCGTCCCGGATTTTCAACAGGTAAGGCACGGCACCAATGTGGTCTTCGTGTCCGTGGGTCAACACGATGGCTTCAATGTCGTCTATGCGGTCCCTAATGGGAGCAAAATCCGGGAGGATCAAATCCACCCCGGGTTGGGTTTCTTCAGGGAACAACACCCCCGCGTCGACGACGAGGAGTTTTCCACCCAGTTCAAAGACGGTCATATTCCGCCCCACTTCACCAATTCCGCCCAGCGGAATAATGCGAAGTGTTTCGGAATTTAGTGCGGGGGGATCGAGCAGAGGTTGGGCCACCGTGGGCTCCTTCAATATTTAGCGGGTGGTGCCTGCCACTTTGGGCAGTGCGCCGCCGGCGGCCGCGTTGCGGTCGGGACGGAAGTTAGAAAAGTCGACTCCTGGGACACCGGATACTTCATCGATGTCGGCTTCGATAATGGCCGCCTGGTCGTCTTCTGGACCCACCAGGGGCAGTCGCACCCGCGGTGACGTGATGTGACCCAGGCCGTGGAGGATGTATTTGGTGGCCACCGTGCCAGGTACGTGGGTCATCGTGGCCCGGACGAGGGGCTCCAGAAGCTTGTGGGCCTCTGTGGCCTCCGGCAGGCTGCCGCGGTTTACCGCGTCCACCATGATCCGGTAGGGCTCAGGGGCGATGTTTGCGGTGACACTGATCATGCCCACTCCCCCAATGGAGAGGGTGGGAAGGGCATTGCCGTCATCGCCGGCGAAATACATCAGGTCGGTTTCGTTTAACACCCGGCTGACTTCCATCAGATCGCCCTTGGCGTCCTTCACGGCAAGGATGTTGGGGTGTTTTGCCGCACGAAGAATCGTTTCGTAATTGATGGGCACACCGGTTCGGCCCGGGATGTCATAGAGGATGACGGGTAGGTCAGTGGCGTCGGCAATCAGACGGAAGTGGGTGAGAATGCCCGCCTGGGTGGGCTTGTTGTAATACGGGGTGACCACCATGACCCCATCGGCGCCCGCTTTTTCCGATGCCTTATAGAGCTCGATGGCGTGAGCGGTTTCGTTGGAACCACCACCGGTAATGATCTTGGCCCGACCGGCAGCGACCTGCTTGCCCACGGTGACCAGTTGCAGTTTTTCTTTATCCGTCAAGGTGGAGGTTTCACCAGTGGTGCCGGTCACCACAATGCCGTCAACGCCCTGGTCGACAAGCCCCGCCATCAACGCTTCGGTTGATGGCCAATCCACTTCGCCTTCGGCGTTCATGGGAGTCACCATCGCGACGAGGACCTGACCGAAGGGGTTTTCTCGAATACTCACAGCCTCCAGGCTACCCGGCCCTTGCGTCGGTGTCGTCCACAGGATGCTGCGCACGCTGCGGGGTCTACCGAGGCCGCTCGGCGCCCCAATCACTGAGGAAAGCGGGTAAAAACCAGATTGACCGGGTAAAGCATGCAGAAGCCCGCGCATTATCTGAAGAAACGTCGCCTCAAGCGGTTACGTTCAGCCACACAGTGTCCTGCGGAACACTCCAGCCAGGGACCACCGCAACAGACGTAAAGGACTGCCCCCATGACGCAGAGGGTCGATGCCGAAGCGCTCATCGACTCCGGCATTCTCGAGTGGCCGCGGTCAGGGTCCGGCACAGCACACTCAGCAGACCAAGCCCTCGAGCGCTACTGCGCCCATCTCGTGATCAAAGTGTTCGGCCAGCCTCCCGCGAGCGGTGCCGCTGTCCTGCGTGTCACCGAGCGAGCCCAATGGATCTACCTGGGGGGCTTTGGAAGTACTCACGACATCTCAGACTCCCTCGGAGGTGACCCCTCAGCGTTCGGCACCTCCTACCTCGCCGCTCTCCGGGAGGGCTCTCAGCACATACCCCTCGAGCCTTCGCCTAGTGGAACACGACACTTAGTGGGAATCGACTCGCCCTATTTAGGTGTGATTGCCCTCGACCTCACTGCAGCCCTCTCCATCAGCCCAGGAGCCTTTGAGTTAATCAAACACAGCACCCAATTTTTCTTAGGGGGCCTTCCTCTCACAGAGAGCGCCGGAGGAGTGCGTCGTTTCAGTGGGGATGCCGAATCCTTTTTCTCCCCCCGGCAGTACGAGGTTCTTCAGCTGGTCGCTGACGGAAAGTCCAATACCGAAATCGGCAGAAAACTCTCGATTAGTGCCTCGTTGGCCAAGCTCGAAGTCACGTTTCTCATGCACGCGCTTGGGGCACGCAACCGGCTCGACGCGGTGGTTCAGGCCCAGCGAAGCGGACTGCTTCCCATTTCCTCCACCCGCGCCGAATAGATCGTCGCTATGAACCTACGGCGCAACGCGTCCGTTCGCATTGAACGTTTCAGCCGTCATCGGCATGAGGGGCTCCCAGAAGGCTTCCATCTTTTCGGCAACCATTTCGATTTCTCGCTGCGGGAAGGACGGGAAATGTGTGCCTTCACGTGTGGTGCGGAGGCTTAGAAAGTTCATCAGCGAGCGCGCATTCATGGTCACGTACATGGACGAATACAGCGAGACGGGCAGTGACACTCTGGCGACTTCCCGGGCGATACCCGCATCGAGCATGCGGGTATACGCCTCGTAGCCTGCGGTGCAGGCGGCTTTGATTTCGTCGACGGCCATCTGGTGTTGTTCACTCGTGCCGTCTTCAAATTCGTAGGCGCCAGGTTTTCCCACCTGGACGAGTTTGCGCTCAGGACCGGGAACATAAAACACGGGACGCAGTTCCCGGTAGCGACCAGATTCTTCGTTGTAGCTGGCAATACGGTGTCGCATGAATTCGCGAAAGACAAAGATGGGTGCTTGCACGTAGAAGGTGAGCGAGTTGTGCTCGAAGGGCGAACCGTGTCGATCGCGCATCAGGTAGTTGATCAGCCCACGATCACGTTCGGTGGCTTGTTCACCGGCGGCAGCCCCTTCAAGGGTTTGCTCGCCCTGGGTGGATACCCGGGCAGCAAAGATCACATCGGCGTCGGAGGCCTGATGGCGGACAAGCTCCACGGTGACATCGGAGCGAAAAACGATTTCGTGATGTTCTGACACCCCTTCAGCATACGCAGACAACCTCCCGTCATTCTTTGTCACACACTGGCATCAGGGAACAACTGTGAATAGCGTTGTGGGACATGGATTCGACCCTCAGCATGTTGTTGATCATTGGCCTGGTCGTTCTAGCCAGCGCAGTGGGCGTCATCTGGCGTGCCACACGGTCACGGGTGAGCGCCCCGGGGAGTTCTGAGACGTCACCGCGGGTGCCGTCTGGCTACCTCGCGGTCGGAAAAACACTCACCATGTTGCAGGTCTCAGCACCGCTGTGCTCATACTGCGGTGCGATGCGAGGCATTTTGGCTGCCGCTGCCGAGCGCGACCCCCAGGTAGGACACGTCGAATACGACGTGTCGGAGATACCCGACGTGATCGAGTCGTTCACGATTCGACGCACACCGACGACGTTGTTGGTGTCCGCATCAGGGGATGTGCTTTTCACACTGGAAGGCCCCACGCCGCCTGGTGTGGTGAGCGATCACATTCACCGTGCCTACGAAGAAATCCAGAGGAGATCCGATGAATACCTCATCTAACCGCCCCGGTCAGATTGATCCGCGCGGGCCGCGCTTTGGCGCGGCCATCACCAGTGTGTTGCTTCTGGTGGTGTTAGCCCTCGTCCTGCCCGTTGCCGACACCCCCGCCTTTGATGGTGCCTGGTGGCTGTTTGTGGTCATTACTGCGCTATTTGCCTGGGGCACGCTTCTGGGGCCCGGCAAACACCCATATGGGGCATTGTTTAAGGCCCTTATTCGCCCCCGCCTCGCTCCACCTTCTTACCTCGAAGATCAAGCACCACCTCGTTTCGCCCAACTGGTGGGCTTGATAGTGAGCGCCGTAGGGATCACCCTGCATGTACTTGCCGTCCCCTACGGGCTAGTGATCGCCGCAGCGGTGGCGTTCCTCGCGGCGTTTTTAAACGCCGTATTTGGCCTGTGTCTGGGGTGTGAGCTCTATAACGTCCTCCTTCGCCTGCGTCGGGGTAGAGCCCCCGCAGGCCCTTCCACACCCTGAAGGGTGGGAAGTTCCTGAATACCACTCGCCAAAACCGTCAGATAGTGGTTGCATTAACTCGTCTTCGAAGAGCCTCGGCTCTGACCAAGGACTCCCGCAGAAAAAGCGCGGACTATCTCGTTCACGCCACCACCCCCAAGGAAGGGACACCACGATGGCTATTACCAGCGAAGCACGCACCCACTGGGAAGGTTCACTCACCGAAGGCCACGGTCAAACCAGTTTGCAATCCTCTGGAGCTGCCACGTTCGATGTGACGTGGGCAGCACGCTCTACCGGGGAAACGGGTAAAACAAACCCTGAAGAGCTCCTCGGTGCTGCGCACTCAGCCTGCTATTCGATGGCACTCAGCCACGCCCTTGGTGGTGCCGGCTACACCCCAGAATCCTTAGACGTGACCGCCGCGGTCACCTTCGTTCCCGGTGAAGGCGTGACCGGTTCACACCTACTCCTGGTGGCGAGCATTCCCGGTCTTGCAGAAGACGAATTCCACCGTTTCGCTGAAGAAGCCAAAGCGGGATGCCCCATCTCGCAAGCCCTCGCCGGTGTTCCGATCACCCTGGAGGCGAGTCTTAAGTAATGCCACTCCTCCAAAACCCCGCAGAGACCCTGCGGGTGCTGGTTTCTGGTACCAGTGGCCTCATTGGCACCCCCCTAGTCGAGCGCCTTCGAAGCCGTGGCCACGACGTCCACGTGTTGGTGCGCCGCGAACCACACGATGCGACCGAACACCGCTTTGACCCCGCCACAGGTCAGATTGATCAGGGCATCGTCGACCACGTCGATGTGGTCATCAACCTCTCCGGTGCATCAATTGCAAAACTGCCGTGGACGGCCGCTCATAAGCGCGCCATCCTGGACTCCCGCATCGACGCCACCGGCACAATTGTCGGCGCCATTAAGGAGTCCCCCACCCCACCACACAGCCTCATCCAAGCCTCCGCGGTGGGCTTTTATGGCGACCGCGGCGAAGAAGAACTCAGCGAAGACTCCGAACCGGGCTCTGGCTTCCTCGCCGAGGTCACCCAGGCCTGGGAAGGTGCCACGACCCCGCTCGAGGGGTCATCGACCCGTGTGGCACTGGCCCGGACGGGTTTGGTCATCGCCCAGGGCGGAGCGATGGCACCACTTCGACTACAAACCATGCTCGGTGTGGGGGGCGCTATTGGCTCTGGTCGGCAGTGGTGGCCGTGGATTAGTCTGCGCGACGAAGTAGATGCCCTTGTGTTTTTATTGGAAAACCAGAAACTCTCCGGGCCGTTTAACCTCGCCGGCCCCACCCCCGCCATTTCCCGCGAGGTCACCCAGACTCTCGCTCACATGATGAAGCGCCCCCACTGGCTCGGCCTACCGGAATTCGCAGTGAAACTCCTGCTCGGTGAAGCAGGCCGCGAGCTTCTACTCGCCAGCCAAAAGGTGATCCCCACAGCACTAGCGGACGCGGGATTCGAGTTTTCGGACAAGACCGTTGCCGACGCACTGAGCTCGGCTGGTCTTTAAGTTGAACTAACTGGCTTGACTAAAGTCCAGCCGCTCCAAACCACCGGGCTCAAAATCTCTGGAGAGCTGCCATAAGTCATAAGAAGCCTGCATGGACAGCCAGCTTCGTGCTGAGCGGCCAAGAACAACCGACAGGCGCATAGCCATCTCCGGACTGACTCGGTGGGAACCTTGGAGCAGTCTTTGCAACGTTGAAGGCGTGACACCCAGCTTGCCTGCCAACCGTCTCGAGCTCATCCCAGAGGGCTTCAGGTACACCTCAGTGATGAATTCACCGGGGTGGGGCGGGTTATACATTGGTCCTAACTCAGTCATTAGTGATAATCCTCGTAATCAAGTAGATAGGCGTTTCCTTCTCGAAACTCAAAGGTCACGCGCCAATTTTTGTCCACTGATAGCGACCAGCGGGGTGACTGGTCTCCTTTCAACGGGTGCAGTCTCCAACCTGGCAGATCGAGATCTTCGGTTTTATTCGCTGAATCCATAGCAGAGAGTAGAAGTCTCAGCTTCGGCGCATGCTGCGGTTTCACCCCCCTCGACTCTCCTTTCTCAAAGAGCAACCGGAGCCCTTTGTGTCGAATCGAAACAATCACACACTCAGTGTAGCGTGTTGCGCAACATAACTCAATAGTTCAGAGAGTCGACTAGCCACAAATCCGGGCCGGGGAGCCTATGAGTAAATCCGCTCCAACCTGATTGCGCGTCTAATCGCCCAGCGCCCACGCCGGCGATCACCGCAAGCGTCATAGGCGAGGCCCAACCGAAACCACGCTTTCCAATCTTCTTCAGCTGCTTCCACCTCGCCTTGGAACTGCGGGAACAACTGGGAGGCTTCTTCCCGCAGTGCCCGACCACCGATGGTGCGGGGAAAATCGGGAACTAAGCCCTGTTCCTCCAAAAGTGCCCGCAGCCGACTAGAGGCCGCGCCAAAACGCCATTCGGCCACAAGACCCCACGCTCCCAGCAGCGGCAACACCAGCAGGGCCACACCCATGATGTTGACAATTAGATTGTCGTCTTGCAGCAAGATCGAGGCGTACACCACGGCAAAGCCCAAATAGACGAGCAACAGCAGTGACATCACCACACTACCGGCGAGGTAGCGATTCACCAGCGCTACGCCCCCGGCTCGACAGGGTCGCTGGCGGCATCATCCACACCAACCGGCACACCCAGGCCCAACGCCTGGTCGAGTCCCACCACGAGACCTTCCTGGTCCATCACTGCTTTCATCGCCACGGCAATACCGTGGCGGTAGGCATCCGCGGAATAGGTGTCGTGTCGAATGGAAAGAGTCTCTGCGGTGCCGCCAAAAATGACTTCTTGCTGGGCCACCACACCGGCTAACCGCATGGAATGCACAGACACTCCGTGGATGTCATCCCCCCGGGCTGTCTGGTTGGAGTGTGGTGCCACCACACCACCGTGGGCATCGCGAACCTCCGCGATGCGCTCTGCGGTATTTCTTGCCGTACCGGAGGGGGAATCGACTTTGCCTTGGTGGTGGGCTTCGATGATTTCAACCGAATCGAAATAGTGGGCAGCAATCGTCGCCAAGTGGGTACCCACGACAGATCCCACAGAAAAGTTCGGCACCACCATCACCCCGGCACCGGGCAGGCTGGCAAGCTTTTTGCGAAGGCCGTCGAGTTTGTCGGCATCCCAACCAGATGTTCCCACCAACACTTTTGCCCCGTGCTCGAGGGCCGCATCGACAACTTTGGGTGAGACACCAGGCAGGGACACATCGACCACCAGGTCCACACCGGCTAGCTCGTCCAAGCTGTTATTGGAGCCAAGCTCTTTGGTCAGTTGGAAACCATTAGTGGCATCAACAACTTGGCCGACAATCCGACCCAAACGGCCAGAAGCCCCCACAACCGCCACCTGGACACTCACAGATGAAGCCTAGCAAGACCGCCCAGGTAGACAGCCGTTGAGCCCCAGCCTCGAACCAGTGATTCCTTCGTCGCCGTCGGAATGGTGGCTTGCGGCGGGCCTCTATGCCCGGCGGCTACGACGGAGCCAGGCGGCAACGACTATCGCCACAAGAAGAATGACGGCGAGGATCGACCAAATGAAGCTCAGGTCCAAACCAGCCTGCTCCGCTACTGCGAGGTCGGGTTGGGCGTCATCCACAAAGACACCCATGTTGGCGGCTTTGACGTAACCATCAGTGCCCACACCTTGAAGCTGCAGAGTATGTTCACCGGTGGGGATCAGGTCAGGGTCAATCCCGACCTCTCCCGAGAACTCACCATTTTCATCAATGGTGACCGTTCCCAACAGGGCAGGTTCAGAAAACAGCCACACATCCGCCCTCGTGCCCGCCATGAACCCCACACCAGAGACCAGCGCCACTTCATCACGCACCAGCGTCACCAAAGCACCCGACTCGCTGGGTTCCACACCACCCTGTTCAGAATCAATCGCAACCGCCATATTTCAGGTATCCCCTTCCACCACCGCAATATTCTGATCGGGCAGTGCCGTCGTTGTGGCTTCCGTGACCACACCCGCAGACGTCACCGCCGTCGCTCCAGGCTCCACCACCGGAATATCACCCGCATCACGGTCCAACGCCGGAGCAGGATCACCCTGTGCGACGTTGACGGCCATTTCGAGCACGACCTGGTTACCGTCAGCATCCACACTTACGAGCTGCAACAGCCTCTCCCCAATAGGCAGGGGCTCCGCCAATGGATCTGTCGACACTGGCAGTTCACCACTAAACGTCCCATCGGCCGCCACCGTGATACTCGCCAACTCACGCGAATCATCAACACCAAGGGGAATAAACACTTGAACGCTTGCCCCCGGCTCTAAACCAGCACCCTGGAGAACTGCAACCGAGCCGGCCTTCACACTCAAACGGTTCAGCCCATCATCGGAGCGTGACACCCCACCAGAACCCCCATCAACACTCACACCCAGGCTTAACGAACCCGCGACCACCGACAAAGTTGTCGGATCAGGCGAAGACTCCTCCACAATGGTCGGCACACCACCCACTAACACCGTGGGAACCCGAGGAGGTGCGGACACCACACCACCGCGCCACACCGGGCCCTCCACAGTCGTAGTCGGAGCCGGCGCAGCCTCAGCAACCCTCGGCCGCACGGGTGCAGTCACAGCCGGCGCCGGAGTTACCGCAGCAGCCACCGTGTCATCATCATCATCGTCGTTTCGTCCGGTGTCACCACCGCCACCTGAATCAGGCACCACACAAGGATCTTCGGTGTATTCCCACAACAAGAACGGATAACCGTCGTTGGCTCGAGAACAAATCCCCCACACGTTGGTCGGTGTGTCAAAATCGTATGCTTCCCAACCGTCGACAATGCCCCACGCAGCGTCTAGGCCTTCAGTTGCCGTGTCGTTAAATGTCGCGAGGGAAGTCATTTCATCAGTGGTTTTGCCCTCACCGGCAGCACTCGTCGACTGCAGCGAGGTCTCTGAGTTCCAGAATGAATTCGTGGTGGCTTTGCCCGAACCCGCAAACCCTCCAAAATCGGTATGGGTCACACCGTCCACTGCAGACACTGCTCCAATTGAAAACAATCGGTCGTGTGACGCACCGTCTGCTTGGCCGATGAGGCCCCCAACGTCCGCTGGGTCGAAGGTCCGTCCGTCGTTCAAAACCAGCCGAAATCCGCCAACCGAGGCCGTCGAATAACTATCTGTCACCCGGGATGCAGATAATGAATACCCAACAAGACCGCCCACTTTTTGCCAGGCTTCCACGCTCCCTGAAACAAAAGCACCAGAGACTGTGGCGCTATCAAGGCGCCCCACAAGTCCACCGGCGTAAAGGCGACCCGACACATCAACATCGACCAAGCCAATATTTGACAACACCCCACCACTCGCCAAGTAGCCAAAAAAGCCGGCATAGTTCTCGTTACCAGCCACCACAGGATTTTTCACAATGTTGCCTTGGCCGTTGTAGGAACCCGTAAATTTTAAGACGGCCTCGCCGATTGGCTTCCACTCGCACCCGCCGAGGTCAATATCTACCGTCTGGCGATATGAAGCTCCGAGGGCATCAGCCCGTGAAGGATCGCTTCCAGTGTTATCTGCGCTAGCCGCCCATGAAAGCCACACAAGGTTGTCCGGAGAAGCGATTTCGTAAGGGCTACCGGAGGTGCCGTCTCCCGAAGGCGCCACGGAGCGTTGCGTGGCCCGAGTGCCGCGTCTACACATCCACAAATGAACGCCCCGGGTTGCCGGCCACTGTCATACCCCCGCGGACGTCGCTAGAGCAAACGACCGCACGCCGGACGGCACTGACGGCCCTTCAACGAAAGCCAGAAATCAAATGTCGCGTTATTGACTCGCTCGGCTAAGAGTGTTGGGCTCAGAACACACTTTGGCTACGACAACGACAAGAACAGTTTTTCGAGGTCCTCAACGGTGGGCTTGCCTTCATCGTCAAGGTTTTCCTCGGCCACGCACTCTCGCATTGCCGTGGCAATGATGGCAAAACCCGCTTTATCCAGTGCGCTCGATACAGCGGAGAGTTGGGTGACAACGTCGCGGCAGTCACGACCCGATTCGACCATGGCGATGACCGCGCCCAGTTGCCCTTGTGCACGGCGCAGGCGGTTCACGATTTTCTTGTCTTCAGCCACCGGAAGCTTCGCTTCCGGTGCGATGCCCGCGGTGCTGATTGCTGAGCTGCTGATCGCTGAGGTACTGCCGGTTTTTTTCGTGGTCGCGACTTTTTTGGCGGTCATGACGTCGATGCCTCCTGTTTCGTGGCGGTGGTGGCAAATGTTCCCAACTGCCAGGTGAGGTAGCCACCATCGAGATTTTTCACCTCAATGCCCTCCAGGCGAAGAATACTCGCCGCAGTGTGAGCTCTTTGGCCGACACGGTCAAAGACGATGAGCTTTCGACCCCGAAGGGAGTCGAGGTTGTCCCTTATCGAATCGAGGGCGACAAATTCTGCACCGGGGATGGTGCCCCTGGTGTATTCGAAGCTGGAGCGTACGTCGATTAGCTCCCACCCATCGGCAGCGAGCTGGTCGACTTCGTGCCACTGTGCGGAATCTTCCCCGCCGACCCGGTTGTCGTTAATGTATCCGGCCATGTTGATGGGGTCTTTGGCAGAACCAAACTGTGGGGCGTAGGCAAGCTCTAAGTCGATCAGGTCGGTGGCGGTCAGGCCCGCCTGCATGGCAGTCGCGAGCACATCGATTCGTTTATCGACACCGTCATCGCCCACTACTTGGGCACCGAGGATGAGATCCGTTTCTGGATCGACGATGATTTTCATCGCCATTTGGGCCGCATCCGGGTAGTACCCGGCGTGATCAATGGGGTGTGAGTGGATGATCCGCATGGCTCGACCCTGGTCACGGAGCACTCGCTCGTTTACGCCCGTGGAGGCAGCGGCCAGTCCGAAGAAGCCCACGATGGAGGTGCCATAGGCGGTGGTGTTTCGCACCGGGCGGCCCATGATCGAATCGGCCGCATAGCGGCCGTGGCGGTTAGCAAGGCCTGCGAGGGGAATCATGCCGGCTCCGGCATCGCGTTTCTTTTCGGCCGCATCGCCCACCGCCCAAATGGCGGGGTCGGAGCTTCGCTGTTGGTCATCTACGGCGATTCCACCGGCCGCACCGATCTCGAGTCCGGCTTCTTTGGCCAGCTCCAGGTTGGGCCTGGCACCTACAGCCATGACGACCATGTCGGCATCTAATGCCTTGCCACCCTCCAGGGTCACACCCTGGTCGGTCACTTCTTGGACTTTGGCAGCCAAGTGCACATCGACGTCGTTGACCCGGGCACGCTCCACCAACAGCCACGCCATTTCAGGATCCAGCAGCGGCATCAGTTGGGGTAGTGCCTCAACGAGGGTGACTTTCATGCCCTTGTGGGCGAGGTTTTCGGCCACTTCGAGGCCGATGAACCCTCCGCCAACAACGATCGCGGATTGGGCGGTCTGGGTGCGCTCAATCATCCGGTCCATGTCGTCGAGGTTCCACAACACATAGGACTTTTCCACCCCGGGAAGTGGTGGCCTGATCGGGCTGGAGCCTGGACTCAACACCAGGGCGTCGTAAGGGGCGGAGTATTCCTTGCCGGTTTCTACTTCGCGCACCTGAACGGTTTTGTTGGCGCGGTCAATGGCGGTCACTTCGGTGCGCACGTGCACGTCGATGTTGAAGCGGTTTTTCAGCGCACCGGGTGTTTGCAGCACCAGTGAGCTGCGGTGGGGAATGACCTCACCCACGTGGTAGGGCAGCCCACAGTTGGCGAACGACACTTCGCCGCCGCGCTCAAACACGGTGATTTGTGTGGTTTCCGATAGCCGTCGCAGTCTGGTCGCGGCGGACATGCCGCCAGCGACACCGCCGATGACGACAACTTTTTCGGGCACACCGCTGCCGCTGGTGTGTGCGTGTGAGGGGTTGGAGTTCGGAGAAGTCTGTGTGGTCATACCCACCACCTTATACCCTGGGGGGTATCATTTCCACACCCAGCTAGTTCGTGTCACCCTTAAACCTGTGTCAGGCCAACCGATGAAAAAACCCCTCAACCAGGTGCTCTTTGGTTGGCTTCGAAAAGACCTCCTCATGATGTTCTCGGGCGACCCCGAAGGGGGCGCCCCCTGGGTGGCCCAAATGGGCGACGGCCACGATGCCGGCTACTTTGGCCCCGACTCTGCCGTCTGGCACGTCAACGGCGCAGCCCCCACCCTCGTGGCCGGAATTCGGGCACTCATGATGCAAACCCTGCACCCCGGCGCAATGGCCGGGGTGGCCGACCATTCCCGCTACCACAGCGACCCCCTGGGACGCCTCGCCGGCACTGTCCGGTGGGTGGTGGTCACCACCTTTGGCAGTACCGACACTGTGGCCACAGAAGTTGCTCGGGTAGAAAAAATGCACCGCCGTGTGACCGGCGAATACCAACCCAACAGCGACACCGGGTCTGCTGCCTCACCAACCCCCTACGCGGCCAGTGACAAGTCACTGATCGCCTGGGTGCACCTGGTATTTACTGACGCCTTTTTGGGAAGCCACGTAAGCCTCGGGCGAGATATCCCCGACAAAGACGGTGAATCAGGCCCCGACCGCTACGTTCGCGAATGGGCCACCGCGGGAATCCTGATGGGCTACAACACTCCCCCCACCACACAGCAGGGCCTTAAGGAGGCCATCGAAGCATTCCTGCCGGAGCTTCGCTCCGATGAGCGGGTCGCAGACGCGCTGAAATTCATCCTGGACCCACCACTTCCTCCAAGCATTCGACCCGGCTACCGGCTCCTTTCTGCCGCAGCAGTCGCGAGCCTGGAGCCCCAATATCGGACACTGCTTGGCCTGAAGCGCCCCTGGTGGCCAGCGCTCACGATTGGAAGAGTCGCTGTGGCATTCATCGGCTGGGTCTTAGGTGCCGAGTCGCCCAGTATGACCAAAGCCCGCGAGCGCATCAATGCTCTACCCGAAGACAAGCGCCACCCGGTGACCATTGCCCCTCGGGGTGGCAGCGCGCACGGCTCAACAAGCGCACAGCCCTGAACCTCTCGAGCCAAAGAGGCCCTAAAGGTCTTGTTCCCTAGGCACTATTTACCTACTGCATCCCCAGGATGTCGACGACGAAGAAGATTGTGTCTTCTGGTCCAATACGCCCATCACCGGTTCCCCCTTGCGGGCCATAGCCCAGGGCGGGGGGAATGGTGATGAGGACCCTGGAGCCCACATCTTGGCCGACCAAACCGTCTCTAAAACCGGGGATGACACCGTTGGTGGGGAAAGTGGCGGGTTCACCGCGTTCAAAACTGGAATCGAAGGTCTCCCCCGTGTTCCAGTTCACCCCGTGGTAGTGGACGACCACGGTGGCTCCGTCGTACACCATGGGGCCTTCACCCTCAATCACTGATGCCACTGCATAGGAGCCCGGGATGTCCCCTTCGGGGAATTCCACGACCGGCACTCCATCAACGAGCTCCACCGCGGGGAACCCTTCAGGGGCGGGCTGTTGTGTACCGACCAGTTCTTCAAGGGGCGGCGGGGGTGGTGGCTGAATGTCCAAAATGTCGGCAATGAAAATAATGGACACTCCCGCACCTAAACCAAACTCTGGTGCGCCCTCAGTTCCAAAGGCTTCTTCGGCGGGAATAACTCCCGCCACGCGCGAGCCGACCGTGGAACACATCAGGGTG
Source organism: Pontimonas salivibrio (assembly GCF_002950575.1). Taxonomy (NCBI): domain Bacteria; kingdom Bacillati; phylum Actinomycetota; class Actinomycetes; order Micrococcales; family Microbacteriaceae; genus Pontimonas; species Pontimonas salivibrio. The sequence continues at coordinate 1,374,978 of NZ_CP026923.1, forward strand.
TGAACCAAACCGACCAAGTAGGGGGTGTCTGGTTCGATTGGGATCATGTCCGGAGCTTCATCTTCGTAGCCAATGTGGCCGATTTTTTCGCCGGTTTCACCGTTGAAGTAGGCATAAGACAGGGTCACCCGGTCTTGGGCTTCCACCTGCTCACCTTCACCCTCCACCACCACCATGCGCTCAGTGGCGGCGGGGGTGAGTGCTGAACTAAAAGTGATCTCTGGGGGCGCATCCAGGTCGGTACTGACCTCCAGTGATTCCACATCGGGACCGGAGGGCTGACATTCACCAGGAGCCATCGGTTCGCTGCCGCCCGAGGCTTCAGCGTCTTCGCCAAGGGCAGCCGGGTCAGCTTCGCCGGCAGCGCAGCCGGCAAGAATAAGGGTCAGTGCTACCGAGGCAGCAGTAGGGGCAAGCCTGGGCACGAGCGACAACCTTCCAGATGGGAAAACCAAACGCACGCTATCTTCGCAGGCGAAACCTGGATATGCGGTCAGGACAGCGAAATTGTCTGGGCAATCACAGCCACCTCAAAGTTCACACTGCGGGCAATAAAACACGCCTCGTGTGCTTCGTGGTGGAGGGCTTGGGCCTGATCTCTCTGCCCGCCCGGGACACTCACGAAGGGCCGAAGCTCGACACGGGTCATCTGCCCCTTACCGTCACTGCCCCACTCCAATGTCCCGGTGGCCTCCATCTCAAAAGCCCGGATGTCTATTCCTGCCCCACTGGCGAGGTACACAAAGCTCAAAAAATGGCATTGGGCGAGTGCGGCAATGAGTAACTCTTCGGGGTTCCACCTCGACGTTTCACCGTGGAACACTTTGGCCGAAGAACCCACAATGTCGGGTTTACCCTCCGCCACAATCAGATGCCTCCTAGCGAGCGCGCCCGGCCTAGCCGGGCGGGACTCGCCCAGCTCGGTGTAATCCCCTTGGGGCGACTCCCCCTTCAGTGAGTCAGAGTCCACAGAGGTGTCGATCTCACCTAACGCGTGGAGGCGCAGGTGAAAGTGGTGCTCTGGCATTTACACCCCGTTCTGTGTGGGCATTCTTCAGCGGTCTGTTGGGTTGACTGAGGCCAGAAACGCTCGCCGCTCAACACTTAACGCTCACGCCTCTTCCCGCTCACACTCTAGGGTTGCCGGGCCACACACGCACGACACCTAGACCCAGAAGCACACGGGCAGAAGTGTTGGTCCCTGGTGGCATTGGGCAATGGGGACACCCCCTTGAGCGTGGGGCAAAGGCGCACTGAGGCGAGCTATTTGCCCTCACCGGAGTTCGAAAAGGGGCCCTCTGGCAGGGGTGCAACCGCGGCGTGTGACACAGCGCAAAGCTACTTCGTGGGCGTCAGTGTGGAGGTCTACACTGGGGCACTATGACCGACATTCTCCACTCCCCCGCTACCACTTCCGAGTCGACCAACCGGAAAATTGTGACCCCCATTCCGGGGCCGAAAAGTGTGGAACTGCATGATCGCCGTGTGAAGGTGGTCTCTGAGGGTGTATCTGAGCTGTTCCCGATTTATGTCGACCACGCGCACGATGCGCTCATGGTCGATGTCGACGGTAACCAGTTCATCGACTTCACCGGGGGAATTGGCGTGACCACTGTGGGTCACACCAATGACGCCGTGGTGGAAGCCGTGCGCGACCAAGTGGGAAAAGTCACCCACACGCTGTTTGGTTTGGTCGGATACGAGTCGTATATCCGCGCGGCGGAGTTGTTAGCCGAACACACTCCAGGAGATTTCCCCAAGAAATCGGTCTTTGTGAACTCGGGTGCGGAAGCACTTGAAAATGCGGTGAAAATTGCGCGTAAGTTCACCGGTCGCACCGAGGTTGCGGTGTTGCACCACGGTTATCACGGTCGCACGAACCTCACCGCGGCAATGAATTACAACATGCACCCCTACGGGACAGGTTTTGGGCCACTCGCAGGGTCAGTCCACCACGCGCCCAACTCCAACCCGTTTAGTGATGGCCTCACTGGTGAGCAGGCTGCCAAAGCAACGATCACCCACCTGGAAAAGCGCGTAGGGGCAAGCCAGATTGCGTGCCTCGTGGTGGAGCCCATTCAGGGTGAGGGTGGTTTCATCATCCCCGCCGATGGTTACTTAAACGCCCTTGTGGACTGGTGTGAAGAAAACGGCATCGTCTACGTCTCCGACGAAGTTCAAAGCGGTATGGCCCGCACCGGCAAATATTTCGCGAGTGAACACTTCGGCATCGTGCCCCACCTCACAACCTCAGCGAAGGGAATCGGTGGTGGACTACCCATCGCTGCAGTGACAGGTCGTGCCGACATTATGGATGCCTCCCACTCGGGTGGCTTAGGGGGAACATTCGGAGGAAACCCGGTCGCTGCTGCCGCCCTGGTTGCCGTCTTTGAACAGGTGGAATCCAGAGGTCTCCTCGCTGAAGCCCAGCGGGTGGAATCAATCATGCGCCCACGCCTGGACGCCATCAAGCAACGCTTCGACTCTGTCGCCGATGCCCGCGGTAAGGGAGCGATGATGGCAATCGAACTTCAGGACCCTGCCACCGGTGAACCAGCACCCGCCATCGTGAAAGCCGTCCAGCAGTTCGCCCTGCACCAAGGGGTGCTGTTTCTCACGGCCGGAACATTCGGCAACGTCCTTCGATTCCTGCCCAGTGTGGTCATCACTGACGAGCAGCTTCATGAAGGTCTCGACGTTCTCGAAGCATCACTCGAAGCGGCAATTGCCGCCACCGCAGCGCAGGCATAAGCGATGTTGACCTGGTTGGCACCCACCGATGGTGCGGTGTTGGCCACGGTGGAGCGAGACGGACATTCGGAGTCTTTTCACCACGGCATCCTTAGCGTGGTCGACGCTGACGGGAAAGTGCTCTTTGAGGCGGGTCACGCTGATCGTGTGGTCTATCCACGATCCACGATTAAGCCCCTGCAAACCCTGGCGGTGCTGCGCACCGGTGTGGAGCTCACTGACCTGGAAATCGCCTTAGCTACTGCCAGTCACAGTGGCTCGCTCGCGCACCGTCACGCGATTTCTGCGTTTTTACAGCGCCACGTCTTAAGCGAAGGCCTATTGCAGTGCCCTCCCGATTGGCCACTGTCGGTCTCCGAAAAAGCTGCCCTGATCGCCGAAGGCAGTCAAAAAAGCTCCCTCGCGATGAACTGCTCAGGAAAACACACCGGTTTTCTCGCCGCCTGCCAACACCGCGGCGACCCGTTGGAAAATTATCTCGATGTGAACCACCCACTACAGCGAGACATCAGAGCAACCATCGAAGAGTTCACCGGTGAAACCGTTAGCCACACCAGTGTCGACGGCTGCGGGGCACCCCTACACGCGGTGACACTGCGTGGTCTCACCCAGGGAATTTCCCGCCTTCTCTCGAGCGATGACCCTCACGCGAAGCGCATCGTGAGCGCCATCGGCGCTCACCCGTGGGCACTCTCAGGGGAGAACACCCCCAACACCAGGGTCATTGAGACCCTCGGGGGAATTGCCAAGATCGGCGCCGAAGGGCTCGTCGTGGTCGGTCTCCCCGGAGGAATCACCGCCGGAGTGAAAATCTTGGACGGGTCAATGCGAGCAACCACACCGGTAGTACTCGAAGCACTCGCAAAAGTAGGTGCCGTGAGTGTCGAAGTAGTGGAGAATCTACGAGGCTGGCTCGAAGAGCCTGTTCGAGGCGGTTCCACAGTAATCGGCGGTCTTCGCGTGACGTTGGGCAATGGGGCCCCGGACGAGGACCACAAAGAAAGGCGCAGGTCATGAAAATCTCAATCCCTCGGGAAATCAAAAACAACGAATTCCGGGTTGCGATTACCCCTGCCGGCGTGCGCGACCTCGTCACTGCGGGACACCACGTCACCATCGAAACCGGAGCGGGGTTGGGTAGCGGTATCACCGACGCCGACTACCAGCAAGAGGGTGCTCACATCGTGGCTTCCGCCGAAGAATGTTGGGGACACGCCGACATGGTGGTCAAAGTCAAAGAACCCATCGCTGAGGAATACCGCCACTTCCGAGAAGGTCTCACCCTCTTTGCCTACCTTCACCTCGCGGCCGAACCAGAGCTCACCCAGGCCTTAATGGATGCCGGGGTGACAGCGATCGCCTACGAAACCGTTCAACTGCCCGGAGGTGGCCTTCCGCTGCTTGCCCCGATGAGTGAAGTGGCCGGACGCCTCGCCGCCATTGTCGGTGCTCACACGCTGCTTCGCCCCCAAGGGGGCAGTGGTCAGCTTGTTCCCGGTGTTCCAGGAACCCACCCCGCCCACGTCGTGATTTTGGGCGGCGGTGTCGCCGGCACCAACGCGATGGCCGTCGCTGTCGGACTCGGTGCGCGGGTCACGGTGTTGGACACCAACATTGCGCGGCTTCGAGAAATCGATGCGCTGTATGCCGGCCGGGTCACCACCCTGGCCTCCAACTCGCTCGAAATTGAGCGTGCAGTAACCGATGCGGACCTCGTCATTGGGTCTGTCCTCATTCCAGGTGCAAAAGCGCCCAAGTTGGTCTCCCTCGACCTGGTGTCGAAAATGAAACCCGGCAGTGTGTTGGTAGATATCGCTGTTGACCAGGGCGGATGCTTCGAAGGATCCAAGCCCACCACCCACGACGACCCCACCTTCGCCGTGCACAACTCGGTCTACTACTGCGTGGCCAACATGCCAGGGGCAGCCCCCGCCACCTCAACATCTGCCCTCACCAACGCCACCATGCCCTACGTCCGGTCACTGGCCAATAAGGGGTGGAAGGATGCCCTAAAAACCGACGCGTCGCTGGCCGCAGGACTTTCCACCCACGCTGGTGCGCTCACCAACCAGTTCGTGGGAACTGCTCTGGGTATTACTGCGGAAGACGCCGCCCTCCACTTCTAGAGACCCTCACTGCTCGTGCCTTTCCACCCTTTCGCTCGGGTGGGCGGGCGGGAGGAATACTCGCTTAAGCGCAGTCAATAAGCCGCACTCCTTGCGCGCGCACCCACCACGCCTGAGAGTCCGGAGGCGACACTAAGGGTGCGCGTTCGTGCCCGACAACCTGTCGCATTTGGGCGGGTGACAGACCCCACATAATTACCCCTGGGCCACCCAGCGCCGCGTCGAGGCCACCTGACTCCAGCCCACCGCCCGCGAAGACGCGATGTGCGGGGGCCTGAGACCAGCCAGCCTGTTCCACCAGAGTGCTGATCTCACTGCCCGGCTCGGTGTGTTCGGCCACAACCAACAGACCACCCCTCTGGTGAGCGAGTACCTGGTCCAGGGCGGGCCTTGGAAAAGAATGCTCGGCGTCGAGACGAGTGCCCACTCCTTCTCTGCCAGAGCGAGGCCTCGCCCAATGAATCGGATGCTCCCGCCACAGCCCCCGACCCGGAGGAGCGTGTGGTGAGAAATAGCGTCGATTGATACCCCACTGGTCCAAAAGCTCCGCTTGGCTTACCCGGAGCGTGATCAACTCGGCGCCGGCTCGAACCAGGCTGCGCATGATGGCGCAGCCTGGTCTACTTGAGACGACCAGTCGCCCGGGATGTGACAGGTCAGCGAGCGCCTCACCCGCTCTGATGAGTCCTGTGGCTAACTGGGCTTGCACCTGTTCAGAACAGTCATTCCACACTCGATCTAGTCGCGGGGCAAACACTTGTGGCGCGGTGCCCAGACGGGTCACACCAGTCCACGCCAGCGGACCTGTCGCCTTCTGGCCACCAGATGACACAGTGCCGTGTCCGTCGTCGAAAACACCGGTGAGAAGACTGAGCGCGTCGAGTAATGCCGCCGGTTCATTCGGTAGAGAGGAAGCGGGTCCACTGGCTGAAGTGCATTCCACAAAACGCGCCATCGCTTCCCCCACACCGCTACCGACATCACCGACAATCACGACCAGTCCGGAGGCAACGTCACCTGGCTTCCAGGGCGACAGGCACTGCTTCTCGGCCTGTTCGATCAGACCCAGTTCACCGTCTACCGGGGCGACAACATCGGGCAAGGATTCACTCCACAGCCTGGCAGCGGGAGGCTGTGTGCCCTCGGGCGGACCCAGTGGCACCACCTGACTGGTGTAGGGGGAGCCACCGAGGCTCAGACCTAGGGTTGTCCCTGGTGGTGTGGCGTGTAGGCGTCGAATGGTCGCCTCAGGAACCCCCGGAAGGTATTCGCTTGCCTCCATCGGGTCGGTCACTCCCAAACAGAAACGCAGCCCGGCGTTGACAATGACACCTTTGGGAACCTGGGAGGTCATCCGCTGGCCAGAAATTACTAGGTGTAAACCCAAGGAGCGGCCACGTGCCGCAATGTCGGAGAGTAGGTCGACGAAGCTGTCGTCGCGCTGCACCAGTAGCGCGATTTCGTCGATGGCGATAATGCTTCTCGGGCAGACCACTTCCGGAGGAAGGTCACTAATATCGGCCACGCTGTGGCTGGCGAGAAGTGTTTCTCGCCTGGCAATTTCCGCCACCACACCGGTGTGGACCCGGCGCAGCGCATCGGGCTCCAAATCGGTGAGCACCCCGGCTAAGTGACCCAGTCCTTGCAGACCGAGAGCTCCCGAACCCCCTTTGAAATCAATCAACACGCAGCTGAACTGTTCCGGGGTGTATCGGCTTGCGACATCGAGCAGTAGCCGCTGGAGAAGGATGGTTTTTCCTCTGCCTGTTTGCCCCCACACCAATGCGTGAGGGCCTTCGGTGGCAAGGTTGTGACTGTGATGACCATCGAGGGAAAACCACAGGCTGCTTCGATCATCAGAAGACCCAGCCTCTGCGTGAACTTCCGGTGACACCCGTCGCCACTGGGCCATTCGCCGTAGCGCCCACAATGCTCCGGGAGCGCCCAGAAGATCGGGCCTCAGCGCCTGATCCATGCGCCTTCCATCCTGATACACCTGAGCTTGGTCAGGACCACTCACCAGCACCACGGTGTGTACTTGGGGGTGCACCTCGCTCTGACTGGCTACTCGTTCACAGCGCACGCCACCAGCCCTACTGGCAGGGGAAACTGCTGTGGATGTCGCCATCTCGGACAGTTCGACAACGCACGGTGGCTCCCCCGGCAGTGAGCCTTCATTATCAACCGGCCACACCAAGTGGACATCTCGCTCGGGGTCTCGACTGCACCACAGTGCCAGTGCTTGAATGACCACTGCGCGGTACACCGCGGTCGCGTGAGGCCCCTCACCCACCACGGCCACACCGCCCGCAAGGTCCACCAGGTGGGGAAGCCCAGAGATCACCTGCCCAGAATGCCCCCCATGCCCGGAGTGCCCACTGTGATCGAGGCCGCCGTGTTGGGGGCCAACATGTTTGGGGCCCACACGGTCGAGGCCGACCCGAAGGGGCAAGGAGGTTGAGTGTTGCGTGTGCGCACCCCCGAACGATCCGCTTCCTAGCGAGCCGCCGCTGTGTGGTCGCCAGAGCGGATTCGCCATCCATTCAACGACGCTCGGGTGTCGCTCGAGTGCGTCCTGTCGAATACGACGCTCTTCGTGCTCCCTGGTGGCTTGGGTATAAGCCTGGCCGGCTTCTTCAGCCGCCACATCTTCGGCCATGGCCAGGCGGTGGCTTCGCTTGGCTTCCCACCACGACCCAAGCGCCATCACGGGTCCCAAAATGCCGATCATGAGTGCGAAGGGTGAGCGAAAGATGACCAACATCACCAGAGAGATCACCAGAGGGGCCACCAGGCTGAGCCACGGAAATCGTGGTGCAGAGCGGGAAGTTCGTGGCGCCACGGGCGGAGTTGGCGGGCTGCTGGGTGGGGAAAGTAGGGTCACAGCCTGCAGAAAAGCGTGTGCGGGAGGTGGTGTTTTGCTGTGTGCCCTGTTTGGTGACGACAGGACCACATGCGATTCACTGTGGACAGCGAAATTATCCGTTCTGGTTAGCCCAACACCAAAATGACAGACCCTAACCGGATTTCTGAACCGCGCACCAGGTGGTAGCGCTCGTAGGGCACACATTGGAGTGCGGCCCGGCCCGGTTCGACCACGACCGTGCCAAACACTGAATTGGCGTCTTCGACCCACAACACCCCGTCACTGACCCCAAAGCGCAGGTGGACAGGATCCACAGACTGGTCTTCCGCAACAATCTGAATCCAATGCAGACGATCACCCTCGGGAGCACTGTCTCCTGAGCCGATACCGCCAGGGGTTTCCCCCAAGGTGTAGGTCACGCCGGTGTGGGAAGTCAACACAAAGCGGGCTCGAACTCGAGACGACTGTGACAAACGCTCCGGGTAGCTCTGGTGGGCCTTTTTTTCACTCAACAGTGGCGAATCGTCGGGATCTAATGGTTCAGGTTCGGGAGCGTTAGTCCCGCGACCGAGAGTGCGACGCAACCACTGTGTCGCACGGGTCAATGTGTCGCCGCTGGTGTGGTCGCCGTCAGATGATTCGGTGTCCGACTCTGACTTGTCACCGGTTTTCTTTCCTCCGGCTTCTCTTCCCCCTACGTCCCCGCCCGGACCCGTCGCCTCGGGGTCTTCGTCGGCGCGATCCTCAGCGCCCGCGGGGTGTTCCGAGGCGTCATCTTCGGGTTCGCTCTTGATTAACGGGTTGACCCGTGATTGGCCGCACGAGGGACAAAAAAGACTGGTTTGGGCCACTAAGAGCCCACAACGGGAGCACTCCTCGGGGGGTGCTACGTCTTCGCGGTCAAACAAACTCACGTATCGAAGGCTACCTGTTGGGGTGCACACTGCCCGGGAGGCAGTGTCGGAAACCTCCACACGACACCCAGCTGACATACGGCGACTATCCAGAGTGAAGGCTTAACCTCCAGGTTGAGAGTTTTTCGTTTACTGCCCCATCAAAGGTGACCAGGCCGAATGTCTAGTGAAGGTTTGCCTTCTCCCGATCAGACCAGGGAGAACACCCGGAGCGATTCGCGCACCCTCTCTCAGGATGTGGGGGCTCTGCTCCTTTTTCTGATCGCCAGTCTTGCGGTGGCGGGAATTGCCGGCCTCGCGACCGTTTCTACCGTGAACGGCTGGTATGCCGAAGCAGAAAAGACCCTCTGGAATCCCCCCAACGACATGTTTGGCCCCATCTGGGGTGTGCTCTACACCCTGATGGCGCTTTCCGCGTGGCTGGTGTGGCGCCAACCCCGAAGCCTGGAGCGCTCGCGGGCATTGGGGCTTTTTGCGGGCCAGTTGGCGATGAATGCGGCCTGGACGCCCCTGTTTTTTGTCGCCTTTGAATATGCGGGTGGTGTGGCACTGTGGGTGGCACTGGTGTGGATTGTTCTTCTCGATTTTGCGGTGCTGGCTACCGTTTTCGTGTTTTGGCCGGTCCAGCGCTTCGCGTCTGTGTTGTTGGTGCCCTACTGGGTCTGGTTACTGTTTGCCACCGCGCTCAACGCCTCTATCGCGGTGATGAACACGTAGTCCCCCACCTCCAGCGAAATACGGGTCCGATTGACTAGATTTCTTCTGACGCCACCGCTGTGGATGATCCCCGGTTCTAATACTCCAGCGGGTGGTAACCCACCCGCTTTGGTCTAGAAAGTGTGAGGCAATGAGTTCACTAAGTACCCCCGCAAAGATTGGCCGCGCATTCGTGGCCCTCGTTGCGGTGGGCGCACTGGCCGGCCAAGCCGGTGTGGTGTGGGCAGCGAACTGGGTGGTGGACCACCACCAGTGGATTGCCGATCGCTCGATTGCCCTGCAGTTTGAACCTGGACCACAGCTTGCCGGCTATGCCGACAAAGCGCAGTTCACCCCAGAGGGCGAAGTGTATTTTTACGCTTCCCGGCCGGAAGTGGTGCCGGCTTTAGAGTTTGACAACTACTGTTCCCGAAACGAGCCAGGCATTGGCGTGTTGGGCTGTTACCGCCTTCAAGAACAGCGAATTTACCTCTACGACGTCACCGACGAGCGGCTCTCCGCAATGGAACCCGTCATCGCCGCCCACGAGATGCTCCACGCAGTGTGGGATCGATTCGACCAGGCCACAAAGGATGGCCTGGCGCTGCTGCTAGAAGAAGCCTTCGCCGCTCTGCCGGAGGATCACCCCATGCGTGAGCGCATCGCCAGTTACGAAGACTACGATCCTAATTCCCGCATCCCTGAGCTGTATGCCCTGTTGGGAACAGAGGTCGAGACGCTCCCCCAAGCGTTAGAAGACCACTACGCCCTCTACTTTGTCGACCGCCAGAGGGTAGTGACTCTTGCCGCCGAGGTCTACGGCATTTTCAACTCTTTCGGTGCGGAACTCGACTCCTTGGTTGCCGACCTTGACGCCCGGTTGACGGTCATTGATGCGCGAAAAGCTCAATACGAGTTGGATGCCGAAATTTTGGGTGCCGATATTGCCATCTATAACGACAGGGTGTCTCGTTACAACGACGGTGAGGACGTCCGGGGTGCCGCAGGGTTTGAAGCCGAACAAGAAGACCTGGTCCGACGCCAAAATGCTCTGCGCGCTCAGCGCGCAGAGGTCGAAAACCTCATCGACGAATACAACGCGCTGCTCGATCAGCTAAACATCCTGAACCAAGAGCTCACCGAGCTGAACCAGGGCATTAACATCACGCTGGAGCAGGAAGAAGAACTGGGCGACATCGACACCGTCGAACAAGCCTCCTAACCCTCGCGTTACCCATCCACAGGGCGGTGGCACTCCTGGCGCCATGTCAGTGCCTGGCTTTACACTTCACCCATGGCACCCACGAAGACCTCAGCACATACCCGGGACAACCCCACTGGCGGTGACTTACAAGGCGAAGCAACCCTCACCATGCCAAGCCCGCTCGGCACCCTCACGCTTCATGCGACTGATCACGCCGTGATCGGACTGGAGATCGGCCACGCATCAGATTCGGGGTCAACGCCGAGTCACGCCTCCGCGCCTCATGACCTCGCCCACCCCGTATTGGAGGCGGCGAAGGCCCAACTGGAGGAATACTTTGCGGGCTCCAGGCACACCTTTGATGTCCCTGTGGTGATGCAGGGCACCCCATTTCAGGAAGCGGTGTGGTCAGCACTCGAGTCCATCCCTCACGGCCAGACAGCCAGCTACGGTGAGCTGGCCGAGGCGGTAGGGCGCCCTGGTGCGGCACGCGCGGTCGGTGGTGCGGTGGGTGCCAACCCAGTTCCCATCATTGTCCCCTGCCACCGTGTCATGGGCTCAACCGGCAAAATCACCGGCTACAGCGGTGGCGATGGAATTTCTACCAAGCAAGCACTACTTGCTCACGAAAAGCCGCATTAACATCGCTTTCCACGCTGCACCAGGGTGATAACTACGGCGTGATTTCACCAATCAGTTGTTCCACTCGGCGGCGGATGTCGTCTCGTACTCGGCGGACTGTTTCCAGGTCTTTTCCTGCAGGGTCTTCTAATTCCCAGTCCAGGTATCGCTTACCAGGGTGAAACTTGCACGCATCCCCACACCCCATAGTGATGACGACGTCGCTGGCCTCGACTTGTTCGTCGGTGAGGATTTTTGGCTGATTGGCACTGATATCGATGCCCTCTTCCCGCATGGCCTCCACGGCCACCGGGTTGATGTGGTCTTTCGGTTCCGAGCCTGAGCTCAATACCTGAACGCGATCACCCGCTAAATGCTGCAAATAACCGGCCGCCATCTGGGACCGGCCCGCGTTGTGAACACAGACAAACAACACCGTGGGGGTGGTGGACATTAGGGGCCTTCTTTCGCAGTGTGCTCGGTGTGAGCAGCCCGAGAGGCCTCTTCACCCTGTGGTTCACGGGCTAGTCCTGTGGGGTAATACAAGGACACCAGTAGCCATCCCAATAATGCCCCGAGAACCTGGGCAGCAATGAACCCCAGCACCGATTCGACAGCAATGCCAGTAAACGAATCGGTGAACATGCGCCCAACCGTCACCGCAGGGTTGGCAAAAGACGTGGACGACGTGGCAAAGAATCCCGCACCAATCCACGCCGGAACCAGAAGCGGCAACCAGTCCGCTTTGGACTGAGCGACGGCGGTCAAGATCACCGCGATGAGGCCTGCTGTGGAAATGACTTCGCCCAGAAAGCTTCCCGTCGTGAGCCGCTGATTGTTGGAAAACTCCACCAGGGGGAGGTCAAACATCGCCTGAGCTCCCACCGCACCGGCGACACCACCGGCGAGCTGCATCACGCCGTAGCTCAGGCCCTCACCCGCGGGCAGCTCTCGGCGAAGGGTCATCACCAGGGTGACTGCCGGGTTGATGTGTGCACCAGAGACGGGAATGAGAAGGGCCACCAACACAGCCAAACCCAACACTGTCGAGATCTGGTTGATCAGGATCACCACACCGAGGTCTGCAGACAAACGCTGCCCCATGAGGCCCGAGCCAATCACCATCATCACTAAGGCCGCGGTGCCGAGGAATTCAGCGAAAAGCCGGCGGGGTAATGACATCAACACGGGGTCTCCTGGAATGGCAGGGGTACTCCAAGTGTGCCCTGGGGCACCGATTAAGAAGCGAAAAACGAGGCCTCGTTTGCCAAGTGTTCACCCAAGAAGAAGGCCAAAAGAGTGGGGCCCTCTAACCGACGACCAGGTACAGCTCCCCCGCATTGTCTGGGACCTCTGCAAAATGCCAACCGTGGGCGCCACCCCAGTCAAGGAGCTTCCCTGCCGAGTCAATGTGGGCATTACTGGTCAGCAAATCGCGAACCATCTTGCCCTTGGTGGCCTTATTGGCGTGCCCGACAGCCGCACCGCGGTCCAGGTCTTTCACCACTCGAATGAACACCCCGGTGCCCTCCGGTAGTGGTGCGAGGGCTCGGTAGCCCTCGCTGCGCAGATCAATCGTGAAATCGTCTGCCCAAATCTGCTCTGCGTGTGGTTGCCACCGGGATTTGAGGCTCTCCCCGGGAAGTTTCGAATCAAAGGAGAGTCGGTAGCGGGGAATTGGGTTCATCGCCCGAAGTGGTCCAAAGAGTGCGGAAAAAAGCCACAGTGATTCGGCCGCGTGCGCGCTGGCCGCAGCGTCTAAACCGGAAATATCGAGGGCATCGAATAACACCCCGGTGTATCGGTGGATGGCGGGCATTACCGGGCTCGATAGGAGCTCCCTATTGGCCACGATCCACTCGTCACCTTTAGCACCAAGGCCCAGCGCCTTCTTAGTCGCATCAGGGTCCAGAGACAGTGCGACAAGGTCTTCGGCAATTGCCTGACGCACAGAAGTGAGGTCAGGAAGGGCTAACTGTTCCCACTCGAGGTGCGATGAGTCCAGGCCGCCTGGGGTTTTTGTCTCCGACGGAGGCAGAACAATGCGCATAGGCGCTACTGAATCTCAGCCATTCCGGCGACAATGGTCACCTGGTCGTTATCGACAGAGAGGAAACCGTCCTCAGCCGTCGCCGTCACCTTCTCACCCGAAGTCGTCGTGATACGAACCTCTCCGGCAGCCAGCACACCCAGAGTGGGCTCGTGGCCGGCGAGGATACCAATTTCACCCTCAGTGGTGCGGGCAACGACCATTTCGGCCTCGCCCGACCACACTTCGGCCGTCGCAGAGACGACAGTGACGTCGAGGGGTGCCACGACTACTCCATCTCCTTTTGCATGGTCGCCCACTTCTCTTCCACATCGGTGATCGGGCCGACGTTGAAGAACGCCTGCTCGGCCACGTGGTCGAAGTCACCGCGAGCAATCGCATCAAACGATTCAATGGTGTCCTTCAGCGGGACTGTGGAGCCTTCCACGCCGGTGAACTTCTTCGCCATGTAGGTGTTTTGCGAGAGGAACTGCTGGATGCGACGGGCACGAGAGACCGTTACCTTGTCTTCTTCAGAGAGTTCGTCGACACCGAGGATGGCGATGATTTCCTGGAGTTCCTTGTTCTTCTGCAGAATCTGCTTCACCGTGGTGGCCACGCGGTAGTGGTCATCACCGATGTACATCGGGTCGAGGATTCGACTGGTTGATGTCAGTGGGTCCACCGCGGGGTAGAGACCGCGCGACGCAATCTCACGGGAAAGCTCAGTGGTGGCATCCAAGTGGGCGAAGGTCGTCGCAGGCGCGGGGTCGGTGTAGTCATCCGCAGGGACGTAAATGGCCTGCAGCGACGTAATCGAGTGACCACGCGTCGAGGTGATGCGCTCCTGGAGGATACCCATCTCGTCGGCGAGGTTTGGCTGGTAACCCACAGCGGAGGGCATACGACCCAGCAGAGTCGAGACTTCGGAACCAGCCTGGGTAAACCGGAAGATGTTGTCAATGAACAACAACACGTCCTGGTTTTGCACGTCACGGAAGTATTCCGCCATGGTGAGCGCACTGAGCGCCACGCGAAGACGCGTTCCTGGTGGCTCGTCCATCTGACCGAATACCAGTGCGGTCTTGTCAAAGACGCCGGCTTCTTCCATTTCACCGATCAGGTCGTTACCCTCACGGGTACGCTCCCCCACACCGGCGAACACGGAGACACCACCGTGGTCTTGGGCTACACGCTGAATCATTTCTTGGATGAGCACCGTTTTACCCACACCGGCACCACCGAAGAGACCAATTTTTCCACCCTGCACATACGGGGTGAGCAGGTCGATGACCTTGATACCCGTTTCGAACAGCTGAGTCTTTGACTCCAACTGGTCGAATGCGGGTGGGGTGCGGTGGATGCTCCAACGCTCGTTTGATTCGGGGATCTGCTCGTCGTAGTTGAGCACTTCACCCAACACGTTGAACACTTTTCCCTTGGTGACGTCACCGACGGGAACGCTGATGGGTGCACCGGTGTCTTCCACGGCCTGGCCGCGGACCAGGCCGTCGGTGGGCTTTAGCGCGATAGCGCGCACGAGGTTGTCACCGAGGTGCTGGGCGACCTCAAGAGTCAGTGTGGTTTTCTCACCACCGAGGTTCAATTCGGTACGCAGCGCGTTGTAGATACCAGGCAGGTGGTCACTGGGGAACTCGACGTCCACCACCGGGCCGGTGACGCGCGCAATACGACCGGTAACGACTGCCGTCTTAGCTTGTGCCATTTCGCTGTCTCTTTCTGTTTACTTGGAGCCTTGGAGCGCGTTTGCGCCGCCGACGATTTCGGAAATCTGTTGGGTAATTTCGGCCTGCCGGGCGTTGTTGAACAACCGGGTGTAGTCCGAGATGAGTTTGTCGGCGTTATCACTTGCCGACTTCATGGCCTTTTGACGGGCCGCGTGTTCGGAGGCCGCCGATTGCAGCATGGCCTGGAAAATACGCGTTTCGATGTAGCGGGGAAGCAGGGCGTCTAGTACCTGGTCGGGTTCTGGTTCGAACTCGTAGAGGGGGAACACTTCGGTGTCACCGGGCTCGTCAACACCTTCCACCACTTCCAAGGGCAGCACGCGGACCACTTCTGGTTGCTGGGTCACCAAACTGACGAAGCGGTTGTACACGATGTGGATTTCATCCACACCACCGGCATCGGTGTCTTCGGTGAATTTGGCGATCACCGTTTCGGCGACTTCTTTGGCCGTTTCAAACTCGGGCTTATCCGAACCACCCATCCACTGTTTCTCGGTGGGGCGCTCACGGAACTGGAAATACTGGACCGCTTTTCGACCCAGCACGTAGTAGAGCACCTCTTTGCCTTCGCCGCGGAGACGCTCAGCGAGGTCGCCCGCTTCACGCAATACCTGGGCGGAAAAGGCTCCCGCCAGACCACGGTCAGCGGAGAAGATGACCACCGCCGCACGGCGGGGGTTTTCTGCTTCCGTCAACAGTGGGTGATCGATGCTGGAGTAGGTGGCTACTGAGGAGACGGCCCGAGTGACGGCGCGCGAGTAGGGGGCAGCTTCAGACATCCGCTGCTGTGCCTTTTGAATCCGGGAGGCGGAGATAAGCTCCATCGCCCGGGTAATCTTCTTGGTTGCCTTGGCAGAGCGAATCTTGCCGCGGTACTCCCGAAGTTGTGCACCCATACTCGTGTGTGTTCTCTTCCTTCTTGGTCGCCAATTGTCCTAGCGCTTGCGCCGGACGATTTTCTCCTGCTCGATGTCTTCGTCTTCTAGAGCGTCAAACTCTTCCGATCCGGGGTGACCCAGACCTTCATTGCCGGCGCCGCGGAACGAGGTCACAAACTTGTCAACCTCTTTTTCCAGCTCGGCTTTGGTGTCATCTTCGAGTTTTCCACTCTCGCGGATGGTGTCCAACAGTTTGGTGTTGCGACGCAAGTGGTCAAGAAGTTCCGATTCAAACTTCAACACCTCTTCCACGGGGATTTCGTCGAGTTTTCCGTTGGTTCCCGCCCAAATGGAGACCACCTGGTCTTCGACCGGGTAGGGCGAATACTGGGGCTGCTTCAACAGCTCAGTCAAACGGGCACCGCGTGCCAACTGGCGACGGCTTGCCGCGTCCAAGTCGGAGGCAAACATGGCGAATGCTTCCAAGGAGCGGTACTGGGCGAGCTCCAGTTTCAAGGTTCCCGACACACTCTTAATCGATTTGACCTGAGCGTCACCACCCACACGGGAGACGGAAATACCGACATCCACCGCGGGGCGCTGGTTGGCGTTGAACAGGTCAGACTGCAAGAAGATCTGACCGTCCGTGATGGAAATCACGTTGGTGGGGATAAACGCGGAGACGTCGTTGGCTTTGGTTTCAATGATGGGCAGACCCGTCATTGATCCGGCACCGAGTTCGTCGGAGAGCTTCGCACAACGCTCCAGCAGGCGCGAGTGTAAGTAGAAGACGTCTCCGGGGAATGCCTCACGGCCCGGTGGGCGACGAAGCAGCAGCGAAACCGCACGGTAGGCCTCAGCCTGCTTGGACAGGTCATCGAAGATGATTAGCACGTGCTTGGAGTCATACATCCAGTGCTGTCCGATGGCCGAGCCGGTGTAGGGGGCAAGGTATTTGAACCCTGCGGGGTCAGATGCGGGCGAGGCCACAATCGTGGTGTATTCCATCGCGCCGGCCTCTTCGAGAGCTCCGCGTACCGCAGCAATCGTCGAGCCTTTTTGCCCCACAGCCACATAAATACAGCGCACCTGCTTGTCGGGGTCACCCGAGGCCCAGTTGTCTTTCTGGTTGATGATGGTGTCCACGGCGATGGCGGTCTTACCCGTCTGGCGGTCACCAATGATCAGCTGACGCTGTCCGCGACCGATGGGGATCATCGCGTCGATGGCTTTAATACCGGTCTGCATGGGCTCGTGCACTGACTTACGCGCCATCACGCCGGGGGCCTGAAGTTCGAGGGCGCGGCGGGAATCGGTCGCGATGTCGCCTAAGCCGTCAATGGGGTTACCCAGCGGGTCGACCACGCGGCCGAGGTAACCCTCGCCGACAGGGACGGAGAGGACTTCACCGGTGCGGGTGACTTCACTGCCGGCGACGACGCCGTCGAATTCACCGAGGACGACCACACCGATTTCGTTTTCGTCGAGGTTTTGGGCGATACCGAGTGTTCCATCGGCGAAACGCACCAACTCGTTTGCCATACAGCCGGGGAGGCCTTCAACGTGGGCAATACCGTCTGCGGCATCCACAACGGTCCCGACCTCGGTCGCCTCGGCACTGCCCGGTTCATAACTGGATGCGAACTTTTGGAGTGCATCGCGGATTTCATCCGGGTTGATTGTCAGTTCTGCCATTTGTCCATTCCTTGTTGTTGCCCAATTACGTCTGTTGTCAGCCAGCCAGCTGGAGTCTCATTGCGTTCAATTGCGTGTCGACACTGCCGTCGATCACGACGTCTCCTACTTGGATGCGTGCGCCACCGATAATTTCCGGAGCAATCACCACATCGAGGTAACACTCGGTTCCAAACCGCTTCACCACAGTCTGTTGCACGGTCTTCAACTGCGCAGCGGAAAGTTCTGTCGCGACAGACACTTCGGCGAGGCCTCTACCGTCTTCTGCGCAGACCAGACGTGCCGCATCAATGAGTGCGTCACTGGAGCGACGACCGCGGGGTTGTGACGCGACGTGGGCAGCCACTTCAAGCGCCACTTTGTCCATCGATTTCGCACCCAAAGCCGTCACGATGCTGCGCTTTGATTCTGCACTCGCGCGCTTATCCGAGAGCGCCAACTGCAGTTCGGCGTGGCCTCTGATGGTGCGGGAGAGCTGAAGCAGGTGGGATACCAACACATCAGTGTCGGTCAGTCCGGCGCTTAAGCGAATTCCATACTCTTCGATGCCTTTGAGCAGATCGGCAGGTGCCGACCAACCAAGACCCACTACGTGGTCGAGTAGTTCCCTCGAAGCCTTATCCAATGAGCCCAGTGCGCCATCCAGCAGGGTGCTGCGTTGGCTGGCGTCGTGACCGTGGTCGGCCAGGGCTGCCAGTAGCGAGGGGTGTGCCGCCAGTGCACGGCCTGCTTGAAACAGTCCGGCCACGTGAGCCACGGAGTGGCCCTTGGTGCTCGACGCATGCTGCGCCACCGCTTCTAGCGATTCCCTCGTCTGTGCACCCATGATTACTTGCTGGCCTTCTTCGCGGTCTTTGTGGAGCCCTTTTCAGCACTGTCCAGGTCGGCCAGCATCGAGTCGACTACGGCCTTGGCTTTTTTGTCGGTTCCCAACTGGTCACGAACAACCGCACCGGCAAGATCCAACGCCAACGAGCCCACCTCTTTGCGAAGTGAGACGAGTGCGGCTTGACGCTCGGCTTCAATCTGTGTCTGAGCGTTCTGGGCGATGCGGTCGGCTTCAGCCTGTGCCTGCTGTTTCATTTCGGCCAAAATCTTCTGGCCTTCACTGCGGGCTTCGTCTCGAATATCTGCCGCCTCATCGCGGGCGTCCGCGAGGAGCTTCGTGTATTTCTCGAGAGCTTCCTGCGCTTCTTTCTGCGCCGACTGGGCGTCTTCGATTCCGCCTTCAATGGCTTTCGAGCGCTCGTCGAGCACTGTCTGAAGCCTGGGCAGGATCACTCGCCAGAAGAGCAACAGCACCAGGGCGAACGGAATGATCGACCAGATGATGTCGTAAATCGCAGGCAGGAGCGGGTTCTGGGCCTCACCCTCTGCCGCGAGGATCATTGTGTGCGGCAGCATTGAGGCCTCCTAGCCAGTGAAGATGAAGTACGTGGCGATACCGATGAACGCCAGCGCCTCGGTGAAGGCAATACCGATGTACATCAGCACCGTAAGGCGGCCCTGAAGTTCGGGTTGGCGTGCCACCGATTCGATGGTCTTTCCGACGACGATACCCACACCAATGGCGGGGCCAATCGCGGCGAGACCGTAACCGACTGTGGCGATATTTCCGGTGAGTTCTGCGAGTTCCACAGCTCGTTCCTTCCTATTTGGTGCTTCGGCAAGCCGAAGCGGGGTTTAGTGTTCTTCCGCAAGCGCAAGCTGGAGGTACACGGCGGTCAAGAGGGCAAAGACATAGGCCTGCAAGATAGCGATGAAAATTTCGAAGAACGTGAACACGATCGACAACAGCACTGTCCCCACCCCAAAGAGCGCTTGCAGATCGCCCGAGTAGAGGAAGAAGAAGTGGGTGGACGAGAAGAACAAGACCAGGAGGAAGTGTCCGACCACCATGTTCATCAGAAGACGAAGGGTGAGGGTGACCGGTCGCAACACGAACGTGGAGACAAATTCGATCGGAGTGACGATCACATACAGCGGGAGCGGCACACCGGGAGGAAAGAGCGAGTTCTTGAAAAACGCGCCCGGGTGTTTTTTCACACCGGCATAAATGAACGCCAGGTAGGCGGTGATGGCCAACACCAGTGGCATACCAATCACACTGGTGCCCGCAATATTGAGCCCAGGTATCACCCCGGTGAGGTTCATGAACAAGACGATGAAGAAGATGCTGGAAATAAGCGGCAAGAACCGCTTGCCGTCTTTTTCGCCCAAGACGTTGATGGCGATACCGCTTCGCACCAAATCCAATGCCATTTCAACGACACCCTGGAAGCGACCAGGAATGACCGTCATCTTGCGGGTGCCGAAATAGAAAATGAGGAAAATGACGAGCACCGCGAGCAGTCGGATCAGAACGATCCGGTTCATTTCGAAAATGGTGCCTTCGAATAACACGGCCGGTGGGAAGAACTCGGCAATGGTGGGGGGTGAGAATTCACCGTCATCGCCGGATGCCAGCGGTACCAAGCGGCTACTGAGTGTCGCGAACAGCGTTGTCTCCCGAGTCGTGGCACCAAAGGGGTGCGGCGGCTACGTGTCGCTCTACCCTATCAAGCAAGAACAGGCGCCAAACAACCAAAAAGGCCCTCCAGGCTGAGAAAGTGCCAGGAAATCTTCAGATGAAGACACTTTCTGTCGAAATCGTTAGCACCACACCACGTCGTCGCCGGCGACATCGCGCAACTGATCGCCCGAGATCACTCCTTCACGCAGCACTCGAAGCATAACGGTGCGGTCACCCTCCCGCGCAGCAAGGTCCTGCTCTGCTGCGTCCCGGGCCACCTCGGCACCGCTGGCCGCCTCGGCACCTCGGACTGTGTCGGCAATGTTGACCACTTCGACAACGGTGGAGCCAGGGGTAGAAAAATCCCAGGACAATTGCGGGTCCGTCAACACCACGGCAAGATCCGCATAGTCGCTGTCCGCCAGTGCCTCAATGTTTTTTGGAACATCGCCCACCGGGTGCGCGGCACTGATCATCAACGGCCCCGTATCCAGCAAAAGCTCCCGCGTGACTTCGTGGGCGATCAAGCTGAGGCCGACCCTGTCCACCGCGTCACCCAGATTCCAGCGCACACTACTTCCTGCCTGCACAACCACTGTGAGGGGGCCTGGCCAGAACTGCTCGGTGAGGCGAGTAATCGCCTCAGGAACTTCAGCGCCTAAGGCGTGAAGGGCTTCAGCATTGGGTAACAACACTTGGGGGGCAGGTTGTTCACTCCAGCCTTTAAAACGTGCCAGTGCAGCAACCCCCGCCGGTGAAAACGCATCGGCGGCAATGGCGTAATGCGTGTCGGTGGGAATCACGACTAACTGTTTTTTCCCCAGAGCTATCCGCGCCGCGCGAAGACCCGCCCGCAGCGAATCCGGGTCACCCAGAGAAAACACCTGACGCCCAGACGCTGGTGCACTGGCCGTTGGGTCAGGTGTGGTCATGAAATGCCTACTGCGGGTCTGAGGAGTCGGGAAGGGGCACGTCGACGTAGGGCATGCGCGAGCGAATCACCACCACCACATCGGTGGCGAGCCCCACCAGGAGCGAGGCCACGATCGTGAGAAACAGTGTTTCTCGGTGGGCCCAATCCAAATCGCCCAACCAGAACACCAGCGCCAGAAACGCCACAAACTTCCCCAGCCACATGCCCAAGACCACAGCGAAGAAACCCGGCTCTAGGACATTTCCCCGACCTGCTTTCAGCCCCCACACGATGGACAGTGGCGTAATGGCAAGGAAGGCGAAACCAATGCCGCCACCGAGCAGTGCGCCCAGCATTCCGGAGAGTTCCGCGACCAGGGCGCCGGCAATGCTGGCGACAATGGTCACCAAAGACGTCCACACCACCCCCCAGAACAGGGCTTTTCTAATCACAGTCTGTGCGTTCACGCCTCAGTCCTTTCAGGTTGGGCTGGGATTGCCAGAGGGTCATCAACGTCTCGGTGCTCTGGCGAGAGAGTGACCACGGTGGAACCGACAAGCCCCAGCGCAATGATGCCCAGTGCGACATACCACTCGACAAACAAGAACATCAGGGTGCCAATGGCCAACACTGACGTCCAGGCGTACAAAATCAATACCGCTTGCAAGTGGGTGTGACCCATATCTAGTAAACGGTGGTGCAGGTGCTGGCGGTCGGCTTCAAAGGGGCTCATTCCCGCTCGCAGTCTGCGTAACACCGCCAGCAGGAAATCCAACAGGGGCACCACCAAGACGGCAAGCGGTAGCAGTACGGGGATGAAAGCCGGAAGCAGTTGGGAGGCACTGACCATGGCGGGGTCGATCTGTCCCGTCACCGAAATGGCCGTAGTGGCCATAATCAAGCCCACCAGCAGTGACCCCGAATCTCCTAAGAAGAGTTTCGCGGGATGCCAGTTAAGGGGGAAGAAACCCAACACGGCACCCAACAAAATCGCGGTGAACAGTGAGGCGTAGTTGAAGTAGGGGGTGTCGGCTTCGCCGGTGGCCAGCAAAAAGCTGTACATAAAGAACACCCCACTGGCAATGAGGGTCACACCGGCGACCAACCCGTCGAGACCATCGATAAAGTTCACGGCATTCATCACCAAGACGATGGCTAACACGGTGAGAATGAGCGACAGTGTGGGAGAAAACAGAGTCAAACCCCCAATGGGAATCGACACAATTTGCACACCCTGCCACGCCACAATCCCTGCAGCGAGAACCTGACCGGCCAGTTTGGTCACCCAATCCAATTCGAAAAGGTCATCGATAAACCCGATGGCCACAACAACAGCTGCCGCGCCCACCAGCGCCCAGACCGCGTGAGAGTCAGAAAAAATTCCCTCAAACCAACTGACTTGGCTGGCGACCAAAGTCGCCACCAGGAGGCTGCCGAAAAGAGCCAAACCCCCCAATCGAGGTACCGGCTCTTTGTGAACATCACGGGAGCGCACTTCCCGTCGTACATCAAATCGGGTCCCGATTTGCCACAGCGCCACCGAAAGGCCAAAGCTCACCACGGTCGCCACAATGAGCACAAGTGCGTAGTAGGTCACGCGGCAGACACCTCATAGCCGGCGTCACGCAACTCGGCGGCCGAAATGGCCCCCTCTCGAATGAGGCGCAGCCCCATTCCGCCGGTCACCAAATCGCTGGCGTCGACAATGCTCGAGGGCAAATGGTCAGTGTGTGAATCGTGAGTGGCTCCCAAATAGACGGCCACCTCGTCACCAAAAGTATTAATTGCTTCGAACACGCTCTGACACGGTGGCTCCCCCGTACGGTTGGCGCTCGTCACCGCGAGGGGGCCGTGGATCCGCAGAAGCTCCAGCAACGACTGATCATCGGGGCTTCGAAGGGCGATCGTGCCCGGGGTGTGACCAATATCAAAAGGAAGTGACTCGTTGACGGGCAACACCACGGTCAGCGCACCTGGCCAGTAGCGCTGCAACAGCGCGTGCACAGTGTCACTCAACGCACCCTCTGCCACCAAAGGCACCACCTGGTCGACAGTGGCGACCAGGATCGGTGGAGCCATATCTTTACAGCGGCCTTTCAAACCCACCACGGTGTCGATCGCACCGGGAACCTTAGGCGAGACAGCGATCCCGTACACCGTGTCGGTGGGAACAACAACCACTTCGCCGCGGGTGAGCGCGGCGTGAGCCTGATGAAGCGCGGGGAGCGCATCATCCTCGTGGGCGAGATCGAAGAGGGTAGCCATTGCGAATTAGTGTACTTCGAGCGCTCTAGGCTGGGGCTGATGCTATTCCTCTTCGACATGGACAATGTCCTCTACGACTACCAGTGGCGAATTCGAATGGACCGGCTCACGGCTCTCACCGGGCATGATTTTCATGAACTACGCCGCCGCTGGTGGCACGATGACGGTGAATGGGCGGCCGAAGCCGGTGATCCCCCTACAGGAGCCGAATACTTGCAGCGGGTCAATTCGGCCCTAGAGTCCGATATTTCCGTACCCGACTGGCTCACCCACAGACGGGCAGGAATGACGGCGCGACCGTCGATTATTGACGTTGCCAGGGAAGCCTCCCACCACGGGGACGTAGCCGTATTGACCAATAACGGTGCACTCATTGGTGAACACCTCGGTGAGATTGCCCCCGAACTTCTGGACATTTTTGGCGACAACCTTTTTGCCACCGCGCATTTCGGGGCAAGAAAACCCGATCCAATGGTGTTCCAGCGAGCAATCGATCACTTAGGGCACAAGGCTTCCCAGACTCTTTTTGTCGACGACCTGCCAGAAAACGTTCGTGGTGCCGAAACGTTGGGTATTACTGGCCACTGGTTTAGCCCCAACCAGAGTGCAGAAGAGTTGCGTGGAGCACTGCAGGCTTTTATTACCCGGACGCCACAGCTCGGCTAAAGCGCTCCCGACCTAGCAAATCCGCTTCGGTTTGAGGGTTGCGAAACCCGGCAGCCTGAAGTGCCTGCCGGGTGGCCGGGCCTTGGTCGATGCCGTGTTCGATGAACACCACCCCGCCTGGCCTCAACAGCTTTGCGGCAATGTCGACGACCCGGTAAATCACATCGAGGCCTTGGCCGGTACTAAACAGCGCTGCGGGCGGGTCGAACTGTGCTGTTTCGACATCTAACGGGTCAACACCTTCAACCAAATAGGGAGGGTTTGACACCACAAGGTCCGCGGTGTGATCAGCTACGGTGTGCACCACGTCCCCGATGTCGGCCACGAGCACCTCACTGCGATCTGGCGCGAAACACTCAGCATTACGGCGTAAATATTCTGCGGCTTCCGGTGACGATTCCACGGCGACCAGGTGGGTGTGCGCCACACGGTGGACTATGGCCAACCCGATAGCTCCAGACCCCGCGCACAAATCCACCACCGACACACCCTGCCCCACGGGGACCATGGCTTCCGCCTCCGCAATGGCCTGATGGGCGAGCAGTTCTGTTTCGGGCCGGGGAGTAAACACCCCAGAGCCCACCTCTAGTTCAAGCTCTAAAAAGGGTGCCAGACCGGTGATGCGCCACAGCGGCTCACGAGCTTCTCGCCTGCTTAACCACTGCTCCAGTTGGACCAACTGTTTCTCATCCAACAGGTCGGGGTGGATCAGAGCTTTGGCTTGTACCTGACCGCGACCTAAGCCAGTCACTGCCGCAATGAGTGACCAGGCATCTGCCTCCGGTGAGGCCACACCGGCCACGCGGAGGCGGGAAATGGCCTGATCCAGAGTGTCTGGAAAAGATTCGGCCACGAAGTTACGCCTCGCCTATGGCCTTGAGCTGTGCTTCCTCGTCGTGGACAACACACGAATCAATGACCGGGTCGAGCGCCCCCGACATGACGTGGTCAAGGTTGTACGCCTTAAACCCGGTGCGGTGATCGGCGATGCGGTTTTCGGGAAAGTTGTAGGTGCGGATGCGCTCTGAACGGTCCATGCCGCGAATCTGGGATTTGCGCAGATTCGATGCTTCCGCATCTTGTTCTTCTTGCTGTTTGGCGAGAATCCTGGCGCGCAACACTCGAAGGGCCGCTTCCTTGTTTTGCAACTGCGATTTCTCGTTCTGCATCGACACTACAATCCCAGTGGGAAGGTGAGTCAACCGCACCGCCGAGTCGGTGGTGTTCACCGACTGACCGCCGGGGCCACTGGCACGAAAGACGTCCACCTTGAGATCATTGGGGCCGATTTCGATTTCTTCGGGTTCATCCACTTCGGGAAACACGAGCACACCGGTCGTTGAGGTGTGAATACGACCCTGTGATTCGGTGCTGGGCACCCGCTGCACGCGGTGAACACCGCCCTCATATTTGAGGCGCGCCCACACACCCTCTGCCGGGTCTGCCGAACTGGATTTGATGGCGACTTGGACGTTCTTGTAACCACCCATGTCGGACTCGGTCTTATCGAGCACTTCGGTTTTCCAGCCACGCGATTCGGCATAGTGCAAATACATTCGGAGCAGGTCGGCTGCGAACAGGGCACTTTCTTCACCGCCCTCGCCACCTTTGATTTCCATAATCACATCCCGACCATCGTCGGGATCTTTCGGAATCAACAGTGCTCGCAGGGCGTCTTCAGCTTCGTCGACTTGTTCAGTGAGTGCCGGAATTTCGTCGGCGAAGCTGGAATCTTCCTTCGCGAGTTCTTTGGTCGCTTCGAGGTCTTCGTGGAGGCCCATCACCTTTTTGTGGGCGTTGACGATCCGATCAAGCTCGAGGTAGCGCCGATTGAGCTTGCGTGCCATTCCGGGGTTCTGGTGAACCGCCGGATCGGCGAGCTTGCCTTGAAGCTCGCCGTGTTCGGCAATGAGTTGATCAATCGACTCCCACATGCTTAGGCCCCCTGGCGAAACTCCACCGGAGAGGTCCGCAGCTTCTCGACAATGTCTTCAGCTGCGGGAGTCTTTTCGGCAATCGCCATCAAGTGACTGAGAACCTCAACCTGGTCGGCGTGGAGAGCGTGTCGACGGAATTCATCCATCACCGTCGCGTCGCTGTGGCCCATCAGGGCTTCGTCACGACTCGTGCCGGAGCGCACCACGTCAATCGCGGGGAACAACCGGGCCCTTGAGGCCTCAGAGGAGAGCACCAATTCGACGGTGGCCAGCTGGGAAATTTCGTGAGCCACCTGGTCGTCAATCGCTTGACCGGTGTCGGCGAGGAGCGTTCCCAGCACGGTGAGTGAACCGCCACCTTCCACCTGGCGACCGGCACCCACAAGGCGCTTGGTGGGGTACAACCACGCAGCGTCAGCCTGTTGGCTGCCGCGCGACTGAGTTCCGGTGAGTTGGTAGGCCCTGGCCAAACGTGTGACCGAATCGAAAATGACGACCACGTCGTGGCCCAGCTCAACCAGGCGCTTTGCCCGCTCAATGGCGAGCTCCGCAATGGTGGTGTGGTCATCAGCCGGGCGGTCGAAGGTCGACGCGATCACTTCGCCCTTCACACTGCGCTGCAGTTCAGTGACAGTCTCAGGGTTTTCATCGACCAAGACCACCATCAGGTGAACATCGGGGTGGTTCGCTGCGATGGCTTCCGCCAAGCGCTGCACCATGGTGGATTTTCCTGATTTGGGCGGGGCGACAATAATGCCGCGCTGACCCATGGCCAGTGGTGCAAAAAGGTCCACCAGCCCCATGGATTTAATGTCCGAGCCACCGGCAACACTGAGGCGTTTGGTGGGCTGGATGGCGGTGAGGGACGCGAAATCGGGACGCTTGTGAGCGTCATCCAGGCTTTGGGCGTTGATGGTGTCGACCGAGACCAGGGCGTTGTATTTTTGGCGCCCCTGCATTTCCCCTTCGCGGGGTTGACGGATGGAACCGATGACGGCGTCACCTTTTCGGAGGTTGTATTTCTTCACCTGACCGAGTGAGACGTAAATGTCTGTGGGCCCGGGAAGGTAACCGGTGGTCCGCACAAAGGCGTAGTTATCAAGGACGTCGAGGATTCCGCCAATGGGAATCAGGACGTCGTCGTCAGAAATTTCAGGATCGACATCATCGCCGCCATTTCCACGACCACGCCGACGATCACGCCCCCGACCGCGGCCGCGGCCGCGCTGTGAGGAATCAGAATCGTTGGAGTCATCAGAGGACTCGCCCCGGGAATCATCAGAGTCAGAATCTGCCGTGTCGCCAGATTCTTCTGATTCCTGGTTTTTGTTCGAGGGTCGCTTACCGCGGGCTGGTCGTGAACCCGAGCGGCCAGAGGACTTCTTTTCGCTGGCTGAATCATCGGCCCCGTCACCGGAGCCTGCACTGGCGTCGTCTGCCTGGCCATCGGCGCCAGCAGATGCAGCGTTGGATGACGATGAATCGTCCGAAGCGGCTTTTCTTGAACGGGTGGTCTTGGCCCCACGGCTGGTCTTGGCATCATCGCCAGAGGGGGAATCAGATGCAGATTGGGTGGGTGTTGCAGCGGATTCGGATGAGGGGGCAGCCTCAGGGGTGACCACCTGATCGGTCTTTGCCCGGCGACTTGTGCGCTTCGGTGCAACCGATTCGGTGGAATCAGGCGTACTGGTGTCGTTGTCCATGGTGTCTCCTTATGTCGGGAAATTTTCTCCGCATCGGCCTGTGGTCCTCGGCACCAATCGGGGTGTCGACTGACGAGGTCTCCTGGCGCCACACGCCACACATGGTGGCTTTGGCGCCTGGAGGAGCCGGTGAGAAATCCGGAGTGCCTACTGGGTTTAGTGGGCGAAGCCCGGAAGCGCTTCCACTGTAGCACCCCGCTGGTCGACCGTCAGCGCGTGACACTGCCACTCCCCCGAGCCCTGCTCGGCAATCAGCGCTTCGGCATCAACCCGCTGTGTGGGGTCACTACACAGCACCAAAATCGAGGGCCCTGCACCGCTCACGACAGCGGCGAAACCTTTCTCGCGAAGAGCGCCGATCAGTGCACTGGTTTCCGGCATCGCACTGGCTCGGTAGTTCTGGTGGAGGCGGTCCTCTGTCGCTTCCATCAAGAGCTCGGGACTATCCAGAAGCGCGGCAATCAAGAGGGCAGCGCGGGACAGGTTGAAAATGGCGTCTTCGTGCGGCACCGTTTCTGGTTGCAGACTTCTCGCGAGCTTGGTCGACATTTGGCTCTCGCCCGGAATGGCCACCAACAGCGACACCCCGCGGTGGACGGACAGTTTTTTGGATCGCGGCCCATCGGGTGTCATCCACGCGATGGTCAGTCCTCCAAACAGTGAGGGCGCAATATTGTCCGGGTGACCTTCACGTTCAGTCGCGATGCGAAGCAGTTCGTCATCGCTCACGTCAATAATTCCTTCGACGAGTCCTTTGGCCGCTACGACTCCGGCCACAATGGCGGCACCCGAGCTGCCCACACCGCGACCGTGCGGGATGTGGTTTGTGGCTACTAGATCTAGCCCTGGAACTTCCACACCCCAGGTTTCCAGGGCGTAAATGAGGGAGGCGGCCACCAGGTTGGTCTCATCGGTGGCGACTTCTCCTGCACCGACACCTCGTACTTCGACGCTGACGCCGGGGGTTTCCCGGGTCACCACGGTGACCTCGTCGTAAATGGTTAAGGCCATACCCAGGGTGTCAAAACCGGGTCCGAGGTTGGCTGTGGTGGCGGGAACCACCACACTGACCCCGGTACCGGCGGGCATACGCACGCTCACGAGCTGGACTTTTCCATGCCGAGCAGTTCAGCCACTCGCTCCACATCGACGGGCACGCGGACGGGTTCAATGTCTGACCCGTCTTCTGTTTTGAGTGCCCAGGAAGGATCTTTCAAACCGTGGCCGGTGACGGTGAGCACCGCAGTCGCGCCACGCTCCAACACTCCGGCTTCGCTGCGCTCCATTAACCCGGCCACACTGATCGCCGAAGACGGCTCCACGAACACTCCGGTGGTCTGGGAGAGCATGCGGTGGGCGGCGAGGATTCCTTCGTCGCTGATCGCCCCAAAATACCCGTTGGTGTCGCTTTGGGCGGCGAGGGCCAAATCCCATGAG
Organism: Pontimonas salivibrio; assembly: GCF_002950575.1. Taxonomy (NCBI): domain Bacteria; kingdom Bacillati; phylum Actinomycetota; class Actinomycetes; order Micrococcales; family Microbacteriaceae; genus Pontimonas; species Pontimonas salivibrio. The sequence continues at coordinate 1,403,939 of NZ_CP026923.1, forward strand.
GCGGGGTTTCCAATGCGAATGGCACTGGCGAGGGTTTCTGGTTTCAGTACCCTCTGGCCGCTCACGATCGGGGCGGAACCTGCTGCCTGGAAACCAAAAATTCTCGGCATCCGGTCGGTTCGACCGCGCGCCAGTTCCTCTTTATACCCGCGGTGGTAGGCGGTGTAGTTTCCGGCATTTCCTACCGGCATGAAGTGGTAGTCGGGTGCGCGACCCAACGAATCGACCACTTCAAAGGACGCGGTTTTTTGCCCCTCAATGCGGTCATTATTGACCGAATTGACCAGGTGAATGGGATAGTTGTCCGCCAATTCGCGGGCAATTTCCAAACAGTCATCGAAGTTTCCTTCGATTTGAATGATGTTGGCGTTGTGGGCGACAGCTTGGCTCAGTTTGCCCATCGCAATTTTGCCGTCGGGTACTAACACCGCGGAAGTGATTCCTGCCCACGCGGCATAGGCCGCAGTCGACGCCGACGTGTTACCCGTCGATGCACAAATCACGGCTTTCGCACCGGCTTCCATCGCTTTGGAAATCGCCATCGTCATACCGCGGTCTTTAAAACTCCCCGTGGGGTTCATCCCCTCAAACTTGACGTACACGTCCAGGCCGGTTTTCTCCGAAAGGAAAGGGGCAGGAATGAGTGGCGTTCCGCCCTCACCGAGGGTGATCACCGGAGTGTTTTTACTCACATCAAGGCGATCCCAATATTCGCGGATGACTCCGCGCCACTGTGTGGCCACTATGACCCCTCTACTCGAACAACTCCGGACACCGACGCCACCACCGGTGAGTCGGCAAGCTGAGCGACCGTGTGTGCCAAGCTCGCCTCCGGCGCGGTGTGGGTGTGAATCACCAGCGTAGCGAGCTCTTCGCCCGAGTGCGGGTGGGCTGGCGCACTCTGGTTCAAAGTTTCTACCGACACACCCTGTTCGGAAAACACTGAAGCGATTTGTGCCAGCACACCCGGTTCGTCTCGCACCTGAAGGGCTATTTGGTAGCGGGTGGGAACAACGCCGGGGTCGACCATCACCAGGTCAGCGTGGGTCGATTCGGCCACACCGGGCCCGCCGGCCACGTGCCGCCTGGCGGCGGAGACAATGTCGCCCAATACGGCCGATGCCGTTTCGGGTCCGCCCGCTCCGGCGCCGTAAAACATCAGCGAACCGGCACCCTCCGCTTCCACAAACACGGCGTTGTTTGCGCCGTGCACTGCGGCGAGTGGGTGGTCGCGTGAGACCAGGGTGGGATGCACCCGAACGGAAACACCTTCGACGCCTCCTTCGTTCACCCGCTCACAAATGGCGAGCAGCTTAATGACGTAACCGGCTTCCCGGGCGGCCTCAACCTGCTCAAGGGAAATCTCAGTAATACCCTCGCGACCAACCTGTTCCAGGTCGATCGCGGTGTGAAACGCCAGTTGGGCCAAGAGTGCGGCCTTTTGTTGGGCGTCGTAGCCACCGACATCGGCGGTCGGATCCGCTTCGGCGTAACCCAATTCGGTTGCGGTGGCCAGCGCCGCCTCCATGGACTGCCCTTCGCGGTCCATCAGGTCAAGGATGAAGTTTGTGGTGCCATTGACGATGCCCAAAATGCGTTGCACTTTGTCGCCGGCGAGAGAATCGCGTAGCGGGCGGATAATCGGAATGGCGCCGGCAACGGCGGCCTCATAGTAGAGCTGCGCTCCGACCGCGGTGGCGGCGTCAAAGAGTTCTGGTCCGTGGGCGGCAAGAAGCGCCTTATTGGCGCTAATCACGTCAGCCCCAGATTCCAGGGCATGCAAAATCAGTGACTTAGCGGGTTCGATTCCGCCCATCAGCTCCACCACAATGTCCGCACCGGCGATTAAGGAATCGGCATCGGTGGTGAGAAGTTCTGAGGGAATGTCCTGGTTTCGCGGTTTAGTGAGGTCACGAACAGCCACACCCACCACATCAAGCTCGGCCCCAATACGGGCACCCAGTTCTTCGCGTTCGTGAAGGAGACGGTGTACCACTTCGGAACCGACTGTCCCGGAGCCCAACACAGCCACTTTGAGGTCTCGATAGTTTTGCCTCACGCCTGATCTGTCCTTTCCTCAACGGTGGTGTTCTCGTCTGCTGTGTTCTGTGCTCCTGTGCGAGAGCCCAAGGCTAACCCGAGGTCACGGGCCATCACATCGTCGGGTGTTTCCGACTGGATGGCCACCCGGGCTTCGCCGCCTTCCACGACGACTAGTGCCGGTCGACCGAGCGCGTTGTAATTGGATGAGAGTGAATGGCAATACGCGCCGGTCGCAGCTACTGCAACCAGGTCACCTGGGGTGACATCGGCGGGCAAATAGTCGTCGTGAATGACAATGTCGCCGCTTTCACAGTGGCTTCCCACCACACGCACCAGCGCTGGTGGCGCCGAGGACGCTCTGTTCGCAATCCGTGCGGTGTAGTTCGCTCCGTAAAGGGCGGGGCGCAAATTGTCACTCATTCCGCCGTCGACGCTCACATACAACCGGGTGGCACTCCCAGACTCTGCGTCTGATCCCTCGCCCACCGGGTAGTCCACCTCGACCGGTTTTGTGGTGCCCACCGAATAGAGGGTGATACCGGCGGGTCCCACCACGTAGCGCCCCGGTTCGCAGGCAATGGTGTCCAGGGTGATGCCTTCCCTGGTGACAAATCCGTCAATTTCTTGCCCGACCGCCTGGGCAATGTCTTCCAGGTTCGAGTCGGGGTCCACCGAGGTGTAGGGGATGGCGAAACCGCCACCGATGTTGAGTGTGGTCAACGGGTGATGGGCTTGGAGGGTTTTATACAGCTCCAACACGCGCTTCGTCGCTTCGACAAAACCATCCGGTGCCACGATTTGGGACCCAATGTGGGAGTGCAACCCAATCAACCGCAGGCTGGGGTGTCGGGCTATCTCTGCCGCGAGCGCGGGAATATCTGCCCTAGCGACCCCGAACTTTTGATCTTCGCGTGCGGTGGCCAAATATTCGTGAGTCCCTGCGTGCACACCGGTGTTCACCCGAATCATGACGTCTTGGGTCACACCCAGCTCGGCGGTGACTTGAGCCAGGCGCTCCACCTCGATGGCACTGTCGATCACCATTTGGCCGACACCGTGGGAGATGGCGGCGCGCAATTCGTGCACGGTTTTGTTGTTGCCTTGGTATTCGACGTGTGCGGGGTTGGCCCCGGCGCGCCTGGTCCACTCCCATTCGCCGAAACTGGAAACATCAAAGCCCCAGCCCAACCCGTCCAGTGCGCGAATGACGTCTGCGGCCAACAGGGCTTTCGTGGCGTAGTGGATGCGAAGGGTTCGCCCAGATACAGCAAGGGCGGAAGTTAACACGTGCTCCAGATGCCGGGCGCGCTCCACCACTTCGTCAAGGTCCACCACATACAGCGGTGAGCCGTACTGTTCCACCAATCGTGAAGCACTCACTCCGCCGACGCGTAACACTCCGTCATCATCACGACGGGCGTGGGCAGGCCACACTTTCTGATCCAGCGCGTTTTGATCCGCGGGTGGAACCAGCCAGTCGGGGGCGAGGGGGTTTGACATGGACACTTTCACTTAAACAAAAAAGGGGATGCGATGATCACTGCGGTGACTACAGTCACCGTGGTCAAGACGAGCGGACCCGGAGTGGCCCCTGAAGCCTGAGAATAAGGATATCGCTGATGGGCCTTACATGCGCTCGGGTGCGGAAACCCCGAGGAGTTGCACACCATTAGCCAGCACTTGGCCGGTGGCGTCGTTCAGCACACGGCGAGAGTGGTGGACTGATTCGATCGGTTCGTCACCTTTAGGGGTCACCCGGCAGGCGTCGTACCAGCGGTGGTAGGACCCGGCAAGGTCCTCTAAATACCTGGCCACCCGGTGGGGTTCACGAAGCTCGGCCGCCTGAGCGACTACCCGCGGGTAGTCCGCCAGTGCGGTGAGTAGTTCAGCCTCACTGGGTTCGACCAAGTCACCGGCATGAAAACCTGAACCGTCAATGCCCGCCGCATCAGCATTTCTTCCCACCTGGTGGGTGCGCGCGTGAGCGTATTGGACATAAAACACCGGGTTGTCGTTCGTTTTTGCCAACAACACGTCGGGTTCAAGAGTCAGTGGTGAATCGGCTGGGCTGCGCGCAAGCGAATAGCGAAGCGCATCGGTACCCAACCATTCACGCAGTTCGTCCAGTTCAACAATGTTGCCGCGGCGTTTGGAGAGTTTCTCGCCATTAACACTCACCAGCTGGCCGATCAGAATTTCGATGTGGTGTTCGGGGTCATCACCTGCGGCACCCGCCAGCGCTTTTAAGCGGTGGACATAACCGTGGTGGTCAGCACCCAGAAGGTAAATCTTCTTCTCAAACCCGCGGTCTTTTTTCGACAGGTAATACGCGGCATCGGCCGCAAAGTAGGTGTAGACACCGTTGGCGCGGCGGATCACTCGATCTTTGTCATCACCAAAGTCGGTGGTGCGCACCCACACCGCACCTTCGTGGTCAAAGACGTGACCGCCTTCGCGCAACCGGTCAACCGACTGGTCGACCAAGCTGGTGCCCTCCGGAGTGGATACGACGTGGAGTTGGCGCTCCGAAAACCACACATCAAAATGCACGTTGAACAACTCAAGCGAGCGCCGAATGGCGGCCAACTGTTCCCGGTAGGCACACTCTCGACAACACATCAGCGCTTCATCCGCAGTCATTTCGGCAAGCGTGGGGTATTCGGCTAACGCTGTGGCACCCAGTTGCTCGACATAATCCCCCGGGTACCCATCCTTGGGGAGGTCGCGCCCGAGCGCACGCGCGAGGACCGATTCACCAAAAAGGTCCATTTGTGAACCGGCGTCGTTGATATAAAACTCGCTGGTCACTTCCGCACCGGCAGCGCGTAACACTCGGGCCAACGAATCACCCAAGGCCGCCCAGCGGGTGTGGCCAATGTGGAGAGGGCCGGTCGGGTTTGCCGAGACGAACTCTAAGTTGATGGTCTCCCCCACGAGTGCGTCAGAGCGGCCGTATTGCTCCCCTTTGTGCACGATGTGGCGGGCGGTCTCACCGAGGGCTGCCTTATCGAGGGTGATGTTCAAAAAACCTGGCCCGGCAATGTCCACCGACGACACCCCATCAATGTGTGCCAGGCGCGTGGCCAACACTTCGGCGATCTCACGCGGCGACTGACCCAGTGGCTTCGCCAGTTTCATTGCCACCGAGGTGGCCCAGTCGCCAAATTCGGCTTTTTTGGGACGCTCGAGAGCAACATCTTCAGGACCCAGCGGGTGCTCGGCGGACCCTGTGGCCTCCACAACGTATTTCTCCGCAATGTGCGCGATGTGTACGGCCAACGAAGAGGGATCCATACGCCCCAGCCTAACCGCCCACACCGGCGCAAACCGCTGGCATCGAACGTGTAACCTTGAGGCACACCTGGCCCCCATAGCTCAGGGGATAGAGCGTCTGCCTCCGGAGCAGAAGGCCGTAGGTTCGAATCCTACTGGGGGCACCCAACGACTTCTTCCTGTAGTGCTACCTGCACAGTATTTGGCTGTGTGGCACGTCGATTGGCCTCACCGCCCTCCTGATTTTTACGCTCGGGCTTATGCCCTCCTCACGCACTTCTCTCCCACCGCGGGTGTTTGCCGCCCTTGTGGCGCTCACCGTCTCCTTAGCGGCGTTCATGCCTTCGTCAACCGCTATGGCGGCGTGGCAAGTCGTCAATTCGCTGGAAATCCCCGGCGTCACTCCCGACGGCGCGGTTTTGAGCCCAGACGGCTCCACCTATTACGTCGTTGGTTCCGATGAGCTCAAAACAATTGATGTCGCTACGCAGACGGTGACCGGAACCCGAACGGGACCTACAAGCGGCTTTGCTGTGGACATTTCCCCGGATGGGTCTCAACTGTGGGTCGCCCGGTTGTATTTCGGCACGTCTCGGGTGGACGTTTTGGATGCGACCGACCCCACGCTGCCGCGACTGCAAGAAATTGTGGTCCCCAACAGACCATACGACATCGCACTAAATGGGGATGGATCGCTGGCAGCTGTTCCCAACTTCGCCGGAAACTCAGTGACAGTGATTGACACCGCGACCTTCGCAAAGTTCTCTGCAGTGCCGGTGGGCACGGGACCTATTTCTCTCGATTTCAACGGTGACACGTTGTATGTGCAAAGTACCGCCGATGATTCGGTGTCCGTGGTGGACGTATCCGACACCGCCAACATCACCGTGTCGGAAACCATTACGGGTGTATCCGACCCCCAACGGGTTGCCGTCTCGCCTGACGGCTCAGAGCTTTGGGTCACCAGCCTTCGAGGGACAATAACGGTCATCGACACCGCCACCAACACAATCGACCGCACCATCACGAGTGTTCCGCGAAGCGATGGAATTGCGTTTCGTTCGACTAGCCCAGAGGTTGTCGTCACCAGTAATTCCTCTTCCCGCGACGCCCTCTATTTCGTGGAGCAAGCCTCGGGGGACGTTGCCGCCACGGTCGCTCCTGAGGTGGGCTCGACGGGTGGACTCGCCGTCTCGAGTGTGGACGATTCCGTCGTGTTCTACGAGCGAGATGTCTTTGGCGTGAGCTCGGTCTTTTTCGTGGAGGATATTGAACAGTTACAAGAGGTAGTCACTCCGGAGTCAGCTCCTTCCGCTCGCGCGGCAGAGGCCGCCCTCCACCTAGACGCGACTGCCACCGGTGGCATTGCCGTAGCCGAGACTCGTGTGCTCGCTGAAGGTCAAGGCCTTGCCCGCGGCGAGGCGTTCACTCTTACGCTGGAACCGGGGGGACAAGTCCTCGCTTCAGGCACCGCCTCGAGGCTCGGCTCCTTCAGCACCCACACCGCCTTGCCCGCAGGGCTCACTCCCGGTACCTACACGCTGACCCTCAACTCTAAGGACCCTGCCGGAAACCTCCTGGTGTTGACCGAGCGCTTCGGTATCGACGCCTCCGGGCTCTTCACTGCACCCTCCCCGGCAACGGCATCGAACTCTGGCACTGACACCACCAGTGCTGAGGCGACGCCTGCCGCAGAGACCTCCGGTGACGAAGCGGAGGAACCAGCGACAAAAACAGATTCGGACAGCTCTGACGCGACAGAAGCCTCCACCACCACTCAGGGCAGCGATGACAACACGACCCCGGCGGGGAGCAACGACACAGACTCGTCGACCAACAGTTCACCCGAAGGCACCTCGGACCCGATTCCGGGGTGGTTGGTCATCACCGCATCAAGCATCCTGATCACCCTCGTACTCGGCGGCGTGGGCATCGGAATCTACCGAGCAAGGCAAGCACGCGCCGGGTAGGCACAGTGGTCGGTCCTTCTGGCCATTGTGGGACGCTTAGCTCTCTGGGTTGTCCGGGTGTGCGCGCCAGTAGGAGACAAAATCAGGAACGTGAGCGCCCAATGAAGACACCACACGGGACACCGTCATGGCTGGCGATCTCGTGTCACGGGCTTGGGACGATAGGACGTCTGCGATAAGACGGGGCGCATCAGTCGCGAAAGCCACCAACAGGTCACCGGGATGAATGGCCCGAACACCGAGGGGGTTACAGATTTCATCCGGGAAATCACGGAGGTTTATGGTGACAATCAATGACGCGTGAACCGACAGAGCCAGCTCGAGTACGTGCTCATCACCCGAATCGGGCAAGCCCCGAACCACCCGCTCACGCTCTTCGGTCAAGTCGTGAACTGCGCCGGGAAAAGCTTTGGCCATCATTCGAACCCGTCTTTGCAGCAACCTTGGGTCCTGGTCAGGGTGTGCCTGGAGGAGCGCCCGAGTTAACTCGCTGAGAATTCCCTCCGACCAAATTGGGCTAAATAGGCCCGTTTCGGCGCACCGGAGGAGCGTGTCGGTGAGTGACACGGGCACCAATACGCAGGTGTCCAAGACGCACAGGTTCCTGCCGTCCAACAGCGGTGGCGTGGAGGTTTGGTCGCCCACAGCGCGGTGTTCGGTTCCTACGCGGTCTCGTCATATAAACCGGCGGTAAACGCCTCTTCTGTCATGGTGGCAAGAGCGACACGGCGCACCTGTTGCATGCGTGTTTGATAGTCAACGACGTCGGATAATTTGAGGCGTCGGTGTCGACTGGGTCCAAGGCGCTCAAAGGGCATTTCGCCTTGGTCAAGGAGCTTGATGACGAAGGGGCGACTTACTCCCAGGATGCGTGCGGCCTGCTGGGTCGTGATTCTACGTGCAGGGTTGTCATCCTCGGGCGAAGGCGTCAGCGCGGTGTCAAGAATCTCCCGAAGCGCCCGCGTCGCGTGCTTCGACAGAGAAATGTGCTGTCCTGATCGTTCGATGGAGACGACCACACTGGAGTCTTCATCCAACCTTTCCTTTAAACAGGCAAGCTCCACCGAAACATTCTCGTCTGATAGATGTCCGTCCACGGCGAGGTTATCCATCCCACGACTATCCCCTAAATTCACAATATTCGCAACGGAGTGCAGGGTCGAGGCCGCGCGCCGGCGTGACAGTGACGAATTCATCGCGCCAGTAAAGCGTTGTGGTCGGGCCGCCGTGGGAAACTTTCCACAACCGCGTTGTGAACCACGGTTTGCCGCTAGATGTCTTGGCTGGGGGCCAACCGATTCTGTTCAATCACCATCTCTACTCGGCCGCCGCCATCCACAGCAGCTCCAAGTGACCAGTTCCCCTGGGTCCACAAATCAAACAGTGCTGAGCCGAGCCCGGCCCCTCCCCCGGTCGGGCCATAACCGTCATCGGTGAAGACAATTTCCAGAGCATCCTCGCTACTGCTCGCAGACACCTCCACAACACCTGCGTGGCCATGGCGATGAGCGTTGTTAATGACTTCACGCAGTGGCTCCATCAATTCAGGCTTCGCCACGAGCGCCAGGTCCAGGACCGAGCGCGAAGCGTCATCAATGCGGAGGTCAACCAGTCCCGCCCACGCTTCTTCTAGAGAACGGAGGGTCTCAGTCTCGTTCTCTGTCGCGACCTCAGAAGCTGTATTGCCTTGGTTGATGCCGGCCAGTTTTTCTAGGTTGCCCACCACATCACCTAGTTGTTGGGCCAGCTGTTTGCGGGTCAGCCTCCGTTGGTCAAAGCCGCTTGCCACGGCGAGCAGTTTGCTTTGTACCCGGCCGTGTAGTTCGGTGGCAAGGCGCCTGGCACTTACTGCCTCGGCGGAAAGCCCTGCTCGAGTGTCGAGAAGTGCTTGAGTGTCGTGGCTGGCCAAATCCGCTTCAATAACCCGGCGGATATCCAACACCCCAGAGAGCATGCTCGCGCTAATGGCAATAAACGTCATCCAGACCACCCCTGAGACCAGAAGACCTAAACCGATGAGGTCAGATAGTGGTGGGTAGACCAGTCTCGCCATCGCGTTGCCACCGAGCACCGCAGCAATCGAGCTCACAATCACCAGGGGTAACGACACGGCGATGGGCAACCGGGAAGGCAATCGGATCAACGAGAACAGGGCTGCGCCCAGAAGTCCCACCCAACCGACGTAAAGGAGGGCATCGATGATGCCCAGTGGCACCGCCAAGCCCGTAAAGGACGTCGCCGACCACAGCACAGCAATCAACCACGCGCGGGGGCGCATCGACCCGAGCGCGACACGATAAAGCGAAGAGAGTCGCAAACTCGGGTAGCGCTGTTGTTCCACCGACCACAGCGCGCGACTAAGCGGACGAATCGTCGCATCGACGACGCTTCGAATCTCTTTCGCCGTGGTCGCCTCAGGTTCACGGGTGAGCTGGTCGCGAAGACCCCGCACCGCGTACAGCGACGTGGTCAACTCTGGCGGTGTACTGGCGCCCTCCTCAGTCAGTCGCCTCGCAATGTTTGCCCGCACGAGCATCTCGCGAGCATCTTCAAGTTTCTCCAGGGCACTCCGGGCGTAGGCGAGTGTGCCAATCAGCCACACCCCCACCACAATTCCCCCCAGACCTCGAATGAACAACTCGGTAGCGCCCGCATCGGTTAAGCCAAGACCCAGGTCGACCACGGCGGTGAGAAAACCTTTTGCGCCGCCCACAAGTGCGCCCGTGGTCACCACGATCAGTGGCCCCACTGTGGTGCGCCCACCGGCGCGAAGTATCGCCGCGAAGGCCCAGCCCAACAGTCCGGCTAGCAGCAGTGTGACGGCGTGAACGGCCAACCAGACAACGAGGACCGAGAGTGTGAGCCCCGATGTTGAGGCAATGGCAGAGATTAAGACGACTGCCGGCATCACTCCGGCTAGTGCCGGGACGTGAAAAAGGTGACGTATGGGTATCCGCCGAGGAAAACGCACTTTCGTCGGCTGCGCTTGGCTCACGGGGTCCACCCCATCTCTTTGAAAAACCGTGCGGCGATGTGCACCCGCTGGTTCAGCCCCGGAGTTTCCCGAAGATTCAAGTGTTTGGCCAACCGTGACACCGCAACCTCCACGGCCCGTTCGGTCACGACCCGCTCTCGGGCAATTTCCGCGTTAGACAGCCCCCGCGCAACCAGGCGCAAGATGTCAATCTGGGGCTGAGTGAGGTCAACTCGGGGTGCGGCCTGATCGGAGAGGGCATAGCCGTCATGGGCGGCAGCCCGAAGAGACTGCTCAATCATGTCGATGTCATCCACGTCAGATTTCAACAAATACCGTGCCCCTTTGGGCAGTGATGCCGGGTTGTAACCCAAAAGCCTTGGGTCGCGCACACTACTGAGAAAGACAATGCCAAGCCCCGGTGTGATCCGTCGCAGGCTTTGGGCGATGTCGAATCCGGAGGGGCCATTGCCCAGGTGAACATCGAGCAAGGCGACATCAAGCGCCCCCGCGCGAACCGCGTCAATAATGCTTTTCGGTTGGTCGCTCGAAGTGACCACCTGGCAGCCATCCCGGCCCTCAAGGGCTTCGGTAATACTCAGTCGAAGGAGGGCGTCATCTTCGACCATTCCTATGCGAAGCACCATGGCTCCAGTATCCCGCGGATGACCTAGTTCACGGGCTCATCAGGTTGCTCGTGCCTCTCTAAGAACTCAAAGAGTTCCACGTCAGACACTCCGGGGAACGTGCCGCCGTGCAGCGGCGAGAGGGTGTGGGCCTGGAGCCTCGCCGAGGTCCAGGCTTTGCCCGACCACTTCGCCGACATGTCTGCTTCAGGACGGCGGCAACACTCCAGCTCGGGGCAGCTGGAATGGGTGCGCTCGGTGGTGTCCCGTCCACGGAACCATTTGGCGTCATCAAATGCGGCTCCCACTGTGATCGAAAATTCGTCTGCCGAGCCGGTACCAATTTGGGTGGATTCCCAAAAAGTGCCTTCTGGGGTGTCGGTGTATTGGTAGTACTCGGTGGTGCGGTTGGTGCGGGCGAAAGCTTGCCGTGCCGACCAGTGACGGCAGACAATTTGCCCCTCTGTCGCACCGGTCACATCGGTGGGGAGGCGAAGCCCATCATTTTCATACGCCTTGTACACACCACCGTCATCACCAACGCGCAAAAAGTGCAGTCGGATGTCCAGAAACTCAGTGGCGAGGTTGGTGAATCGAAGCGACGCCGCTTCGTGGGTCACCCCGAACGCATCGCGGAAGTCCTCTACCGCGATATTGCGTTGCTTTTTCGCGTCCCTCAGGAAGTCGACCGCTTGGGTTTTGGGCATGAGGCAGGCTGCGGCGAAGTAGTTGATTTCAAGTCGCTGCTGGAGAAATTCTTCATAGGTTTGTGGCACACGGTGTTTGAGTAACAGGTGGGCCATTGCTTGAAGGGCCATGGAGCGCAAGCCGTGTCCGCCGGGGATTGATGCGGGCGGTAGGTAGATTCTCCCGTTTTCTAAATCGGTGACCGACCGGGCCGTTTTGGGTAAGTCGTTGGCGTGAACGATGTCGAAGCCCAAGGATTTTGCCATCAGTTGAACCTCGCGGTGAGTGATCGCACCCGATTGGTGCCCACTCACGCCCACAAGGTCTTCAGCCAGTGTTTCCAAATCGGGGAGATAGTTATTGGCTTCACGCATTCGAAGCCGCAGTTCGGTGTTGGCCCGACGGGCTTCCTCCGGGGTCGCTAGCGCTTGTTGTTCACGCTGATGAATTTCACCGTAGAGGCCGGTCAGTGTTTCCAACACGTCGTCAGCAGTAGACCGGGTGATCCGTGGCGGACTAATACCCAAGGAGTGAAACAGTGGCTCGCTGACGGACTCTTTCCAGCGTTGTTCCAGTGCAGCCCGGGGACTGGGCGGGGTTCGATCCAGTAACTCCGCCATGTCGACATCGAGTGATTCGGTGAGAGCGTTCAGCAGGGAAATTTTGGCTTCACGTTTGCCGTTTTCCACCAGAGACAGCTGACTAGCGGTTACACCCACCTGCTCGCCGAGTTCTTCGAGGGTGAAGCCTCGTTGCTGGCGAAAGTGTCTAATGCGCTGGCCAAGTACGTCGAGAGAAGGCATTTCCTCACAATAACGCAAAAAAGCATGTTTTTGACAGTCGTAATCGTCGAATTCTGGCCCGTTATTTGACGAATATGGAGTTAACCACCCGAAAACACCGAAAGAGACGGTCATGACACTCCTCATGAATGACCCCACCACCACCCTCACCGTGACCCCCGAAGACGTTGTTGCCTTTGTTGACCAGTGGCAGGACACCCTGCAACCAGAAGCCGTGGTGTGGTGCGACGGATCCACCCGCGAGCGCCACGAACTCATCCAGCTCATGCAAGACCAGGGCACCATTGAGCCGCTCAATGCCGAGCTGCGTCCCTACAGTTTTGTCGCCCGCAGTGAACCCACCGATGTGGCCCGCGTCGAATCGCGGACCTTTGTGTGCTCCGTGGATCCCGAAGATGCCGGCCCCACCAACAACTGGGTTGCCCCGGATGAAATGAAAAACACCCTCTTGGATCTCTCCGAGGGCGCAATGCGCGGTCGGACTATGTATGTTGTGCCATTCTCGATGGGCCCGATTGACTCCCCGATGGCCCGCTACGGGGTTCAAATCACCGACTCTCCCTACGTCGTCGTCAGCCTGCACCTCATGGTGCGGGTGTCAAACACTGTGCTGCAAAACATCACCGCGGGCGCGTCCTGGGTGAAGTGCGTGCACACCGTCGGCGCGCCCCTTGCAGAGGGCGAAGAAGATGTCGCGTGGCCCTGTAATGACACCAAATACATTTCCCACTTCCCCGAAACCCGGGAAATCTGGTCGTTTGGTTCCGCTTACGGCGGCAATGCTCTGCTTCCCAAGAAAGCGTTTGCGCTGCGCATCGCCTCAGCCATGGCCCGCGATGAAGGCTGGATGGCCGAACACATGCTGCTGGTGCGGCTGACCAGCCCAGAAGGAAAGCGGTACCACATGGTCGCAGCCTTCCCGAGTGCCTGCGGCAAAACAAACTTCGCCATGATGCAACCAGTCCTCGATGGCTGGAGTGTTGAAACACTCGGCGATGACATTGCCTGGCTCGCCATCGGCGACGACGGCCGCCTGCGGGCAATCAACCCCGAAGCCGGTTTCTTCGGTGTCGCACCAGGCACCTCACACAAAACCAACCCGGTAGCAATGGACACCCTCTGGGGTCACACCATGTTCACCAACGTCGCCGTCACACAAGAGGGCGACGTCTGGTGGGAGGGCATGACCAAGGAGGTTCCCGAAGGGCTCACTAACTGGCGCGGTGAACCCCACGACCCTCACTCCGGCCACCGTGCCGCACACCCCAATGCCCGATTCACCGTCTCGGTCGACCAGTGCCCCAGTTTGGCCGCCGATTGGGACAACCCAGAGGGCGTCCCCATCGATGCCATCATCTTCGGGGGTCGCCGCTCGGATACGGTCCCCCTCGTTGTGGAAGCACGCGACTGGGATCACGGGGTATACCTCGGATCGACCATTGCCTCTGAACAAACCGCTGCTGCAGAGGGCACCATTGGGGTGCTTCGCCGTGACCCCTTCGCGATGTTGCCCTTCGCCGGATACCACATGGGCGACTACATGAAGCACTGGTTGGGCATGGGTGAGCGCCTTCGCTCCCAGGGGCGCGTGCCACGGATCTTCCAAGTCAACTGGTTCCAAAAAGACGAAGACGGTCGCTTCATTTGGCCAGGTTTTGGCGACAACATTCGCGTCGTCAAGTGGATGATCGAGCGCATCGAAGGTCAACACAGCGCCAACGACACGGCACTGGGCCTCACTCCCCACCCAGAGGATCTGGACATTGATGGCGCTGAGCTGAGCGAAGAAGCCCTCGCGGGTTTGCTCAGAGTAGACCCCGATTTGGCCCGGGCAGACCTCAACGCGGCCGATGAGTTCCTCAGCACCTTCGGAGACAAGTTGCCAGAAGCAATTCGTGCCCAGTTGCAGGCTGCACATTCGCGCCTGGACTAAGCACACTTTTGTCCCCGCTGGTAACTACGACAGACTGAAGTGGTGCAGCGAGTAGTTGTCGTGACGGGCGCAAGCTCAGGGATTGGCCGTGCGGCCGCCATCGAACTTGCCCGTCGCGGTTGGCACGTCGCGGTCGCAGGACGCGACCCACAGCGCACCAGGGCGGTGGCAGAAGCCACCGGCGGTGACGCGTTTATCGCCGACTTTGACTCACTGGACAATGTGCGCACGCTGGCCCGACAACTCCTCGACACGCTCCCCCGCATTGATGCGCTTGTGAACAATGCTGGAGGGATTTTAGGCACACGCTCAGAAAGCGTTGACGGATTCGAACTGACCCTGCAACGAAACGTGTTGGGGTCGGCACTCCTGACCGAAACACTGCTGCCCACACTTGTCGACCACGGCGCCCGAATTGTTCACACGTCATCGGTGATGAACAGGGTGGCGGCACTGCGTCTAGATGACCTCGACTACAAGAGCCGAGGATTCCAGGGAGGATGGCGGCCCTACGCGGATGCCAAACTGGGCGTGATTTTGTATGCACGATCCGTGATGGAACGAAGTGGACTGGAGAGTTACCCCGTCCACCCCGGATATGTCGCCACCAGTTTCGGACCAGATACCTGGTTGGCCAGAACCACACTTCGACTCACCCGAAACTTGCAAATCAGCGCCCCGGCAGGTGCTGCGCCCCTGGTCCATTTGGTGGATACCCCCGAATTGGGTGTCGACAACGGAACCTACTTCGATGGGTTACTTCCTGGCGGTAAAGCCCACCCGCTCGCGAACAACCCAGAAACGCTTCAGCGCTACGAGGAAGAAGTGCTCGCTCGCATAGGCTAGAAACACATTTTCGGTTCGGAAAGGAATCCTGCGATGCGCGCTCACACTCTCGCTCCCGCCTCGCTCCTGGTGGGCCTGGCCCTGATTCTTTCCGGCTGCCAATCCGTCCAAGGTGTGCTCGATTCCCTCGGCGGCTCCGACGCAACAGAGACTGCCGATCAAGGCGAAAATGGTGCCTCGGATAGCACGGATGAGGCTGCGAGCGAATCAGACGCAGACACACCACTAGTGGAAGAAACCACAGAGGACGACACGGCTCCTCCCACCGTTCAAGCGGCGGTGCCCGGTTGCTCCGCGCTGTATAGCGACGCACAGGTCGTCGCCTTTGAAGAAGAGGGTCGCCAACCAGAAGGTGACATCAGCCAGGACGGCTACGGCTACGGAACCACCAATCAGGACCTCATCGCGCTGCTGGAGGGCGTTCGCAACGACCTTCGGGTGTCCTGCACCTGGTATCTCCCACCAGAATTTAGCTCCACCACGTCGGTCGCCATTCTGGGCACCGAGCAGATGGGTGGTGTGGAAGACATCCTCTCGGCTGCCTCAAATTCACAAACCACCCTGGATGGCGGTTCGCTCTGGAAAATCGAATCCAGCAGCTCGAACATTTCCGGTGAATACACGGCCAACGAAACCCACTTCATCACCCCCACCGAATGTCCTGAATCCTTAGCCGAAACCAACTGTTCGGTGTGGTTTGCCTCCACAAACTCCTCCGGAAGCTCAGAAGAGCTCACCCGGGATGCCGCCGTCGTATTTGGTGCGCTTGGTCAGTAACCCCGGGCGCCAATAACTCCCCCGGCGGACAGCTTCTAGGAGCGACATGCGGCGAACTAAAACCCCTGCGGGCTGCGCGTGGCATCGGGCAGCCTCTGTTCAATCTGCCTGGCTAACGCCATCACAAGTGCATCTCCGCCGGCACGGCCCACTAACTGAACGCCCAGTGGTAAGCCCTCGGGGCTGTAATCGGTGGGCAGTGCCACGGCGGGTAACCCGGCGACATTAACAAAGCTCGTCCACGGTGTGATCTGAACCTGCTGTTGGAAATTCCGCCAGGCATCTGCTGGGTCATACCAGCCGATTGCGGGCGCTGGACCATTCAGACCAGGAGTCAACACCGCGTCGAAAGAACCAAAGGCCATGATGGTGTCGCGCTCAAACGATCGCAGGCCCGCTAATGCCTGCACCAGTTGAACTCCGGTGACCTTCAGACCCTCCTCCACCAGAAAACGCGTCAACGGTTCAAGCGCGTCGCCGGCGCCCTCCGGCACCGGCAGACTCGCCGCATTGGCCGTCCACAGCGTGACAAAGTCATCGGCATAGCTCGGTGCCGGTTGCCAATCCAACTCCACAAGTTCGTGTCCCGCATCCACCAAGGCGTCTTTCGCCCGCTCGAAAGCCTGAAGGGCAAGTGGGTCGGGGGTGATGCCCCAGTCTGTGGGCCAGGGTGTTGTAGCCGTCCAACCAATCCGGCGGCCCGCCTCGGGACTCTGAAGACCAGCCAGGTAGGAGCCTGGTTCACCAGGAGCTCTTGTCGCCCAGGGCCATTCGCCCTGCACGAGCAAATCAGCCGCCAGGGCAAGATCTTCCACACTGCGGGTAATGAGCCCAGGCACGGCAAGGCCACCCAAAAACTCGAAGCCACTACCTGCGGGGACAAGCCCCCGCGAGGGCTTCCACCCCGCCAGGCCACACGAGAGTGCGGGAATACGAATTGACCCACCCCCATCAGATCCCGGTGCGAAAGGCAACAGGCCCGCCGCCACCGCTGCGGCCGCGCCCCCGCTCGAGCCACCTGCACTGCGCTCTAGATCGTGCGGATTACGGGTGGGACCCATGGCGAGCGCTTCAGTGGCGGCAGCCATGCCAAATTCTGACGTCGCTGTCTTACCGACGCTGATTGCCCCCACGTCGTCCACCCAGGTCGCCATCGGGTCCGAATGCTCAGAGGGCGGCTGGCCTTCGGTGAGGGCTGAACCGTAACGGGTCGGCATTCCGGCTCGTTGGACAAGATCTTTATCTGCTGTCGGGAGGCCGGTGAGCGCTGTCGCTCGGGGTCCATCCAATTGCTCGTCAGCGGTGAGCGCACGCTTCCTCGCATAATCCGGGTCAACATGCACGAAGGCATTCAGTTGCGGGTTGAACCGTTCGATGCGCTCGAGGTAATACTCGGTGAGCTCTGTCGCACTCGTGCGCCCGTGCCTGAGGGCGTCGTGGTGCTGGGCGAGGCTTTCCAGGTGCCAACTAGTCACTCCTTCAGGCTAGTAGGCGTGACCAGGGAGGAGACCGCCCGGCATGGCACGACATCGCTTCCACAGATGACTAGGGTTCGGCACATCCGCCACCCCATCACATTCCGCCTGACTCTGGGCAATTTGCCTGACTTGTTGCCTATACTCGAGGGTCAGGAGAGGATTTCTCATCATGAGCCACGCTAGCCACCCCCGCGCAGTGGTTCCGGCCGTCCTGGCCATCCTCGCCCTTCTCGCCGGATGCCAGTCCGCAGCAAGCCCGGAACAACCAGAAGAAGTTGAGGCCCCTCAAGACGAAGTCGACGACGGGGCTGGTGTTCCAGAAACTCTCGAATTTGTGTTGCCAAGGAGCTGCCAAGATATTTTGCCCCCAGACCGTCTGGATAGTTTGCTAAGCGGCAACATTGATTTGCTCCGTGGTCCCGGCAGTGGTTCCGCAGACACCGTCTACCCAGAAGGCCCCTCTCCTCAGGAAGAGCGTGGCGGAATTAGTTGCCTCTTTGGCAATCTGGAAGAAACCGAGACCCTCACCCTCAGTGTGGCGCCGATGACGCAAACCTCCAGGGCGGAAGTGATCGATGGCCTGCTCGCCCAACAGCTGAACCCCGGCCAAACCAGTGACGGGGTGCTGACCTACTGGATTCAAGGTGACGCTGACACCGTGCCGGCCATTTACAACGCCGTCTACCCCGACGCCTGGTACGAAGCACTGATTTTCCCCGGCGGGCGACTGGCCTACGAAGACAGCTCAGCTTTGGTCGCCCAAATGCGCCAACACACCACTGAGCGTGCCAACTAGTTCCACCCACTGGGCAGACACACTGCCAGAGACACTCCCCTCGGCGTGGGCAGAAGCACTTGGCGCAGACACCCTCGACCAACTCGCCGCCATTGGCGCCCGCCTGGATGTCAGGGCGCCCCACGAGTCGATTCTTCCCGCGCCAGAAAAGGTCTTTCGCGCACTGGAAGTGCCACCAGATCGTGTGCGAGTGGTCATTGTGGGCCAAGACCCCTACCCCAACCCCCAACACGCCATGGGTTTAGCGTTTTCTGTCCCCCGGGGGGTGTGGCCCCTACCCCCTAGCGCGAGAAACATTCGCAGTGAGCTAGAAGCGGACCTCGGAATCAACACTGGTGAGCATTTCGCGCTGGATTCGTGGGTGGACCAGGGGGTGTTACTGATCAACCGTCATTTGACCACGGCTGTGGGCGCGCCCGCAGCGCACAAAGACCTCGGCTGGTCGGTGTTCACCGATGCGCTCATCGATGAGGTAGTCGCGAAATCACCACAGGCTGTGGCCATTGTGTGGGGCGCACAGGCCAGGCAACTTGTTCCTCGCCTTGGGCCATTAGGGGTCATCGAGTCAGCACACCCCAGTCCGCTTTCTGCCCACCGAGGATTCTTTGGCTCAAAACCTTTTAGCAGGGCCAATGCCCTGTGGATTGAGCGGGGACTACCGGCCATCGACTGGAGCCTGTAACCCCTCTACGTCACACAACAGGTGGTGTGCTGGGCCATGCCCGCAATCGACACGGTAATCTGCCCTTGGGAGGGTGATCGTGCTGGAGTCGGAATATCAGAATCGGCGGAAGCCACCACGCCACCTTGTCCCCGCGGCCCCCAGCCAAGCTGAGTTTTCCTACACCCTGCGGGAAGCCACGACAGAAGATTTACCCTCTGTCCTCGCGCTGTATCGCCACTACGTGAGGAACTCCGTCGTCACGTTTGACGAAAAACCCCCCACCCTGCGGGCCTTTCGGGCCCAATTCGAACACACCCACAAACTGGGGTATCCGTTTGTAGTCGCCCAGTCCCCCAGCGGGGACATTTTGGGTTACGCGCGGGTGCAACTCTTTCGAGATAAAGCCGCCTTTCGACACACCGTCGAATCGACCATCTATTTAGGTCCCGCGTCAACCGGGAGGGGCCTTGGCCGGGCACTACTCACCGAACTCATTGACCGCTGCGAAGCGGCCGGCATTCGAGAAATGATCGCGGTGATTGCCGACTCGGGCGCCGAAGCATCTCTCGCCCTCCACGAAAAGCTCGGTTTCACCGAAACTGGACGCATGGGAAAAGTGGGTTACAAATTTGGGCGCTGGATTGGCATTGTGATGATGCAAAAATCTCTTCGTCGAAAATAATTACTGCCGGGCCAGTGCGTCGCGTGCCCATAAGTGTTACGCACTGTGACAGCGTCAGGTGACAACTGCCAGACATCGCCCTACTGTAAAACTCATCCCAACCACCCCGTGAGGAAGAGAAGTCATGTCTGACTGGAAGTTTGAAACCCAGCAAATTCACGCCGGAGCCGGTGTTGACCCGGCAACCAAAGCGCGTGCCACTCCCATTTACCGCACCACGGCGTATGTTTTCGACAGTGCCGAGCACGCCCAAAACCTGTTCGCGTTAGCCGAATTCGGCAACATTTACACCCGCATCATGAACCCCACCCAAGATGTGGCTGAACAGCGTATTGCCGCTCTCGAAGGGGGCACCGCTGCCCTTCTCTTGGCGTCCGGCCAAGCAGCCACCACCACCGCGATTTTGAACATCGCCCAAGCCGGGGACCACATTGTGAGCTCCAGCTCCGTCTACGGGGGCACCTACAACCTGTTCAAGTACACGATGGCGAAACTGGGCATCGAAGTGACCTTCGTTGAAGACCAGGACAACGCGCAGGAATGGGCCGATGCGATTCGCCCCAACACCAAAGCGCTCTTTGGTGAAGCCATCCCCAACCCGCGAATCAACATCCTCGACATCCAAAAAGTCGCCGATGTTGCCCACGCCCACGACCTGCCCCTCATCGTGGACAACACCGTGCCAAGCCCCTACCTGGTGCGTCCCTTCGAACACGGTGCCGACATTGTGATTCACTCGGCCACCAAGTTCCTCGGCGGGCATGGCACCGTCGTCGCTGGTGCCATCGTCGATGGCGGCACGTTCCCTTGGTCGAAACATGCCGATAAGTTCCCGGGCCTGACCGAACCAGACCCCAGCTACCACGGCGCGAGCTACACCGGTGTGTTGGGTGACCCAATTGCCTTCATCATCAAAGCCCGTGTGCAGCTGCTGCGTGACATGGGTGCCGCTGTCGCCCCTGACAACGCGTGGGCGATCCTCCAAGGAATCGAAACGCTCAGTTTGCGGATGGAACGCCACTGCGAGAACGCCCAAAAGGTTGCCGAGTGGCTGGAGGCACACCCGCAGGTGGCGAGTGTCAATTACGCCGGGCTGCCCAGCAACCCCTACTTCGAACACGCTCAGCGCTACGCACCCAAAGGTGTGGGTGCTGTGTTGAGCTTCGAAATCAAGGGTGGTGTTGATGCAGGCCGTGCACTGGTGGACAGTGTCGAGCTCCACAGCCACGTCGCCAACATTGGTGACGTGCGAAGCCTCATCATTCACCCGGCTTCGACCACACACTCTCAGCTGACCCCCGAACAGCAGCTCACCGCTGGTGTCACTCCGGGACTGGTGCGCTTGAGTGTGGGACTGGAGCACGTCGATGACATCATCGCCGACCTGGAGGCAGGCTTCGAGGCAGCAGCGAAAGCCTAAACAGCCAGAGCTTCCGGCGGGGAGCTGACAATCCTGCGAGAATACTCTCACCATGGATTGGCAGCTCCCCTCCGACTCTGTCCCCAGTGCTTTCGTCACTGAGGCGCTGTCGCAAACCCTTCGGGGCACGCCTCCGGTCACTGGAGCATGGCGTGACGGTGATCACCTCGGCAATCGACGCTTCGCACAGACTGGGCCCCTGGAGACCGAAACGGGGGACACCATTCCCCACGTGCGCATCGCGTACGAGATTTTTGGTGAGCTCGACGCCGACAAGACCAATGCAGTATTGGTCTTTCACGCCCTCACCGGCGATTCACACGCCACAGGTCCCGCAGGCCCCGGACACCCCACCGGTGGCTGGTGGTCAGGAATCATCGGGCCCGGTCTCGCATTAGATACGGACACCTTCGCGGTGATTGTGCCGAACATCGTGGGCGGCTGCCAAGGCTCGACAGGACCCGCCACGGTGGCACCCAATGGCCACGAATGGGGCTCTCGTTTTCCTTACCTCACGGTGAGAGACCAAATTCAACCCATTCGCGCCATCGCGGAGGAGCTCGGCATTCATCGTTTCCACGCGGTGATTGGCGGCTCGATGGGCGGTATGCACGCCCTGGAGTGGGCTATTGCCTACCCCGATTACACGGCTCGCCTCGGTCTCATTGCCACCACAGCAATCACCAGCGCTGACCAGTTGGGGGTGAACTCTGTCCAGATCGAAGCCGTCCACATCGACCCCGCGTTTCACGGCGGCGACTACTACGACGAAGATGAGGGCCCCTACCGCGGATTGGCTCTGGCCAGACGGATGGCTCTATTGAACTATCGCTCAGCCACCGAATTAAACGAACGCTTTGAGCGCAGTTGGCAGGGAAAACGCTCACCGTTAGGTGACTCGGGCCGCTTTGCGGTGGAGAGTTACCTCGACTTTCACGGCAACAAATTCACCCGACGCTTTGATGCAAACAGCTACCTCACGCTGGTCAATGCGATGAACAGTCACGATGTCAGCCGCGACCGCGGCTCACTCGAAGGCGTCTTGGGCTCCATCGAAATGCCGACCATTGTTGTGGGTGTCGACTCTGATCGACTTTTTCCCCTCGAACAGCAACAACAACTCGCTGCCCACATTCCGGGACTGATCAGCAAAGACAAGCGCCCAGCCGTCGTGTCGTCCCCATTTGGCCATGACGGCTTCTTGATCGAATCGGACGCTGTCGGCCAGGAGATTAGCCGGTTGCTGGTCCACAAGGCGTAACCCGGGGTAAGGCGCTTCTCACCGTGCCCCTCGACTCAGGCTAAGAATCGTCTTCTGGCCCTTCAGCGATCAGTGAGGCCACCACTGGAGAAAGCTCACGGGCAAGCTCGAGTGCCAGCACTGGACCGGGTCGCCCGGCACCCGAGTGTCTACTGAGCCTGGATGCTGCTTCTTGGTGGACCAACACCCCCGCCGCTGCCGTGAACGCCAGATCGTCAAAAGACCACTGCGGCAAGCGTCGCAGTGCGCTAAGCGCCCCCAAGAGTCCCGCCAATACGTCACCGGTGCCAGCGGTGGCCAGCCACGGACTACCTGGGGGCAGTCGGTAGGCCAAGCCATCGGGGTGAAAAACCTCCGGACGGTGCCCTTTAAGAATCACCACCACACCCCAGTGCGCCGCGAGCGCTTCCGCCCACGCCGAGGGTGCACTGCCCGGCAATCGAAGTGCTTCAGCCAGTCGGGTCATTTCGCCTGTGTGCGGGGTGAGAATTCTGGGACCGCCCAGATGCGGTGTGTCACCGAGTGCGGCTGCGTCGACTATTCGAGGGGCCTGGTCACCCAATTCGCACAGGGCAACACGTGCCGTGATATCCGCACTTGACGCCTCTGGCATCCCTGAGCCAACAACCAACGCGTCGATTCGCCCCGGAACGGTCACGATTTCGGGCCGCGACTGGAGGGCTAACTGTGAGGGGCGGCTGGGGGCGATGAGTCGAACCATTCCAACACCCGCGCGCATGGCTGCTTCAGCCACGAGAACAGCCGCGCCAGGGTAATCATCGGAGCCGACCGCGAGACCGACTACACCCCGGGAGTACTTATCGTCTTGAGGCGTGGGCGCAGGGATGATTCCCACCACATCGTCGAGGGTGAGCTCAAAAAGTCCACCCATTAGCGCCGCTCGGTTCCCACACCGCGCCGGGTGGCGTCACGGACTTCACCGACGAGCTCTTCGATGATGTCTTCGAGGAATAACACGCCGGTGGTGTTTCCCGTTTCGTCCATCACCCGGGCGACGTGTGAACGGGTGCGTCGAAGCATCGCCATGGCGTCCTCGAGGTCGGTGTCAGCAACAACGGAAATGAGGGAGCGCAACCGCTTGGGCGGTAGCGGGTAGTCATATTGCTGCGGATCAATGTCCAAAACATCTTTGATGTGGAGGTAACCGTTTGGTTCACCGTCGTCATCAACGAGGACGTATCGACTAAACCCGTGTTGGCCGACAGCGTGCTCGACATCGTGCGGGGTGGCCCCTTCGGGCAGGGTGATCAGGTTGGCGACCGGGATGGCCACATCCCGGGCCTTCTTTTCGGTGAATTCGAATGCGGCAGTGAGCGCGCCTGTGTGGTCTTCGAGGATGCCTTCCCTGGTGGATTCGGCCACAATGGTGGCCACCTCATCGAGGGTGTAAGTGCTGGTGGCCTCCTGCTTGGGCTCCACCCCGGTGAGCCGCAAGATTCCGTTCGCCACAGCGTTGAGACCTCGAATGATGGGGGAAATGATTTTCGACACCAGGACTAACGGTGGGGCAAGGAATAACACCGCTCGATCGGGCAGGGAGAAGGAAATGTTTTTGGGCACCATTTCACCCAACACCACGTGTAAGTAGGTGACCACTAACAGGGCAATGATGAACGCGATGGTGCTCACCCAGGCGGGGTCAATACCTGTTGCTCCTAGCGGAATTTCTAACAGGTGGTGCAGTGCAGGCTCGCTGACCAACAAGATCAGCAAAGAGTTCACCGTGATGCCCAGCTGCGAGGTGGCGAGCATCAAGGTGGCGTGTTCCATCGCGTAAAGGGCGGTCTTTGCGCTTTTGGACCCCTCTTCAGCACGAGGTTCAATTTGGGAGCGTTTTGCCGAAATGACGGCAAATTCGGCCCCCACAAAAAACGCGTTGCCCGCGAGGAGGAAAAAGAGCCAAAAAATGCCCCACCAGTCGTCACTCACAGCAGTTCCACCTCCGCAGCACGAATATCCGGAGTGAAACGCAGACGCTCAATGCGCCTGCCATCAAGTCTTTCCACTCGAATCGTGCCCGATTCGATGGTGACCGTGTCACCCACCTCAGCGAGGCGCCCCAACTGCTCGATCACAAACCCGGCAACCGTTTCGAAGTGACCCTCTTCGGGCAGTTTCACGCCGGTCTGATCTTCTAGTTCGTCGGGTCGCCAACGGCCCGGGAACGTAAACCAGTCTCTGGCTCGGACCACATCTAGCGGCCTGCGGTCGTGTTCGTCAGAGACCTCACCAATCAGCTCCTCAACGAGGTCTTCCAGGGTGGCCACACCGGAAGTGCCGCCGTATTCGTCCACGACAATCGCCAACTGGTATCCACGCCCACGAAGTTCTGTCAGCAGCGCATCCAACGGCATGGTCTCTGGAACACGGACCACATCAGACTGCAACGCGGAGGCGGGAACATCAGAGCGTCGATCACGCGGAACCGCCATCGCGGCCTTGATGTGGACGACGCCTCGAACCTCATCAATAGAGTCATCAACAACAGGGAACCGGCTAAACCCAGTGCGTCCTGCAAGGTCAACAATGTGTTCGGCGCTATCACTGCGGTGCACGGATTCGACCCGGGTTCGGGGCGTCATCACATCTTCAGCGTTGAGCTCAGCAAACGCGAGTGTGCGCGACAGCAGGGTCGCGGTGTCTTGCTCGAGCAGACCGTGGAGAGCAGAGCGGCGCACCAACGCCGAGAGTTCATCGGCGGTGCGCGCCGCGGAGAGCTCCTCTTTGGGTTCGATGCCCATTGCTAAAAGGATCTTGTTGGCGCTGCCATTGAGAACAGCGATGAAGGGTCTAAACGTCCATGTGAAAGCCAACTGCAAGGGAATCAGCACCTTTGCGGTGGCTTCTGGCACCGCGAGCGCGTAATTCTTCGGCACCAGCTCGCCGACAATCATCGACAGTGCGGTAGCCAACACGATGGCTAACACCGCACCTACTGGTCGAATGAAGTCCTCTCCTAACCCGAGGCTTTGAAGCGGCCCTGCAAGGTAGTAGCTGATCGACGGCTCAAGGGTGTAACCGGCGAGCAGTGTGGTGAGGGTTATACCTAACTGCGCACTGGAAAGGTGCGTTGAGGTGCGCTTCAGCGCCGCAATGGTCGGGCCGTAGCCTTTGGCCCCACGGTCCCTTCTGGCTTCAAGCTCCGAGCGGTCCAAATTCAGTAGAGCGAATTCGCTACCGACGAAGACACCAGTACCCACGGCTAACAGCACTCCGGTGAGGAGCAGGATGAGTTCAGTACTCAAAGGGCACTCCCTCGAGTGCCCCGCGGTCTATGACCGGGGTCTGCCGATTCAGACGGGGGTTCTCCCATGGTGGGTTCAGAATAACAGCACACTCGCCGGGAAGTTGTTGACCGTGCACACCCCGCTCACGCGCTAGCATTGAGACAACCTTGCCGGACCTATCGGACTAGCACAGTTGAGAGTGGGCATCGCGACGTGTCGGAATCGGACACCACAAAGTCACCCGTGGGTGTAGACACCAATGATTTTGGGGCCAACCAATGGTTGGTCGACGAAATGTGGGAAGCATTTCAACACAACCCGGAAACGGTCGATTCTGCCTGGCGTGACTTTTTTACAGGCCGAGTGAGCACTATTCCCTCTGCCGGCACACCGGCGGCCACACCTGCAACGCCAGCGGGTGACCCCTCGTCTGCCCCCGTGGCGTCGACTGCCCCTGTGGCATCAAAGGCTCCTGCGTCAGCCGAACCAGCGGAATCCATCGACGCCCCGCGTACTGCCCACGTCGAGCCGCCTCGCACGGGCGAGATTTCAGTGCCCCAAACCGG
Organism: Pontimonas salivibrio; assembly: GCF_002950575.1. Lineage (NCBI taxonomy): Bacteria > Bacillati > Actinomycetota > Actinomycetes > Micrococcales > Microbacteriaceae > Pontimonas > Pontimonas salivibrio. Next base: position 1,429,986 of record NZ_CP026923.1, read on the forward strand.
CGCCATCACTATTCCCCAGGCAAGAACCACATCCGTTCAACCGAGACCTCAGCCCATTCCTGCTGAGGCACCTGCTGCTGGTTCCCAATCCACAGAGCAGGCTCCGGCCGCAAAAGAGGCCCCACCAGGCGACGAGGTCCAGAAACTTCGCGGTATCGCAAAAGCCATTGCGACCAATATGGATGAGTCGTTGGAGGTGCCGACTGCGACCAGTGTGCGCACGGTACCGGCCAAGTTGATGATCGATAACCGCATTGTGATCAACAACCACCTGCGTCGCACGCGAGGGGGGAAGGTCTCTTTCACTCACCTCATCGCATGGGCAATGGTCAAAGCCACCATGGAATTGCCCAGCCAAAACGTCTACTACGACGTGCAGGACGGCAAACCGGTGATGGTGAAACCCGCCAACATTAATCTCGGTATTGCCATTGATTTGCCCAAACCTGATGGGAGCAGAACTCTCCTGGTTCCGGGCATTAAGCGCTGCCAACACATGGGTTTCGCGGAGTTTCTCACCGCATACGAAAATGTTGTCCGGCGCGCCCGGGAGGGCGCTTTGGAAGCCAGCGACTTCCAAGACAACACAATCTCGTTAACCAACCCCGGCGGCATTGGTACCGTCCACTCGGTGCCCCGTCTGATGAAAGGTCAAGCCTGCATCATCGGCGCCGGCGCGTTGGAATACCCCGCGGAGTTCCAGGGTTCCGCAAAGTCCTCTTTGGCTGAACTGGGCATTGGCAAAACGATTACCCTCACGTCGACTTACGACCACCGGGTCATCCAGGGGGCCGGCTCTGGCGAATTCTTGGCCAAAATCCACGAATTGCTCATCGGTGGCGGCGGCTTCTACGAAGAAGTATTCGCCGCTCTGCGCATCCCCTACATGCCCATCCACTGGGCGGAAGATATTGCGGTTGATCCGGCCGATGCGGTCAATAAGACAGCCCGCGTTCAAGAGCTAATCAACGCGTTTAGGGTGCGCGGTCACCTGATGGCGGATGTGGACCCGTTGGAGTACCGCCAACGCTCACACCCTGACTTGGAAATTGAAAGCCACGGGCTCACCTTCTGGGATTTGGACCGAGAGTTCGTTACCGGCGGTTTTGGTGGTCGCCGCACCATGCTGTTGCGGGAAATCTTGGGTGTCCTTCGCGATTCGTATTGCCGAACAATCGGCATCGAATACATGCATATCCAAGACCCGGACCAGCGCAGCTGGTTCCAATCACACCTCGAACAGCCTTACGAGAAGCCCTCCCACGATGCTCAGATGAGGGTTCTGTCCAAACTGAACCAAGCCGAAGCGTTTGAAACCTTTCTTCAAACCAAATATGTGGGCCAAAAACGCTTCAGCCTCGAAGGCGGAGAATCCACCATCACACTGGTGGACGAGATTCTTCAAAAAGCCGCCGAAACGGGTCTCGACGAGGTCGCCATCGGCATGGCACACCGCGGTCGCCTCAACGTGTTGGCCAATATTGCCGGAAAAACCTACGGTCAAATCTTCCGCGAGTTTGAAGGAACACAAGACACCAGCACCGTGCAGGGCTCCGGTGACGTGAAGTACCACCTCGGCACTGAAGGAGCCTATACAAGCCCCAGCGGTCAGAGTATTCCCGTGTACTTGGCGGCCAATCCCTCTCACTTAGAAGCCGTGAATGGGGTTCTCGAAGGCATTGTGAGGGCCAAGCAGGATCGGCTTGAGCCGGGACGCTTTGGTGTGTTGCCGGTCCTCATTCACGGTGATGCGGCCATGGCGGGACAGGGTGTGGTCTTCGAGACCATGCAAATGTCGAGGCTTCGTGCCTACCGCACGGGTGGCACCGTGCACGTGGTGGTCAATAACCAGGTTGGCTTCACCACCCTGCCCCACGACGCACGCTCCACCGTGTATTCCACTGATGTGGCGAAAACCATTCAGGCGCCCATTTTCCACGTCAACGGTGACGACCCCGAAGCAGTTATGAGGGTCGCAGAGTTAGCGTTTAGGTACCGGCAAGAATTCCACTCGGATGTCGTCATCGACCTGGTGTGCTACCGCCGTCGCGGTCACAACGAAGGTGATGACCCCTCGATGACCCAACCACTGATGTATAACCTCATCGAAGCGAAGCGCAGTGTGCGAAACCTTTACACCGAGTCTTTGGTGGGTCGTGGTGACATCACCCCCGAAGAATTTGAAGCTGCCCAACGGGACTTCCAACACCGCCTCGAAGAAGCGTTTGCTGAAACCCACGCCGTCCAGACCGGCGCCATCCAGGTGCAATCAGCGGACCAGGGTGCGATTAGCGGTGTGGAGCGTCCTGAGGCACAACGTGACGACCGGGTCGAGGTTCCCGAGTCAACCGGTGTCCACACCGATGTGCTTCACGCCATCGGTGACGCCCACCAAAACATTCCTCCCGGTTTCACCGTTCACCCCAAACTGATGGCGCTGCTGACCAAACGCTTCGACATGAGCCGCAACGGCGAGATTGACTGGGGCTTTGGCGAACTCTTAGCCCTAGGTTCCGTCCTATTGGAGGGAACGCCGGTGCGTCTGGTGGGTCAAGATTCGAGGCGCGGGACGTTCGTCCAACGCCATGCGGTCATGCACGACCGAGTAAACGGGCAAGAGTGGTTGCCGCTAATGAACCTTTCCGACACCCAAGCCCGGTTGTCGATCTACGATTCGCTGCTCAGTGAATATGCGGCTCTCGCGTTCGAATACGGCTACTCGGTCGAGCGACCCGATGCTCTGGTGCTGTGGGAAGCCCAATTTGGTGACTTCGTCAACGGCGCCCAAACCGTAATTGACGAGTTCATTTCGTCCGCGGAACAAAAATGGGGGCAACGCTCCGGTGTGGTGTTGCTCCTCCCCCACGGCTACGAAGGTCAAGGCCCGGACCACTCTTCAGCCCGAATTGAACGGTTCTTGCAACTGGGCGCAGAACACAATATGACGATTGCGAGACCGTCGACCCCCGCCTCCTACTTCCATTTGCTTCGCCGTCAGGCCTACCAGCGCCCCCGCCGCCCCCTCGTGGTGTTCACCCCGAAAGCGATGCTGCGTTTGAAGGGGGCAACCAGTGGCGTGGACGATCTCACCTCAGGCCGTTTTGAACCGGTCTTGGGAGACCACACCATCTCAGATCGTTCGCAGGTCACCAGGGTTCTCATCCACGCGGGAAAGATTCACTACGACCTTGCCAACGAACGCGAGTCACGGGGCGCACATCAGGTGGCACTCGTGCGAATGGAACAGTTCTACCCCCTGCCTGCGGAACAACTTCGCGCGGAACTCGAGTCTTACCCCAATGCCGAATACGTGTTTGTGCAAGACGAACCGGAAAACCAAGGCGCATGGCCGTTCATGGCAGTCGAATCGTTGGGGGCAGCACTACCCACGATGCGCGTGATTTCTCGCCCGGCGGCAGCATCACCCGCTACCGGTTCATCGAAGCGCAGCAGCGAAGAATTGCGCCTGATTCTCGATCGGTCTTTCGACTAAGCCACTCGACTGGACCCTCCGGCTCGACCGTTTGGCCGGATTGGCGTTCTACTGGTTCTTGGCCGACGTTAACGTCTGAACAATGTGCGTTTTCAAATCCGCGGGGGCTTCTTCACAGCAGGCACGCTTGACCGCTTCGGAAAGGTGTTGGCCAACCCGCCACTCCTCTTCGCACGGAGGGCAGCAGGCCAGGTGGTCGGCCACATCTTTGCCAGTGTTTTCGTCGGTTTCCCCGTGGATGTAGTCCTCCATCGCCACGAGTGCTTTGTCGCAGCCGCAATCAGCCATGGTCTACCTCCTGAGTGTTGGTGAGGGTCTTGTGGTAGTCGCTCAGTGCTTCCCGAAGTTCGCGCCGCCCCCGGTGGAGACGACTCATCACGGTCCCTACTGGTGTGTCCATAATCTCGGCAATCTCGTGGTAGCGGAAACCTTCCACGTCCGCCAAATAGATGACCATTCGGCGCTCCTCCGTCAGTGCTTGCAGGGCCCGACGAATCGTGTCATCAGGAATCCGGTCGATCGCTTCTGCTTCGGCTGAACGAGTGCGGGTTTGTGTGAGTGAGGTGGCCTCACCCACCTGCCATTCCTCAAGGTCATCTAAGCCCTCCTGGATGCCCGCTTTCGAGCGCTTTCGGTACAGGTTGATGAAGGTGTTGGTGAGGATACGAAACAGCCACGCTTTGAGGTTGGTGCCCTGTTGGAATTGGTGAAAAGACTGGTACGCCTTGAGGTAAGTCTCTTGAACCAGATCGGCCGCATCCGAAGGGTTTTTTGCCAGGCGCATGGCCCCGGCATAGAGCTGGTCGGCAAAGACCATTGCCTGGTCCACAAAGTCTTCCGTGGAAGAAGGTCCCCCTACAGAGACCTCCTCAGCAGAAACTTCCTCCACCGAAACACTGTCCGAGGCGTCATCCTCAAGGTTTTCCGACATCGTCCCCCAGTCTATGGATGTCACCCCACTCGGCGGGTGTGTGGGCGCGACTCGCGATGACACACCGGAGGGTGTCAACACTGCCGTGTGGGCTCTCACGTGAGTTTCTCCTTCGTGGTGACGACTGCCACTACTCTTGTTAACCAATGGGTACCGAAAATCATTCCCCCGCAGCATCATCCCCGTGGCAGGCTCCTGTGGCCAGTAAAATCCTCGATGCTTCCGTCGAATTGCCGGGGTCAAAATCTTTGACCAACCGCGAACTTGTTCTCGCCGCACTGGCCTCTGGGCCGTCCACCATCACGGGTGGCTTGCGAGCCAGAGACACAGACCTGATGATTCAGGCGCTCGAGGCGTTGGGCGCCACAATCAAGGTTGACCACACAGACGGCCTGGACCAGTGGCGCATCACCCCCATTTCGTTTAGTTCAATTGCCGATAAACCCGTCGTCATTGACTGCGGTTTGGCGGGAACAGTGATGCGTTTTGTTCCGCCGATGGTGTTACTCGGCTTCCAACCCGTGAAATTTCAAGGCGATGAACACGCCAGCCACCGCCCCATGTCGGGGGTGTTAGAAGGCTTGCGACAACTGGGTGCGGAGGTCTACGACCAGGGCACCCCAGGGCTGCCCTTTGAGGTACAACCTGGAGGCTTGCCCACCACAGATCACACCATCACAATCGACGCTTCAGCATCGAGTCAGTTCGTGAGCGGACTATTGCTCACAGCGCCGAGACTTCCCGCCCCACTCACCATCGCCCACAGTGGCGCCACTGTTCCCTCGCTCCCCCACATCGAAATGACCCTGAAGTGTTTGGCCGATCGGGGCGTCCCTGTCGAATCGGACCGGGGCAACCAATGGCGGGTCACACCGCACACCATTAAGCCAACCGACGTCCACATTGAGCCAGACCTGTCCAACGCGGCACCTTTCCTCGCCGCGGCACTGGTCGCCGGTGGTCAAGTGGCGATCCACCACTGGCCACACAGCACCACCCAGGTGGGCGGGCGCCTACCGGAGCTGTTGAAAGCATTTGGCGCCCTGGTGGAATTTGATGGCGACACACTGATGGTCCAGGGTGCTGGGTTAGGCCCTGGATTAGGACTCGAGCCGGTATCGATGGATTTGGGTGAAGCCGGTGAACTGGCCCCCACGCTCATCACCCTTTCTCTTTTTTCAAACGGGACCTCCACCTTTCGAGGGATTGCTCACCTGCGAGGTCACGAAACCAACCGACTGGCGGCCCTGGTGGAAAACATCACCTCCCTGGGAGGTGTGGCAACAGAAACCAGTGACGGCATTATTGTCACTCCAGCCCCCCTTCACGGTGGCGTGTGGAAGGCTTTTGGGGACCACCGAATGGCCACATCTGGTGCGCTTGTGGGCCTGGCCGTCACAGGCGTCGAGGTGGACGATATTGACCAAACGGCGAAAACGCTACCCGGTTTCGTTGCCCTCTGGTCGGACATGCTGCGAGGAGCCAATCAGTGACCCCCCGCTTGGGTGATGACGACTGGGTCGATGCCTACGAGGAGTCTCTAGATAGCGCCCAGGCAGGCCGCAGGCCACGCAGCAAACAGCGCCCCGCCCACAGCGATGCGGCCCCAGGAATGGTCATTGGGGTGGACCGGGGGCGCTACGACGTCGTGCTGAATACGTCGGAGGCGACAAAGGTACGGGCGAACCGCGCGCGAGAACTACGCAACACGGCGATTGTGGTCGGCGACCGCGTCGATGTAGTGGGCGATGTGACGGGTCAGGAGGGCACACTGGCCCGCATTGTTCGCGTCCAAGAGCGCGACAATGTGTTGCGTCGAAGTGCGGACGACACCGACCAGTTTGAACGAGTGATTGTGGCAAATGCCGACTACCTGCTCATGGTGGTCGCCACAGCCGACCCGGAACCCCGACCACGGTTGATTGACCGCTACGTCATCGCCGCATTGGATGCCGGGATTGACCCCATTTTGTGTGTCACTAAGGCAGATGTGCATCCGGCTGACTGGTTGCGTGACTACGCAGCCCAATTAGACATCCCTGTCGTGGTCTTGCGCACCGACGGTGAACCAGATGACGAAAATGCCCTGCGGGAACTACTCGGCGATCGCACAACGGTCGCGGTGGGCCATTCCGGTGTGGGGAAATCGACCCTGGTAAACCGTCTTGTCCCCAGCGCCCACCGCGATGTCGGTGTGGTCAACGTCGTCACCGGTCGGGGTCGTCACACCTCTAGCTCGAGTCGGGCCTTGGAGCTTCCCGGTGGGGGTTGGATTATTGACACCCCTGGCGTGCGCTCATTTGGCTTGGGCCACGTGACGCCAGAAGCCATCGACCGAGGCTTTTCCGACCTCCAACCTTTCCTCGAGTTGTGCCCGAGGGGCTGTGGTCACAGTGAATCAGAGCCTGATTGTGCCCTGCACCAGGCGGTGGCTGATGGCAGACTCAGTGCCCGCCAAAAAGCCCGGGCGGAGTCGCTGGTTCGCCTTCGTGGCCTCGCTGTCGAACACTCCGGCCACGGCCACGCTTCTGAAGGAGACCCTCGACTAGCCTGAAGCGGTGGCCTTAACCTTTTCGCTCGCAGATGATCTTTCCCTGGCGCTTGCGGCAGCAGCCGACGCGGACTTGATCTCGATGGCCCGTTTTCACGCGGCCGACCTGCAGACAGACACTAAAGCTGACTCCACACCGGTGACAGACGCCGACCGGGCGGTGGAGGACCGGGTGCGGGCAGTGATTAGATCGGCACGTCCTCGCGACCAGATTCTGGGCGAAGAACGCGGTCACAGTTCCGGCTCCGAGGGATCCAGGGAGTGGGTCATCGACCCCATCGATGGCACAGCAGGTTTTAGTCGCGGGTTACCTATCTGGGCGACGCTCATTTCTCTCACCATTAACGGTGTTCCCGAAGTGGGCGTTGTCAGCGCACCCGCGCTCGGGCAGCGCTGGTGGGCCGCTACTGGCCACGGCGCGTGGACGAGGCAGAAAGGGAAGACCCGAGCCATCGGTGTCAGCCACATCGGCTCAATGGACGAGGCTGTCGTCAGCTACAACAGTCTTCCGGGCTGGCTTGAGGCGGGCGCCCACGATCAACTAATGACCCTCGTCACCACTGCGTGGAGGGCACGCGCTATTGGCGACTTTTGGTCCTACATGCTGGTCGCCGAGGGTCTTTTGGAAGTGGCCGGGGAGTTTGATCTACAGCCCTATGACATCGCCGCACTGTGGCCGATTGTGACAGAAGCGGGTGGTCGATTTAGCGCGTTGGATGGCTCAGAAGATCTCGGTGCTGGATCCGCTCTTGCCACTAACGGCCTGTTACACAACGACGTGTTGGCCATTATGCGCGGGGACCAGTCATGAGGAGGGGAAACTCCCATCATGTCCTCGCCGGGGCTGTCCTCGGGGCCCTAGTGCTGCTTTCTGGCTGTCAAAGCACCGGCAATAGCGCCACAGTGTCCCCGGCGGACGCTGGCGGTGGGGACACAGCCTTGGGGGTGTTGGAGCTGGAGGTGGGCACGTGCTTAAACGATGTGGATCAGCCGCTCGCCCAAGACCTCACGGATATCCCGTCGGTCCCCTGCAATGAACCACACCAGTCGGAAGTATTCGCCGAGGTGACCGTCGATAGCGGCGAATACCCGGGTGTGGATTCGGTCACCGCGCAAGCCACGAGTGAGTGTATGAGCGAATTTGGACGGTTTGTGGGTCTTGATTTTGCCGCGTCACGCCTGAACTACCACTTCTACTACCCGACGGCCAGTAGTTGGGCACTGGGCGACCGCTCCATCTACTGCGTGGTGTTTGACCCCGGTGTGGAGACAGCGGGAACACTCCAAGGCGTCGCCCGGTAATCGGGCACTTCGACAACACTGCTGCTGAAGTTGACTGCCCCCGTGGCAGTCAACTTATTCGATGTCTTTTCTCAGCGTCGTGTAGGAGGCGATCACACCGAGGAGGACGGCTTCGATAGCCAAAAAGATCATCGCGCTAATCGGAGTAATCGGCTCGGTGAATATGCCACTGAGGCTGGTGGCAGTCCATTCCAGTGACAGCGCTCGGGGGATCATGGCTCCTGGCAAATAGATACCCGCCGGTCCAAGCGCCACGGCAGCGGCCTGTTCGACTAATAGCATCCAGCCCAAGAACACGGCCAGGGCGGCCAGTTGAGCGCGAATCAACGCCCCAACAGCGACACCTAACGGTGCCCCAATCATTCCGATAATGATCATGGCGACTGTTCCACCAATGAGCCGACCAGGTTCAGGCAGTGCGTAGTCACCGACAATGGTGAGAATCACCGTGGCGGTAATGAACGCTCCCGCCAATGAGGCAAGGGCAATCAAAGCACCGCCCAGGACGGCAGCCAGCATCTTCCACAAAACCACCATCCCTCGTTTCGGGGTTTGCAGGAACGTGTGGATCGCTGTTCCCCAACGAAACTCTGAGGTCATCAACAAGATGCCCAAAATGGCGGGGAACAGCCACGCCAAAAAGACGGTATCGGTGTAAAAGTTGGCGACCAGCTCAGGATCCAGCGCGCGTTCTGGTTGGGCGAGCATGTTGATGCCATCAAACACGCTGAGGACTACACCGACACCAAAGGCGGTCAGTCCAATCGCACGGGTGTAGCTGGAGGCGAGGAGTTTCTGAACTTCTGCTTTCAGGATTTTCATGCCTGGCCTCCCTGGGTGAGACGCAAAAAGGCGGCTTCAAGACTGTCGTCGCCGGCCATCACTGCGTCAAGGCTGTCGTGGGCCACCAGTGCACCCTGATGAATGATTAAGACGTCGTCGACGGTGTTTTGCATTTCGGCCAACTGGTGGGATGACACCAACACCGTGCGGCCCTCTGCTTGGAGGTTGCGAAGGAACGCTCTCAGCCAAGCGATACCCAGAGGATCCAAACCGTTAGCTGGTTCGTCGAGCACCAAAAGCTCTGGGTCACCAAGCAGTGCTGACGCGAGCGAGAGCCGTTGACGCATTCCCAACGAGTACGACTTCACGGGCTTTTTACCGACACCGCCTAGCTCCACCAGTTCCATGAGCTCGGCGACACGTTTACCCGACACCCCCATACCGGAAGCCATCAGGCCAAGGTTTTTACCGCCTGAGAGTTGGGGCTGGAAGCCTTTTGTGTCCAGGACAACCCCGACTCGGTTGAGCGGGTTTCGAAGCTCCCGGTAGGGGCTTCCAAACACAGTGGCGGCACCGGAGCTTGGTCTCGCGAGGCCGAGCAGACAGCGCAGAGTGGTCGATTTCCCGGCTCCGTTTGGTCCCAGAAAGCCGGTAATGCGACCGGAGGGGATCTCTGCACTTAACGCGTTGACCGCGTGGGTGCCGGAATAGGTTTTCGTGAGCTGTGAAAACACAACGGGGGAAGCCATGGAGGTCCAATTTCTTCGACGAAATGAGTTAACGCGACTTTAGCATCTGGCCGGGGCGGAGATCACAACACAACGGGTAACCCCCGGTGAACAGTCCGTATCGCGGTGCACCAGTCGCACACCGGGTTAAAACCGGTCGACGCCCCGAGAGCGCAAGAGCGTCTTTTCCGCCTCCACAAGGAGAAATTGGACTACGGCAATACCCACGATGACCAGCCAGGTCTCGAGCTCCAGGCCGCTCGTTCCAAAAATGTCATTCATCCACGGGGAATACACAAAAAGCGCTTGGAATGCCAACAGAGCAGCAGGAGTGAGCCACATCATGATGTTGCCGCGAAAAACGTTGTGGGTGAGGCTGTGACGGGTGAACCAGCGGACGTTGAACAGGTAGAAGAGTTCACCCACCACCAGCATCGACACCGCCGCTGTCCGGGCCTGCTCCACACTTGCCCCCACATCTAACTGCCATTGGAAGACCAAGGTGGTTGACGCCACCATGAGCCCTCCCACAAAAACCAACCGAGTGAGCAAACGCCCCGTCAATAGTGCTTCAGCGCGAGGTCTTGGGGCGCGAACCATCACGCCAGGTTCGCCAGGCTCCCACACAAGCGCCAACGCCAAGGTCACCGCGGTGACCATATTGACCCACAAAATCTGTGTGGCGGTGATCGGCAGAGTAGCCCCTAACATCAGGGCGAAAAGGATCACTCCTGCCTCACCCAGGTTCGTCGGCAAGATAAACAACAAGGCTTTTTTGATGTTGTCAAAGACAACTCGACCCCGAAAAACGGCGGCCTGGATGGTTTCAAACCGGTCATCGGTCAGTACCAAATCGGAGGCCTGGCGGGCGGCATCGGTCCCGTTTTTCCCCATCGCTACACCAATGTCAGCCGCCTGTAACGCGGGGGCATCATTGACACCATCACCGGTCATGGCCACCTGGTGACCGGCTGCCTGGCTGAGGGTGACTAGTCGTAATTTATGTTGAGGGCTTGCCCGGGCAATCACGTCGGTTTCGCCAATGCGGTCTATCAGCTCATCGTCGTCCAGGAAATCAATTTCCGAACCAACCAGCGGCCGCTCTCCTCTCAACCCCAGTTGACCGGCAATCACTGAGGCGGTCACCACGTGGTCACCGGTAATCATCTTCACCGCAATTCCTGCGTGATAGCAGGCGCTAATGGCGGCTTTCGCTTCCTGCCGCGGAGGGTCAATCACGCCCACAAGAGCGACAATGCGCAAACCCGGAAACCGGCTATCGCCTTGTGGTGGTTCGGCGCTGGTGGCTAAGGCGATGACCCGCCTGCCCCTGGAGGCCAGTTCCTGGGAGCGAGTACCCCAGAGTTCAGCGTCCGACTGGCTAACACCCGCATCCTGGGCGAGTTCGATGACCCGTTCGGGTGCCCCTTTTACCCAGGTGCGAGTGCCGCTGTGCGCGGAATCATCGTGCTGTGTGGCCATAAAACGGCGTTCGGATTCGAAGGGCACCGTGTCGATCAGGGGATATCGGGCCGTGACGCCGCTTGGTTCCACACCCGCTTTCTCCGCCAGAACCAGGAGTGCGGCATCCAGTGGATCACCAACAAAGCGGGCAGCGTTGCCCTCCTGCCCTCGAAGCTCCGCCCGATTACACAACACCCCTCCTTCAATGGCTTCTACACCGGAAGCCCAATCGGCTAAAACAATCGGCTGACCATTGACCCTTAACTCTCCCGCCGGCTCATAGCCCACCCCGGTGACCTCAATAGCCCCCGCATCCGTCACCACGTCCACTACCGTCATTTCATTGGTGGTGAGGGTCCCCGTTTTGTCGGTCCAGATCAGTGACACTGAGCCCAGCGTTTCCACCGCGGGCAAACGGCGAATGAGGGCACCGCGCTCTGCCATCAGTCGGGTGCCAATGGCCAACACAATGGTCAAAATCGCCGGAAGGCCTTCCGGTATGGCGGCAACGGCAATGCCCACCACGGCGAGAAAAAGGTCAAAAAGGTCCAGCTGATGGACCAGCACACCCCAGGCAAAGGCGAACCCACCCACGCCGATAATCGCCAACGTGATGTGGTGTGCGAAGCGAGATAGCCGATTGGTCAAAGGCGTCGTTAATGCACCCACCTGGTCGACCAAGGAGCCAATCCGACCCAGTTCGGTTCTGCTGCCGGTGTCCACCACAATGGCGTGGGCCAATCCTGAATTCACGACCGTGCCGGTGTAGAGCATGTTGCTCCGCTCAGCCAGCGGCATCTGCTCGGGCAATACGTCGTGGGTTTTTGCCACCGGCACAGATTCACCGGTCAGGGTGGCTTCTGACACGCTCACCCCGCGCTGGCTCACCACTCGAGCATCTGCCGGAACCCTGGACCCGGACTCCAGAACAATCAGGTCCCCGCGCACCAATTCGGTAGCGTCGATGACCTGCCGCGAACCGGAGCGGACTACGGTGGCTTTTTCCGCCAGTAGGCCACGCACTGATTCCAGGGCGCGCTCAGCGCGCCCCTCTTGAATGAAACCGATCAGGGCGTTGACCAACACCACAGCACCGATGACTGCCGCGTCGACATAGTCGGCCAGTGCGAGGGTGACCGCTGCCGCGACCAGTAGGACATAGATCAGCGGGCTTCGAAACTGGTCCACAAAACGCATCACCGCGCTGCGAGATGTGCCTACCGGGAGCGCATTGGGACCGTCAGCTTCGAGTCTTGCTGCAGCCTCTTCAACGCCAAGACCCGTGTGCACATTCGTCGCACACTCGCTCTCGAGAGTCTGCGTGTCAAGTGTGTGCCAGATCACTGCGTTTTTCTCCCCGGCCTCAGTCTACGAGCCGGAGCGCAGGGGATCCGAAAGTGCTTAACCCTTGACCGAACCGGCCAATAAGCCTCGGACGAAGTATCGCTGGAGAGCAAAGAACACAATCAGGGGAACGATGATGGACACGAAAGCACCCGCTGTGAGCACTTCCCAACCTGATCCCCTCGTGCCGACCATTTCAGCCAGACGCACCGTCATGGGAGCCACTTCTTTCGACCCAGCGCCGAAGGTCAAGCCCACCAAGAGGTCGTTCCACACCCACAGGAACTGGAAAATGAGGAACGATGCAATAGCCGGGATTGACAGTGGCAGAACAATTTTCGTGAACAGGGTGAACCAGTTGGCTCCATCCACACGACCCGCTTCAATCAGCTCGCGCGGGATTTGGCGAAGGAAATTGTGGAGCAAAAAGATTGCCAGTGGTAACCCGAAAATGGTGTGGGCAATCCAAATGGGAATATATGTCCCGGTGATTCCCAGAGCCGGAATGAGGGTCACGCCGCCAACGACTAACCCTTGGGAGAAAAGTTGCAGGAGGGGAACCAACGCCAACTGCAGGGGAATGATCTGCAAGGCAAAGATGGTGAAGAACAGGAAGTCGCGACCTTTGAAATCAAACCACGCGAGGGCATAGGCGGCAAAGGTGGCCAACGTGATGGGGAAGATGACCGCCGGAATAGTCACGGCGAGGCTGTTGAAGAAATATTGGAACAGGGGCGGATTGACGCCCGAACCCACAAACAACACCTGCTGGTAGTTCTCGAGCGAGAATGAGGGGTTGGCAAAAAACGTCCACCAACCCGAATTGTTGATGTCCCGCTCGGGGCGAATCGAGCTGACCAGTAGGCCAAACGTCGGAATCGTCCAGACAACGGCTAACACGATCGCGAACGCCGAGGCCACCGGCGAAGAGAAGATGTCCTTCGCTTTCTTTTTCTGGCCAAGGCTTAAACCTTTAGGCGCGGACAGTGCAGTCATTATCGCTCCGTCCTTTCTAGGCGCAGTTGTCGCAGGTTGTACCAAATGATGGGAACGACGGCGAGGAACAAAATCACGGCCAGCGCACTTCCCTGACCATAGTTCAGCTGTCGGAAGGCTTGGGAATACATTTCGTTGGCCACAACGTTGGTTTGGAAGTTACCGCCGGTCATCGTCCGGACAATGTCGAAGACTTTCAATGTCGCAATGGTGATGGTGGTCAACACCACCACGATGGTGGAGCGGATCATGGGCAGCGTGACTCTAGTAAACCGGCGCCAACTCGATGCACCATCGAGCATCGCAGCCTCCACCACTTCATCCGGGATGTTTTTCATTGCCGCCCCAAGAATCACCATGGCAAAACCGGTTTGAATCCACACCAGCACCACAATCAGGAGCACGGTGTTTAGTGGGGCTTCAAGAAGCCAGTTAACGGGTTCCGCACCCACACCGCGCGCTATAGCACTGAGTAGGCCAATTTCTGGCTTGCTGGGGTCGGGCTCGTAGCTATACACAAAACGCCAGATCACACCGGCACCGACGAACGAAATGGCCATCGGCATGAAGATCAAGGATTTCACCCACGCGCCGCGCTTCATACGGTCGGTCATATAGGCGATTGCCAACCCGATGACTGTCGCGAGAATGGGGGTCAAAATAACCCAAATGACCGTGTTGCGCAGAACAATTTGAATCTCGGGCATCGTAAACGCCCAGATGTAGTTATCGAGGCCAATGAAATTGTCGCCTCGTTTATCCATGAAGGACAGGATGATGGTGCGGATAGCCGGGTAGATCAGGCCAATGAGTAGGAGCAGGCCCGCAGGGCCCAGGAAGATGACGTAACGCAACCACTCTTGCTGCTTGAGTGAGGCCCGGGCTCCAATCAGGAACACCGCATAGACCACGGCGGCGAAGACCAGTAACGAAATGATGAGGAGCACCAGGTTCGGGGCAATTACTGCCCAAAGCTCAGATCCCACGTGTCGTCCCTTCCCCAACGGCTGTGTTGGCTGGTATCGGGGGGCCTGTCCTAGGGACAGACCCCCCGATTGGCTAGCGCCAGTGTAGCGAGATTACTCTGCTGGCCAGCTGGCCTCGATGGCGTCAAGGACAGCTTGGTTGTCCTTGTCTTCTGCCACCCATGCAGTCATTTCCCGCCAAAACGAACCCGCACCGACTTCACCGGGCATCACATCGGAGCCGTCGAAGCGGAACGTGGTGGCGTTCTGCAGAATTTCCACGGCAACAGCGTTGACCGGGTCTGCCACGTTGGCGGTGTCCAGGCCGAGGTTCGCGGAGAACCATCCACCAAGAGCTGCCTTTTCGTTGTTCCACTCAGGAGTGGTCAGCAGGTAACGGACAACCTGGGTTGCCGGAGTGTTGCTGAAGGCACCCACGAACTCGCCACCACCGAGGGCAGGAGTCTGGTCAGCGCTCACGCCGGGGAAGTAGAACACGGAGATTCCACCCTCAACGTCAGTGGCGTCCGGTGCCACGATCTCAGCACCGTAATCACCCACGAGGATTCCACCGAGGAACGAAGCCTGGCGGTGCATGGCACAGGAGCCATCCACAATGCCGGCAGCACCCTCAGAGAACGAGGTGGTCGCGATCGATGCAACGTCACCCACGTAGTCGGGGTTCTTCACGATTTTCTCGGCTTCTGCGAGAACTTCGGCAACCTCAGGCGAGTTGAAGGCGAGGCGCTCATCGGCCTGGCCACTCCACTGGTCGTAGGTTTCTGCCGACTGGAAGCGAAGCATGAGGTCTTCCATCCAGTCAGTTCCGGGCCAACCGGTAGCGTCACCGGAGCCGAAGCCAACACACCAGGCGTTGCCGTCATAGTCGCTCGCGACGATGTCGTCGGAGAGGCTCAGCAGCTCATCCCATGTGGTGGGGATGGCCCAACCGTTGTCGGCGAAGACCTTCGGGGAGTACCACACGAAGGACTTCACGTTCGCACCAAGAGGTGCGCCGAAGAAGGTGTCACCAACGGTGCCATAACCCTTCCAGTCGGGGGTGTAGTTGGCGTCAACCGAGCCCTCGAGCGCTGCTGATCCGGCGACGAGGTCGTCGGGGAATGCGGCGAGGAGGCCGGGCTGGGGGAAGATTGCGAGGTCGGGGGCAGTTCCACCCTCAACGCGAACGGCAATCTGTGCTTCAAATTCTTGCGAACCGTTCCACTCAATGTCGATACCGGTGCACTCTTCAAAGCCCACGAAGGACTCTTCGAACAGTGTGGATTCTGGTTCGATGATGGTGGTGTAAATCTCGACCGTTTCACCTTCGTAGGTGCCAACGCAGTCGTTGATTTCTGTGAGAATGTCGTCTTCGGACAGGGTGGCTTCTTCTCCAGCCCCTCCTGCACAGCCGGCCAACACCAGTGCGGCGACCGAAAGGCCAGCAACACCGATGATGGAGCGACCACGAATCGTGTGCCTCATCAATACTCCTTAGTAGTTGGACAGTAGGCGCGATGGGCACGCATGTGCTCCATCGCATCGCTCAGATTATCAGGGAAACCAACCGGTTCCATTGTGAACCAGGTCACCGTCTGATAACGAACAGCTGGGCCCGGTCAAGGCGTTAGTTGTCGGACACAACAAAGGCCCCACCAAACGGTGGGGCCTTTGTGAACTGGGTGGAGATGGGGGGAATTGAACCCCCGTCCACTGCTACCAAACGAAGTCTTCTACGGGTGTAGCGTGCGATGTCGTGTATCTCGACCCCGTCCATTCGGCACACGCACCGTGAACGACAGGCCCAGTATCAGTAAAAGTCCCGAGTGGCGCTGACACGCCACCACCCAGCTAGCCTTCTCCATGACGCCAGAATCCACGCTGAAGGCTCACGTGGTCTGACGGACTTCGGGCTCGCTAGCTACTAGGCAGCGAGGGCGAAGTCGGCGCGCTTTGTATTGGCACCTATTGGTATGCAGGGGGCGTTAACGAGACAACCCTGCGTTCTCGACCCGCTTCTCTCCGACTCATTAGCAATGTCGAAACCGATCATCCCCATGATGAATCACTCGTGAAGCTGTTTTGCCTCTGTGGAGTTATCAACTGGCCGTGGCCAGCCCTCCAGTGTACACCCCCGGACACCCCACCACCACGTACTTTTCCCAGATACCCACAACGAGTGATTAGCGACGAACAACGGGGTGTTTTCGAGCCCTCATATCTAACAGCGCAAACACGAGCGACGCCACCACGAGTCCCACAGATGCGAGCGCGGCCAGAGTGAAACCCTGCAAGTAGGCGTCCGAATTCAGCGCAACGCCTGCTTGGCTGACCCCGTAGAACAGGGCGGAGAGCACACCGGCCAAACCGATTGCGGTTCCGATGCGCTGACCCAGTTGGGCAATAGAGCCCGCCAAACCCCCCTCACGCACGGGAATGTCTTCCAACATGAGGGTTTGGTTCGGTGAAATCACCGCACCACCACCCAAACCGGCAACCGCCATGGAGCCTGCAACAGCCCAGGCCATCCATTCGTTCGAAACCACATACCCCAAAATCAGGGTGCTGGAAAAACCGGTAATAACCAGGATCAAGCCCCCCACCACCAAAATGCGTCCGTAGCGGTGCACGACCAGACCACTGCGCCAGGAACTGAGCGCGGAAAGCAGGGCGAAGGGAATGGTGACCATTCCCGCCACCACGGGGGAGAAACCCAAACCGTTTTGAAGCCACAGCGTTTGGGCGATAAAAGTCGCGGGCAAGGCTGCGAAATAGAAACTCGAAATTGCCACACCGTTTCGAAACGACGAGACCTGAAACAGCGTGAAATCGATAATTGCTACCCGGCCACGGGCCAGGTAACCCTTTTCCCACGCACCAAAAGCAAGGGCCGACACCACAGCCAGGACCAACCACCACCACCGTGCCGGCTCATCCGTTTCGGTGCCCGTGGTGAGCACAAAGGGCAGCATGAACGAAAACACGGTGACACCCAATAACACGGTGCCGATCACGTCGAAATCTTTCACCACGTAGTCAGGAATGTCTTGCTTTTTGGGCAGCAGCCGCACCGCGCCAATAAACGCGGCAATACCCAGTGGCACATTCATCCAAAACAGGAGGTGCCAGCCAAAACTAGAGCCCCCCACACCCACCAAAATGCCGCCCAGGGTGGGGCCAAATGCGGTGGAGAGGCCAATGACGGCGCCAAAAATACCGAACGCTCGACCGCGTTCTTGGCCTAAAAACAGTTGCTGGATTAACCCCAACACCTGTGGCATCAAGAGACCCGCGGCGAAACCTTGCGCAATACGACTGGCCACCAACAGTTCAATAGTCGGCGAGAGAGCCCCGGCAAGACTGGAAAGAGTAAAGAGGGTTAATCCGATCAAAAACATGGTGCGCCTCGAGTAAAGGTCACCGATTCGACCAGAGGGCACTAATAGCAGACCAAAGGCGAGGACGAAGCCCGCTACTAACAGTTGCACTTGGGTGGCGCTCGCCCCCAAATCATCAGAAATGGCAGGAATAGCGACATTGATTTTTGCTAAATCCAAAATGGTGAGCGATGCGACAGCGACAGCGATCGCGTAGGCCCGCCAACGAACCTTTTGTTCCTCAGGACTCAGGATCGGAATCGCGGCAGTAGATGGCCGGGATGATCCCGTATCAGCTGAAGTGGTCATTGCCCCCGAGTCTAGACCTGGAGTGTGAGAGCGACCGGCTTACGCTTCTCCCCGATTGCGCTTCGCCATCGCGCGCTCCGCTTCGCGTTTGTCTTGTTTTTCCCGGAGGGTCTGGCGCTTATCAAATTCACGCTTACCCTTCGCCAGGGCGATCTCCACTTTGGCCCGACCGTCCAAGAAGTACAGTTTCAACGGCACCAGGGTGTAGCCGCCACGGGACACCTGGCCAGCCAAGCGGTCAATTTCGCGACGGTGCAGCAACAGTTTGCGTTTACGCCTCGGCGGGTGGTTTGTCCACGTCCCCGCCGTATATTCCGGGATGTGTACCCCTTCAATCCACGCTTCACCGTGGTCGATCGTGGCGTACGCGTCAACAAGCGACGCTCGACCTGCTCGAAGTGACTTCACTTCGGTGCCACTCAAAACCAGGCCCGCTTCAATCGTGTCCTCGATGAGGAAATCGTGTCGCGCCTTTTTATTGCTCGCTACGAGCTTCTCGCCCACTTCTTTGACCACGATTCACCCCCTCATCTCACCCGGGCAACCGCTCCGGGACTACACCCGAAGGTACCGGCTAATCGATGCGTAGGAGGCGAGAGCGGCGAGTAGCACCCCGGTAGCCAACAAAATCGGCATCGCCGCAAAGGCTTCGTCGTAGCCAATAAACACTGTCGTAGGCAGCGCTTCGACCAGATACCCCCGCACAAAGTAGTGCACAATCGCCCACACCGCACCGCTTGCCAAGACGGCACCCGCTAGGGCGGCGACCACACCCTCTAAGACAAAGGGGGTTTGGATAAAACGGTTTGAGGCACCGACTAGTCGCATAATGCCCAACTCGCGACGCCTCGAAAACGCGCTGAGGCGAATCGTGGTGGAAATCAGCAGTGCAGCGGCCACCAGCATCAGGGACGCCACGGCGACCGCGGTGATACTCCCTGCGTTCAGCAGGGCAAAGATTTGATCTAGGTAGCTTCGCTGGTCAACCACGCTCTCGACACCCGCAAGCCCAGCCATCGCCTCAAAAATCAGGTCCGTTTGTTGCGGGTCAACCAGACTCACCCAAAAAGTTTCGGGTAGGAATTCTGGCGAGACCAGGTCGACTACCGCACTGCCGGCAAACTGTTCCCGGAAATTATCGAACGCCATCTGTCGGTCTTCGAAATAAAACGTCTCGATGTAGGGGCTGAGGCTGGGTGATTCCAATTGCGCTTCGACCGCGCGAATCTGATCGGTCGTCGCTTCCTGCTGGTCACATCCACCCAGTGTCGAAAAGTCAGTACACAAATAGACGGCAACCTGGGCACGATCAAACCAGTAGGTGCGCATCTCTTGAATCTGTGACTGCAACAACACTGCCGTGCCCACGAAAGTGAGTGAAATGAAGGTCACCAAAATGATGGAGACCACCATTGAGGCATTTCTGGCGAGGCCTGTTGCTACCTCGCGGAGGATGAAACCAATCCTCACGCCCGAAGCTCCCACGGGAACGAGGCGGGTACTTCGTCAGGGTCAACCGACAGGTCAACTTTTTCTCGAATGGGAGTCATCGTGGCGCCATCGTCCGACTGAACTGGAGTCGGAGCAGTGTCGGCTTCACCGAGTGGAATAGTGCTGGTCTGGTAGCCGCCCTGGTACTCGTCGCGCACAATACGGCCCTTGGATATTTCCACCACTCGGCGCTGCATTTGGTTCACGATGCCGGCATCGTGAGTGGCCATCAACACGGTAGTTCCCGAAGCGTTGATCCGGGAAAGCACGTTCATAATTCCGGCGCTCGTCGCCGGGTCAAGGTTTCCTGTGGGCTCATCGGCGAGCAAAATGGCGGGCTTATTGACCGCCGCACGTGCGATCGCGACTCGCTGTTGTTCACCACCGGAGAGTTCGTGGGGGAAATTGTCCGCTTTGGAGGCAAGCCCCACCGTTTGAAGCACGTCGGGTACTGCTTCGTGAATGAACCCTTGGCTTTTTCCAATGACCTGGAGGGTGAACGCGACATTGTCGAACACCGTCTTTTGCGGCAAAAGACGGAAGTCTTGAAACACGACTCCCAAGCTGCGGCGGAAGATGGGGACTTTGCGTGCCGGGATGCGGCGCAGGTCTTGGCCTAAGACGTGAACACTTCCCGCGCTCGGACGCTCCTCTTTCAGCATCAGCCGAAGTAGCGAGGATTTACCAGAACCCGACGATCCGACGAGGAAGACAAACTCTCCCGGTTGGATATCAAGCGAAACGTTCGAGAGCGCCGGCTGAGCGGCGCCTCGGTAGACCTTAGAGACCTGGTCGAAAAGAATCATGGCCTCTCCAGAGTAGGTCTCGCCTACCCCGCAAACCGGCTACGACACTCGATCGGGTGCGTTGCGCCAACGAATCCCGGCGCGGATAAACCCGTCAATGTCGCCATCGAACACGGCCTGGGGATTACCCACTTCAAAATCGTTTCGTAGGTCTTTCACCATTTGGTAGGGCGCCAACACGTAGCTGCGCATCTGATCGCCCCAACTGGCGGTGATGTTTCCCGCGAGTTCCTTTTTCTTTGCCGCTTCTGCTTCACGCTGAAGGAGCATCAGCCGCGACTGCAGCACACGCATCGCCGCGAGGCGATTCTGGATTTGGCTTTTTTCGTTTTGACACGACACCACAAGGCCCGTCGGGAGGTGGGTGATCCGCACCGCCGAATCGGTGGTGTTCACCGACTGACCGCCTGGCCCACTGGAGCGAAACACATCAACTCGAATGTCGTTTTCCGGGATGTCAACCTCGGTGACTTCGGCCATCAACGGAACCACTTCCACAGCGGCAAAAGACGTTTGTCTTTTGCCGGCCGAATTGAACGGACTCATCCGCACCAACCGGTGGGTGCCGGCTTCTGAGGCGAGGGTGCCAAACGCAAACGGGGCGTCGATTTCGATTGTGGCCGATTTGATTCCGGCCTCTTCGGCGTAACTGGTGTCTAACACTCGGGCAGGAAGGTCGTGTGATTCGGCGTAGCGCAAATACATTCGCATCAGCATTTCGGCGAAATCGGCAGCGTCCACTCCCCCCGCACCCGCGCGAATAGTGACAATCGCCGGCAGCTCGTCGTATTCACCATCGAGCAGAGTTTTGACTTCCAAATCGGCAAGTGCCTGCTCGATGGAGTCCAATTCGGCGGCAAGTTCAGTCGCCGAATCGGCGTCCTCTTCCGCCATTTCTCGTAACACGTCCAGGTCGTCGAGTCGTTGACGAAGCGATTCGATGCTTTTGACCTCCGACTGCCGGTGACTGAGCGCACTGGTGATTTTTTGGGCCGCGTCGGGGTCGTCCCACAAATCGGGTGCCGAAGCATCCACGGAGAGTCGCTCGATTTCTTCTCGCAGACGACCCAGATCTAAAACCGAGGCAATGTCCTCGAAGTTTTCTCGGGCGTGGGCGATGCGCTGGGAAATATCGGGTTCAGACATCGTGTCCCCAGACTAACTGAGGCCAGACGAACCGAGCCCAGCTGGCCACGCTAGGCCGTTAAGCGAGTGCGCTAAAGGCCGTACTCGGCAGATCCCGCTCGTCAGCTTCAATTCCTTCGACGATGCGCACCGCCACAGCGTGGGGGTCCAAACCTTTCGGGAAAGCCGGCGGTTGCCCCGCCACGGGATGCTTCGATAGCTCGGTGTCGGTGTGACCGGGCCTGGCGTCGAGTAGTCGAATACCCACCCGGCGCATTTCTCGGCCAGCGGCCGAGAAATGGGCGTGCAGGGCGGACTTTACCGCCGAATAGGCGGCGAGGCCGGCAGTGGGCGATTCGGAGACAACACCAGAGAGCGCGAGCATGAACGGTGACCCACCTGCCTCAGCCGAGCTCTGCAGAGCGGGAGTCGCGGCTCGCAGCAGTGCCATCGGGGCTTTTGTGTTGACCTTCCATAGGGCATCCAGGGTCGAGTCGCTCACTTCAGCTGCTGGGCCAAAAGCCACCGCACCAACAGCAAAAATGACGCCGTCAAGGCGTCCGTGGGCGGCCACTGCCGCTTCGACGAAGCGCTCGGGTACTCCGTCTTGTGTGATGTCACCGGTGACGGTGGCCCCGGGAATACCGAGTGCCTCAAGCGCAGCCTGGTCGCGGCCCGCGAGGGTCAGCGTGGCGCCTTTATCGTGCAGGATGTGGGCGAACTCGCGCCCTAACCCGCCTGTGGCACCAACGAGAAGAATGGAGGCTCCATGAAGATCTGTCATGAGGTGAGTGTCCCAGCGCTTTCTGCATATTCGCTCAGTGTCTCCACAGGAGTCATGGAGAGACCCTGGGCGGGGTGTTCCCACCGCCCCAGAGTCACAGGTGCCAGTCGGCCTTAGCGAATCACGCTTTGCGAAAGCGCTTCGGCTTGGATCGGGAGCGACAGTGGCAAAAACTCTGACCACAAGGGGGCCCTCCAGGTGGCCTCAAGAACAACTCGCGCTCGGCGCCCATCGGGTGTATCTGCGCGGATGAGCTGAAGTTCGTGGTGCGAAATCTCTGGAACACCGCGGAGAAACCCGAGTGCCGCATCAGCCACCCGAGAAGACTCCAAGGGCGCCACCACCTCACTGCCGCTTCGGCGAAGCCTTGCCGGGTCAAAAGATTCAGCGCCTCGAAGGGCAGTGGCTTCAGCAAGCGCGACCAGTCGATGACGCTCGATTGTCAGCGACGTCGCGGAGACGACGCCGAGTGTGACGGCAACTGCAAGAGCCATTGCTCCAGCCACGAGCGGAAGAATGGAGCCGCGCTCGGCGGTCAATTGGGGGTTCCTGCCCCGTTCCCCCGGGAGCGTGCAGATCATGGGTCACCCCGATAATCAGACACCTGCGCTTGGGCCACCCCGGTGATGGGAACACTGAAGGGCAGGGCAGCCGGGATGAGTGGAATCGAACCCAGTGGAACATCAGCGACGACGGTAATTTCGACCCAACTTCCGGGATCTAAACAGCCATTTGTGGGGCGACACATAAGGGAAACGTCAACGTCGTGATCGATGCTGAACGTCTCTAAGGTGTGAGAAATCGCACGCTGGGTCCCCGGAACAGCGCTCGAGAGCGCTGTGTGTTGGGTGAACACTCTTACGCCGTAACGGGCGGCTGCGTCGGTCGCGAGCGCCGCCTGTTGCAGTCCCCAAAGCGACACGGTGAGCAGTACCAGAGGGATGAACAGGATTACTCCGGCGACCAGAAACTCAAGCGATGCCCGACCAGCATCTAATGACAGACGATTAGTCGGGTCGCTCCAGTGGGGCGGTAGCTTCCACACGGATCTCACCACCCAGACTCCATAAACCCACGGTGGGTAGTGGCGCGACGACGCTCACGAGGGCGACGGGTTGGCCGTCAACAGTGGCCCGACCGGCATAAATCGTCTCTGCATAACCTGGGCCAAGCCCCACGGTGATGAGCCTCCTTGTCAGATCGGCCCCGTCTGCTGATGTGGCGTTGTAGTAGCTCGCAAGGCGGGCACCCTCCCACGCCGAGGCTTGCAAGGTGTGTCTCACGTGAGTGACCAGGGTGATGTGAAGTGTGGCTAGTGCGAGCGCGACAAGGAGCCCCGAGACCAACACAAATTCCGCAGGCGCGTTACCCCGGTTGAGGCACCGCCGATCTACCCCCGGAGGGCTGGCATCACTCGTGCGAACACTAAAACGAGGTGACACGAGATATGGCTTGTTCGAACACTCCGGCAAGAGCGGGACCAGCGGCGGACCAAATCACAATGACCAGCCCTGCCGTCATCAAAGTGATCAACACCCACCCAGGGACGTCACCTCGTTCTCCGGGATGGTTCTCGAATGTGTTCATGGCTTTTCCCTTTCTCACCTGTTGACCACAGGCTACGAAAAGACCTCACGACCCGGGGGAAGTTATCCCCATGCTTGTATGCGCACAGCAGCCCCGAATAGTGTGCGCCTTGTGGCAGGAAAAGACGGATGTTGAGGGGAAAAACTTACTCCCCCACGAACCTTACGTTTCACGATTTGGGGGCGGTGCTGAGCGTCGGAAAGCCTCATGCTCAATCTGCTGGCCAACGAGGGCCCGGGAATCGTTTTCCCGAGCTTTGGTGTGACAGCGGAAACGCTTAGCTGGAAGGACACCGCTTGTTCCGGCGGTGACTAACTCACTGAGCAATATGGGCTGTCGAGACCATCGGACTTGGTGAGTTTTGTGTCTCTTTCGGGGTGTCGTTATCAACGAGGAATCGCAGCTTCGCGGCGATCCGACGTGGGAGAACACCTTCAAGGAGGATCCGGAGAAGCGGGTTTAGGTTCGGTCCGAAAGGGGAGCGATAGTCGTAGAGTTCAAAACTCGCCGACGAGGCGCGGTTTTTCCGCGCAATGCGAAGAACACTTGAGACCAGTGCCCGCGGTCCACAAACGGCGACATGGGAACCCGCGGTAATTTCTTCCGAGAGAAGTGCCGCTCGATCGACTCTCTCACGAGTGGTGTCGATCCGTGACAATCGAATCAGACCTTGGTCCGAAAGCCTGGTGAGGTAGTCAAGTCCTATCGCTTTTTCTTTGCCTCGAAAAAAGTAGACAAGTGTGGGGGGAGCGTCCAGCGCCTCGAAAAAGCTGGGCCGTTGAAGAAAAGGAGTAATACCGGAACCGCCCGCAATCCAGACAGTCTTTTTTTCTCCACCCAGGCGGAGGTGTCCATGGGGTCGCGACACCCTCACTTTCGCCCCCGGGACAAATCGAGAAGAGACCTGCGTGGTCCAATCCCCCACCTGCGCAATGTGGAGGGAAATGACGCGAGGGTCATCGGTGAATGCAGTCACGGAAAATGGGTGCGCTTCGCGAAAAACCCCCCCTAATCGCAGATAGACAAACTGCCCCGGAGCCACGTGGGACCAACTGGAGCCCTCCCGGGCAACAAGTGAAACCGATGCGGAATGAGGGTCAACCGCAACGTCGGCAATTGTGGCCGGGGTGTCGAAGAAACCTGAGTCGACGACTAACACCCGGTACACAAAAGCGATGAGGCCGATGACCGACCACGCCCACAAATACCCCTCTGCGAGGAGTGAGTCGCCGAATGGCCTCTCTGCGGTGAGAACGTGAAAGGCGGAGAAAATAAATGGAATCACCATCCCAAGGTGCGAAAAACGCCAAATTCGGTACGGCAAGATGCGAAGGATTGACACGACTATAAACACAATGAGAACAGTCTGAGCGAGTTCACCCAGTGACACGCCAAATTCCTCAACACTTCGCCCAAAAGGAACCTCACCATTTTGAACTGAATTCTCCGCATTGGAGTGCAGGAGCAAGAAAACAAGGGCGAGCGCTCCGACCCAACGATGCCAGACGTGTAGTCGGTCGAACCCTCCAAAGGCCCACTCCATAAACTGCCATCGAGTTCCCAGAACAAACGACCATGCCATCAAGACAATCGAGACTGTTCCAAAAAACAGACCCCAGCGGTCGGTTCCCTGCTCAGCAGAAAAAAAAGCCCAGCTCATCCCAGCGCTCATCAGAACGAGCAGGGGAGCGAGAAGATACTGCGGCTTAGTGGACACCGCAGCAACCGCCAGACCTTCCTCGACAGGCTCTAAATCCCGCCAGCTTAGCGACCTGAAAAAGCCCGCCAGGCGCTTGTGAAAAGGCCGAAATCGGCCGACGTCCCGCTGATCCCCCACAGTCCCGAGCCTAACCAATTCTCCTTTGCATAACCCCAAGGACGGCGAAGAATCAGCGAGACGGGATTTTTCAATCGGCAGCACATCGCGCAACCGACCAGTTTGCCCACGGTGACAAAGACGGAATCGTCAAGAACTCGTCGGTTTCGATCGGCTGAGTGGACCGATAGTCCTCAAACTGCGGCCCTAAGGCTTCACCACGTAGTAAAAAATGTCATATACCTAAAGCAATTACAGGCCAGCCAGGGACGTCACCTTTCTCTCCTCACTGCACCCTCGTGAGATGACTACTCCAGTGCATTGCCAGGGCGCTCTCTTTTCCTCTGGATTCCCACTCTTGCGCCGACCTGATATCCCTGTCCTTGTCGGGCCTTGATCATCGCGTAGGGCTAATCGTGTCGTGGCGTGGTCTGCTGGGATAGGTGTGGTGTTGAGCTATCGCCGTAGCTGGCGCTTACTTCGCTGATTACCACCTGGTAGGAGTGGTACCAGCGTTGGTAGTTCTTTTTTGCGACAAGGTGTTCGGGGAATCGGGAAAAACCAGCGAGGGATTGACTATCCCGCCAGTAGTAACTGGAGTTTTGTGTTTTGCCATCGGGAGAGAGCCAACGCTCAGTCCCCACAAACCCTTCGAGTGATTCGGCAAAAGCGTCGATGGCGTCGTTCAGGCGATGAAACTCGTCGTCATACTCACCGGGGGTGAACATGAATTGGACTAACCACATGGCTTCAGTATCCCAGTGGGATCAAGTAAGCCTGGGCGCACGCAATATGCTACATTGTAGCATATTGCGGATAACAGGGTAGGCATCAGGGAACTTCAGCAGCATGCTTCTGCTGTGATTAATCGTGTTCGAGAAGGCGAAATACTGGTCGTGACCGACCACGGCAACCCAGTGGCAAAGATTATGCCTGCCGGGCCCACCACGCTTGCGGAGCTCGCTGAGGCGGGACTGGTGAGCACTCCCGATCGGGACATCACTGCGCTACTCGATCGCATTCCTCGGGGTGAACCCTCCACTAAAGGCACTGACGCCCTGCGTGAACTGCGCAAGGAACAGTAGTGGGGGTTTTATACCTCGACGCCTCGGCGGCAGCCAAGCTGATTGTCGACGAGCAGGAATCGGTTGCATTGGCAGCTTTTATCCGCGAACACCTGGCAAGGCAGCCTGGGTCCCGTAGCCCGGTGTCATCACCCCTAGTGTCCTCTGACCTACTGCGCACCGAACTCCTGGCGGTCACAGGGCGTGTGGGGGGAAACCCTGACGACGCACGAACACTTCTTCGCAGTGTGCAGCTCCTAGCGCTGACGCCTGCGGTGTGTGATGCGGCGGGACGAATTGCTGGAGCAGTGGTCGGTCCCGCGCTTGGAAGCCTAGATGCCATTCACCTGGCCAGCGCCCTCACTGTTGTGACTCACATTGATTGGATCGTGACCTACGACAAGCGATTTCGGGATACCGCCCGGTCAATGGGTCTTGAGGTTGTTGCACCCGAATAATCCTGGAAAGCAACGGTCCCGCGGGAAAACCCGCGGGACCGTCATGACGTGTTGTTGAGGGTTTACTGGTAAACCATGCCTCCGTCGATCATAATCAGCTGACCGGTCATGTAGTCGCTGTCGGCACTGGCCAGGTAGGCGGCGGTGCCGAGAATGTCATCGGGGTAGGAGTAGCGCTTCAGTTCAATCATGTTGGCTGCGAGGCTGTCCATTGACTGACCGGGCTGTTCGAACTTACCGATCTCGACCAGGTCTTTATCCAGCTGCTCCCACATTTCGGTACGCACCACACCGGGGCCGTAGCCGTTGACGGTGATGCCGTGGGGGGCGAGAGCTTTCGCGCCACCGCGGATGAGTGCGAGTACCGCGTGCTTGGCCATCGAGTAGGGGATGATGTCGTCGAAGGACATCCTGGAGGCAATCGAACCGACGTTGATGATTTTGTAGGGCTGCTCTTGCTTGCCCTGGGCAATCATCTGCTTGGACACTGCCCGCATCACGTTGAACTTGCCCCATGCGTTGACGTTCATGATGAAGTCGTAGTTTTCTTTGGGGGTGTCAGGGAACATGGTCGGCTTGTTGACGCCGGCGTTGTTCAGCAGCAGGTTGATTTCACCAAACTCTTTGACGACGTGGGCAACAGCGGCCTCGGCTTGTTCTTCGTTGGTCACATCGAGGACGAAGTGGGTGGCCTGGCCGCCCGCGTCGCGGATCTCCTGGGCCACTTCCTTAATGCCCTCTTCGTTGATGTCTGCCACGCAGATTGCTGCGCCTTGCGCAGCCCAGTTCTTCGCGATCGCTGCACCCATACCCTGGGCGGCGCCGGTGATTAGTGCTTTCCTACCCGCAAGACGTTGCGTGTCCATATTTCTGTCTCCTCGTTGAGCTGTGTTGTGGAGTGTGTCGTGGCCTTGTGGGGAGATAAACCCCGCCCGCACCACTGGGTGTTAACTCTCAGCTTACACTCGGTGGCCGGCCGTGCACACTATGTTTTTTCTCTGTTCTGGACCCTTCAGAGTCCAGAATTTCCTAATTGTCGGGGACATCTATCACCCCAGTGTTCACTCTAAGCAAGCAATGCAAGGGGGTGTTCGATGTAGTGGCGGAACGCCTTCATCCACTCGGCGGCCAAGGCGCCATCAACGGCGCGGTGATCAGCCGAAAGGTTCACGGTCATTATCTTGCCCGCTACCAAAGAGCCTTGTTCCACCACTGCGGCATCCCGGGCAGCTCCCACCGCGAGGATTCCTGACTGCGGTGGGTTCAGGATGGCCTGGAACGCGTCGGTTCCATACATACCCAAGTTGCTAATCGAGAAGCTTCCGCCCTCAATTTCCGCTTGGGTAATCCTGCCTTCACGGGCTTTCGAGGCCAAAGAGTTGACCTGAGAGTTGATCTCGGTGAGACCCATCGCTTCCACTCCCCGCAGTACAGGGGTGAGCAGACCACCTTCGACGGATACGGCAATCGCGATGTCAACCCGGTTGAAGTAGCGAAGGGCATCTTCACGCCAAATCACGTTCGCATCGGGAACATCCAGCATGGCTTTCGCCACGGCTTTGATTACCCAGTCGTTGACAGAAATCTTGACGCCGGTGGCCTCATTCATTTCGGTGCGAGCAGCCAACAATTTCTCGACACGACAATCAGCACTGACATAGAAGTGGGGAACGGTCGTCTTCGATTCTGTCAGTCTTCGGGCAATTGCCTTTCGCATTCCGGAGTGAGGTCGATCGGTGTACTCGGCGTCGCCGGAAACCATTGCCGCAGCCGGAACCGTAGGGGCGGCTACTGCTGAATGCGCGGGTGCCGAAGTGCCCTGAGCTGCAGTGCCCGAGGCGGCCACCGCGTCGAGGTCCTTTTTCACAATGCGCCCACCGGGGCCGGTTCCGGTCACCTGGCTGAGGTCAATTCCTGCTTCCCGCGCACGCTTTCGCACTAACGGACTCGCATAAATGCGGCCCCCGGGTACCGGCGGAACGGGTCCGCTTTGTGCGGGGGAAGGCTCTGCTGGCGCACCCTTAGGCGTCTCTTGGGGGTCGACCGTGGGTGCTTCGGCAGGTTCGTCCGCCGGTGCGGCTGCAGAGGGTTCACTGCCGCCACTGGCTTGACCGATGCCCGCTGCCGCGAGAGCGGCATCAATATCATCGTCGGTGTCACCGGGTGCGGCGAAGACGGCAATGGGTGCGCCGACCTCGACAGTATCTCCCGGGCCGACCAGGACGCGCGCCAGGCGACCTTGCTCTTCGGCCTGGTAGTCGACGTTGGCTTTTTCGGTTTCGATTTCCGCCAAGGTGTCCCCGACGGACACTTCGCTACCTTCTTGCATCATCCACTGGGACAACACGGCTTCGACCGCGCCAGCTAATACTTCTGGCATTCGAATGACGATGGCCATTAGCGCCCACCTCCTGCGTTGATTCGCACCTGCTGGAGTCCGGCCGCGACTTCGTCGACGCCGGCAATTGCCGCGGTCTCGAGCAGTTTGGAAATGCTGGGGGATGCCTCTTGCCCACTGACGCGGGTGATGGGCTGGTCGAGGTGATCAAAGAAGCGACGCTGAATTTCATCAGCCAACCAGCCGCCGTAGGAAGTGCCCCTGGCACCCTGTTCGACAATCATCACCGCGTTGGTCTTGGCAATGCTCGCCTCGATGGTGGCCCAGTCGATACTGGCCTGGTCCAAGAAGCGCAGGTCAATGATTTCCGAATCGACACCGGTGTGTTCGGTTGCGGTGACCGCTTTCTGCACCATGGAGAGGTAGCTCAACACGGTGACCTCAGAGCCTTCGCGCACCACGCGTGCTGTCCCAAAGGGGATCTGGTAGTCCAAGTCGCCCGCGGGAATGGTGCCCTTTTCGTTGTAGAGCTCGACGTGTTCAATCATCAACACCGGGTCTTCGCACGCCAGGGCAGCGTTCATCATTCCCACGTAGTCGTGGGGGTTTGATGCGGCCATGATCCGCCAACCCGGTGCAGTCGCAAAAATTCCGGCGGGGTCCATGGAGTGCTGGGACCCGTACCCGGTACCCATGGCAACCTTCGTGCGAAGGACCAGCGGTACGGGAGATTCGCCACCAAACATGTGACGGGCTTTACCGATCTGGTTGAACACTTGGTCCGCTGCGACCCACAAGAAGTCGGGGTACATAAATTCGACCACGGGGCGGAAGCGACCATCGAGGGCCATTCCTCCTCCGAGTCCCACAAAAGCGTTCTCACTAATGGGGGTACCTAAGATTCGGCCGGGGTACTTTTCGGTCAAACCTTTCGTCGCACCGTTGGTGCCACCTTTGAGGCGGTGGACGTCTTCACCGAGGACAACGATGCGGTCATCGAGGCCCATCCGGCGGTCCATCACGGCAGCGACAGCGTCGACGAAACGCACCTCTTCGGTCTCACCGGCCTGGCCTGCTTCACGAGTTGCTGCACCGGCGAGTTCGCTGAGGTCACCGCGAACACCGACATTGACAAAGTCAGCACTCGGCCACAGGTCGGGTTTGATGCGACGCACTCCGGCTTTGCCGTCAGGGTCTTGTTCGACTAGTTCACCGGCCGCGAGCGACATCGCGCTTTGAGCGTGAGATCGCAACTGGTCGACTTCGTCTTGGGTGATCAGACCCCGGCTAATCATTTCGCTGGCGACCCTGCTGAGCGGGTCGCGCTCACGCCATGAGGCTTCTTCTTCTTTACTGCGGTAACCAAACGCTGATCCGGGGAAGGCGCCATTTTGGTGGAAGAAACGGTAGACCTCTGCTTCGACGACCACTGGCCCCTTACCGGAGCGAGCGATCTCCGCTGCTTTTTGCATGGTGAGGTGCACAGCCAGCGGGTCCATGCCATCTACTCGAAGGGATGTGATGCCAAAGCCGACACCGCGACCAGACAGGCGGGACTCTCCGGTCGCTTCTTCCACAGTGGTGGACACGGCGTAAAGGTTGTTCTCAATGAAGAACACGAGCGGGATATCCCAGGCCGAGGTGAGGTTCATGCTCTCGAGGACAGAGCCAATGTTGACCGCGCCGTCACCGAAATACGTGACGGTGAGGTCGTCGGTGCCGGCGTGCTTTTGAGCCCATGCGTTTCCCGCGGCAAGAGGGACACCACCACCGACGATGGCGTTGGTTCCCAGTGCACCGGCTTCATGCCACTGGAGGTGCATCGAGCCGCCTCGCCCTTTACAGAAGCCCTGGGCGAGGCCCAGGATTTCGGCGAGCGTTTTTTGCAGAACGGTTTGGATCTCCGGGGTGACCTGGGAGTTCTTGTCAAAGCCTTGTGGGGCGACATAACCGAGAGCTTTGGCGAGGAATTGGTGGTGGCCACGGTGTGAGCCGTTGATGGCGTCGGTGGCGCGCAGTCCGACGACGGACCCTACTGCGCCACCTTCTTGTCCCACCGAGGAGTGGGCAGGGCCGTGGACGAGTCCTTCACCGGCGAGTTCGAGGACTGTTTCTTCGAAAGCTCGAATGAGGTGTAGTTGCACGAGCATGGAGTGCAAGAGTGTGGGGTCCGCGGTATCCCAGTCGGATTTTTCGGAACTGATTTCCACCCAGGGTTCGAGCGGGTGGAGCTTCTTTTCTTTCGCCACAGTGGCCTTCTTCCGTGTCCAGCACGCGGGCTCGCCGCGTTGGTCCCTTCGTTGGGGTCGGTGCCACGGTACACGAGATAGTATCCAATGTCACCCTTTTTTCGAGAAATAAGGTGGCGTTACGCCACTAATGACGGCATACTGGATGCAATCACCGTGACATGAGGGAGTGTCTGATGCCGTTACCGGGAATGCGAGGAACCGACCACATTGGTTTCACGGTGCCTGACCTGGATCAAGCAGAGCGCTTCTTTGTCGACATTATCGGCTGCCAGCGCGTCTACGCCCTGGGTCCTTTTGAGCGCGACGACAATTGGATGAACGACCAACTCAACGTTCACCCG
This sequence comes from Pontimonas salivibrio, assembly GCF_002950575.1. Taxonomy (NCBI): domain Bacteria; kingdom Bacillati; phylum Actinomycetota; class Actinomycetes; order Micrococcales; family Microbacteriaceae; genus Pontimonas; species Pontimonas salivibrio. Next base: position 1,462,291 of record NZ_CP026923.1, read on the forward strand.
CGCTCGGTCATTCGAGAGAATCGTCATTTTCGCTGCGGTTTTGGCACCAACTTCGAAATCTTTGAATGGGTCACCCCTGAGCCTCCTGCGCCACAGCCCAAAAATTCAGACATTGGTGGACACCACCTGGCTTTCTACGTCGACGATTTAGACGAAGCCATTGACTTTCTCAAAAGTCACGACGTTGAGGTGCTGGGCGAACCGGTAGCCAGCAAACAAAGTGCAACCGGGCAACGTTGGATCTACTTCCTCACCCCGTGGGGCATGCAGTGTGAACTGGTCAGCTACCCCAACGGCAAAGCGTACGAAGCGGACAGTGACGTCATCATGTGGAACCCGACGAAACCGGCAGAGTAGACAGATGAGTGACACCACCCCGGCAATTCGCGATGGCTCAGCAAGCCAGCGCATTGCCGAGGCTGTGCGCGAAGCGATTCTCTCCGGCGAATATCAACCCGGTGAACGTATCGTTCAAGAAGACCTCTCCGAGCGCTACGGCGGTTCCCGTATTCCCGTGCGGGAAGCGCTTCGTCAACTAGAAACCGAAGGCCTCGTGCGTTTGGTTGCCAACACGGGTGCGTGGGTGCAAAGCCTCACCCTCGCTCAATGCTCTGAGGTGTACCAAACCCGCGAGCGAATTGAACCGTTACTGCTTCGCCACTCAGCCGAATACCTCACCGATGAGGTCATCGGAGAACTCGATGACCTGGCCCAAAAAATGGAAAGCAGCTCGGACATCGAAGAGTTTCTTGCCCTCGATCGGGCCTTTCACTTCGCCACCTATCGGGCGGAGGGAACCTACGTGCTTCGCGAGTTGGTGCACCGTTTATGGAACACCACACAGCCCTACCGCCGTGCTTACACTGGTCTGGTCGACACAGAGCACATGCGGATTTTCCACGACGACCACCACATGTTGGTCAGTGCCCTGCGTGACGGTGACCTCGAACTTGCCGAACAGGTTGTGGGTATGCACATCCGCCGCACCCGGGTGAACCTTGAGCGGCACCCCGAAATTTTTCCCGAACCAGACCCCAACACAGGATGAGAGTAAGAACATGGCAATAGCTGTCGTCAACCCCGCCACCGGCGAAACCGTTGAAACCTTTAGCGAACACAGTGCGGAAGAAATTGAAGCCCGCGTGGTGAAAGCAGAAGTGGCCTACCAGGCACTGAAAGCCACCGACTACGCCCAGCGTGCGGTGTGGATGAAAAAAGCGGCCGACATTCTGGAAGAAGAAGTCGACGAGCTGGCCAAAATGCTCACCATCGAAATGGGCAAGCCCATCGCGCAGTCGGTCGGTGAAGTGCTCAAATGCGCCAAAAACGCCCGCTTCTACGCGGATAACGCCGAAAAATTCCTCGCCGATGAGCCCCTCGAAGACCCCAGCATTGTGGGCGCTTCGAAGGCGTACCTGCACTACCAACCACTCGGTGTTGTCCTCGCGGTCATGCCCTGGAACTACCCGCTGTGGCAGGTCGTGCGATTCGCAGCACCCGCACTGATGGCCGGAAACACTGGACTGTTGAAGCACGCCTCCAACGTTCCCCATTCCGCGCTCTACCTGGATTCGCTATTTACTCGTGCGGGTTTCCCCGACGGGTCATTCACCACCATCCTTGCCGGATCCGCTCCAGTGGCCGGACTCATTGAAGATCGTCGAATCAAAGCCGTCACCCTGACCGGTTCAGAGCCCGCTGGTCGGGCCGTAGCCGGGCAAGCAGGAGCACACATCAAGCCTGCCGTGATGGAGCTTGGTGGTTCAGACGCGTTTATTGTGATGCCCTCGGCGGAGATCGAACAGGCCTCCACCGTGGCCGTCACGGCGAGGATCAACAACAACGGCCAGTCCTGTATTGCCGGAAAGCGTTTCGTCGTCCACGCCGACGTCTACGACGAGTTCATGGACAAGTTCGTCGCCAAAATGTCTGCATTGGTCGTTGGTGACCCCATGGATGAGGCCACCCAGGTCGGCCCACTGGCCACCGAACGTGGCCGCGATGAAATTGCGGAATTGGTTGATGACGCTCGCGAAAAGGGCGCCACAATCCGCACCGGTGGTAAAGCGCCAGAAGGTGCTGGTTGGTTCTACGAACCCACCATTGTGGATGGTCTGGAGCCTGGAATGCGCCTGGTCATGGAGGAAGCCTTCGGGCCGGTCGCCAGCGTCTACAAAGTGTCCTCGCGTGAAGAGGCAGCCGACGTGGCCAACCAGACCACCTTTGGTCTCTCCTCAGCGCTGTGGACGGGCGATGCGAGCGATGAAGAGTACTTCATCAAGAACATCGAAGCCGGGGCTGTATTCGTCAACGGAATGACCATTTCCTACCCAGAGCTGCCTTTTGGTGGTGTGAAGGATTCCGGCTTCGGTCGTGAATTGGGCGCCCCCGGAATCAGGGAGTTCTGCAACTTTAAGACCATCTGGAAGAGCTAGTCATGGCGCGGGTGGGTTTCCTCGGACTAGGGTCCATGGGTCAGGCCATGGCCACCCGCCTAGTCGATGCCGGACACGAGGTTGTTGTCTGGAATCGCTCCGAGGAACCCCGCCTACGGATGGATCAGGCAGGGGCCACTGCGGTGGATCACCCCGGCAAGGCCCTCGCAGTGGACGTTTCGGTATCAATGCTCGCCAACGACCAGGCTGCCGATGCGGTGTTGTCGGAAGGCAACCTGCCCAGCCATCGCATCGTGCACGCCAATATGGCCTCAGTTAGCCCCGATATGGGCCACACACTGGCTGCGCGCTTCGCGTCATTGGGCCACGGTTATGTGGCCTCACCGGTACTCGGTCGACCGAATGTCGCAGCAGCCGGGGGCTTAAACATCTTGGCCGGGGGCCAGACGGAAGATATTGACGCCCTCCAACCGTTTTACGACGTGATGGGGGCGCGCACCTGGCTGATGGGAGAGGATCCCCGAACGGCAAACCTCGTCAAGATCGCCGTCAACTACAACATCATTCACGCCATTCAGGCGATTGCTGAATCGGTCGCACTGACGACTTCGGCGGGGGTGAAGCCGGCAGACTTTGTCGACCTACTCACGAACACACTCTTTGGGGGTGTGGTCTACACCGGCTATGGCAACCTCGTCGCTGAGCGTGAATACCTGCCGCAGGCTTTCTCGTTGGAGCTTGGGTTGAAGGACCTCGGATTGGCAGAGTCGTCCGCGACGGCGGCAGGTATCACCTTGCCCACCAGTTCTTCGTTGCGAGCGGTGTTCGACCAAGCCCTCCAACAGTCCGATTTGGCGGATAAAGACTGGTCGGCGCTGGCGGAAATTACGCTCAGCCAGCTGGGCGAATCCCGGGAGAACAACTAGCCGAGATTCGGGGAATGTCAGAAAGTAGGAAGAGACGATGAGAGTTGCTTTTTGTGGCGCAGGGGCAGTCGGAGCATCGCTTAGCGCCGACATGATCAACGCCGGTGTCGACGTCACCGTCATCGACCCGTGGGCCCCACACGTTGACGCGATTCGCGAATCGGGGTTGACCGTGAACATGCCTACCGGCACGGAGCACACACCCTTTCATCCGCTCCACCTCTACGACGTGCCCACACTGCGGGGCACCTTCGACATTGTGTTCACTGGGGTGAAGTCTTACGACACCCGGTGGGTTGCCGAGCTGATGAAACCATTGATGGGACCCGATTCGGTGTTTGTAGGAACCCAGAACGGGATGACCATTGATGAGGTCTCCGAGATTGTGGGACCCGAGCGAACGGTGGGCTGCGTGGTCGGAATTGCGGCCAACATGCCCAGTCCTGGTCTGATCAACCGGGAAGTCACTCGTGAGGGCACCTGGTTGGCGGTGGGTTCCCTGGAGGGGCCGGTGACCGACCGGGTGCGTCAAGTACACGAGTTGCTCTCTCACGGTGCCCAGGTGGAAATCACCGAGGACATTCGCTCCGCGAAGTGGATGAAACTCTTGGCCAATATCCCCGAAATGTTGCCCTCAGGGATTCTCGGAGCACCGTTAGTCGAGGCGGCCGGGAACCCCGTTATTCGACTCGCGATGGATCAGGCCTCTATCGAGGCCTATCGCCTGGCTAAAGCGATTGGCGTCACGTTTATGCCCTCGCTCGGCATTGCGGCAGACGAGATGCCAGACTCCGAGCAGTACGCTCTGGACCTCTTGGATGCCGTTCTTGCCCGTTTCTCGAAACCCACGACACGGGTTGCCGTCCTTCAAGATTGGGACAAAGGCCGCCGGGCCGAGCTGGACGCCTTTTGTGGCTACGTCGTGAAAAAGGGCAAAGAAATTGGGATGCCGACACCAGTAAACGAGGCAATACTGCACCTCGCACTGCAGATTGAATCCGGTGAGCTCGCTCCCTCCTGGGACAACCAGGAGCTCTTGGTCGCCGCTGGTCAAGCCGGCAAGCAGTAAACCGCGTAATCGCCAAATGTAGACCGAACAAAAGTGCCCTTCCCATTGATGGGAAGGGCACTTTGCCGTCCTTGGGGCCCTCTGCCGGGCCCGCGGTCGCTTAGTAAGGGTTGGCGACGAACAGTTCTTGCGCCGGGAATCGTGTGAGGACTTGGGCTCCGTTTTTGGTGACGACGACTTCTTCTTCGATGCGTGCTGCGGAAATGCCGTCGGGGGCGGGGCAGTAGGTCTCCAGGGCGAAGACCATGCCTTCTTGGATTTCTACCGGGTTGGACATGGAGTTCAGTCGGGAGATGATGGGACGTTCGTGAAGTCCGAGTCCTAGTCCGTGGCCGAATTGGAGTCCGAAGGCTTCCATTTCGTTGGGGAAGCCGAACTCGGTGGCTTTGGGCCAGAGAGCGGCGACTTCGTCGGTTCCGACACCGGGAGCGACTTTGTCGATCGCGGCATCCATCCATTCTCGGGCTTTGGTGTAAGCGTCATGTTGGAAGTGGTTGGAGCTTCCGACGCTGAAGGTGCGGTAGTAGCAGGTGCGGTAGCCGTTGAAGGAGTGGATGATGTCGAAGAACGCTTGATCACCGGGTCGGATGATTTTGTCGGTGAAGTTGTGTGGGTGTGGGTTGCAGCGTTCACCAGAAACCGAGTTGATGGCTTCTACTTGATCGGAGCCCAGTTCGTAGAGGCGTTTTGCGGCGAGAGCCACGATTTCATTTTCGCGGATGCCGGGCTTCAGCACGTCGACAATGTTTTGGTAGACACCATCGACCATGGCGGCTGCTTGGGAGAGCAGCATTATTTCGTCGACGTTTTTGATGGAGCGCGCACCGAGCATGTCTTGCTGGATGTCTCGAACATCTAGGCCTTGTGCCTGCATTTCGAACAGGAATGCGGGCTCAATAATGTCAACACCGATGGGGTCGTTGACGACTCCCGCGTCGGTGAGCATGTTCTTGATGTGGGTCACGGCTTCCTTCATGAGGCCCACCTCGGGGTGGATAGCGCCGCGGAGTCCGAGCATGCCCGCGTGGGAGTGGCCCTCGTGGAGCCAGGGGGCGAAAAGGCGGTGGTGTTTCGCGGCGGAGCCGAAGTCCCAAATGTGGGGTTTGCCATCGGGCATGAGTAGTGCGTAACGCGACATTTTGTCGCCCAGTGCGCCACCGATCCAGGTTTGGGTGACGTAGCGGATGTTGTAGAAGTCGAACAGGAGGAACGCACCACACTCGGACTGGTTAAGGGCGTCCATGGCGCGGTTGAGTCGGTAATCACGCAAACGGTGGAAGTCCACTCGTGCTTCGAAATCGACTGCCATCGTGCCGTGCGCAGGGATTTGGCGGTTGGCGAAGTCCAGTGCGGGAATCAGGGGTGCCGGAGCGGCTTCACGTGAAGCGTTGGTCTCAACAGCAACAGCCTGAGCAGTGGGAAGAGTGTCAGTCATGGTCTCTATCCGTGTGAGGGTTAATGTTCGGGTTTTTGCGGGTAGTGCAGGTCGTGCGGTGGTGTTGTGGGTGGGGCGGAAACCACCCCACCCACAACAATTTCACCGAAGTGAAATTAAGGGTTTACCACTCAGGAGCAACCTCAGGTGCATCGAAGTTGTCGATGGTGACCTTCGGGTTGGGCATGTACAGCACCGAACCTTCATCGTCACGTCCGAGTTCGGTTGCACCGGTCATGGCGTTGTAGATACCTACAACAGCGTTCTCGCCATCCCATGAGGAGGACTGGAACACGGTGCCATCGAGCTCACCGGACTCCACCAGGGGGTTACCCAGGAAGGTGTTACCGATTGAGGTGATGAACATTGCTTCGACGTCGAGGCCACGAGCCTTGGCGGCGTCAATTGCACCGGCAACCATCGTGTCGTCAGCGGCGTAGATGCCCTGGACGTTCTCGTCGCCCACAGCGGTCAGCATCTCGGAGGCCGCGATCTGCGACTCATCCTTGTTCCAGTTACCTGGCTGTTCGGCCAAAATGCTCACGTTGGGGCAGTTCGCAGCAACGGTTTCACTGAAACCAGTTCCACGGAGGGTGGCCACCGAGTTACCGGTCAGACCGTTGACCTGGATGATGCCGATTTCGGCGCCATCGGCCAGTTCACACATCATTTCAGCCGAAGCAGCGCCCTGGCCGTAGCTGTCGGTACCGGAGTAACCGTACGTCAGGTCGGCGTCTTCAGGGTTCACGTCAGCGTTGGTGATCCAGACGGGGATCTCGGCAGCGTTAGCAGCTTCGAGGCAGGGGCGAATCGAGTCCGCAACTGCCGGCCACAGGATGATGCCGTCGGGCTGGGCTGCGACGGCAACTTCGCACTCGCTGGCCTGCTTGTCGGCGTCGTACTCCGAGTTGGTGATGGTCAGGTTAATACCGAGCTCAGCAGCCTTTGCCTCCATGGGGGGCAGGTAGGTGGTGCCGTATGGCTGGTCATTACCCTGGGGGAGCAGTGCGTAGACCTCGAAGGTCTCACCGCCAGCTGCTTCTTCAGTGGTTTCTTCGGCGGTCTCTTCTCCACCAGTTGCATCGACTGCGGGCTCTTCAGCCGCAGCACAACCAGCGAGGGTGAGACCAGCGACGGCGAATAGGCTCGCCATTCCCAGTGACATCCGGGACTTTCGCATTGTGGTGCCTCTTTCTTCTTATTTACAGTGGACGAACGCCCGAGGACGTTCGGTTTCCCGTCGGTTAGACCGACGAGGGTTTCACGCGGCTGCGAGTGACCTGTCTCAGGCTGCCGGCAACTGCGCGAAGACTTGCGGGGTCGGTGGTGACTGCGATGAGCAGGATCGCACCGATGAAAATCTGTTGGACGGGAACTTGAATACCCGACAGGGTGAGGGCCACCTGGAGGACACCCAACGATGCCGCACCAATTAGTGTTCCCACGATGGAACCGCGACCGCCTTTGAGGTAGTTTCCACCGATGATTGCTGCGGCAAAACTCGCGAGCAACACGGTTGACCCGGCGGTCGGGTCAGCCGTTGTCCGCTCCAAAGTGTTGATCACTCCGGCGAGCGAGGACACGAACCCGGAAATGATAAACCCGGTAAAAATGCGGCGCTTTACGGGGATTCCCGCGTCGTAGGCAGCCTGGCGGTTGCCACCGACAGCGAAGAATTCGCGGCCCGCCTTCACGCGCGACACAAACATCTGGATGGCGATGAAGACGAGAACGAAGATGATGATGCGCGGGGTGATTGGACCGACCAGGGGAAGCCCAAAAGCGATACCGGCGTCCTTGTCCACCAAACTTACGGGCGCCTCATCGGAGAGAACAAAAGCCAAGCCTCGCAGTGCGAACAGGCTTCCGAGTGTGGCGATGAACGAGTTGATGCCAATGACGGCGACAAAAAACGCGTTGATTGCGCCAACAACCAGGCCTGTGAGCAGCCCCGCAATGATTCCGAGGGTCAGGTCGGGGATGCTCGCCATAATCACACCGGAGAGCGCCAAGGTACTGGCAACACTCAGATCTAGCTCACCCATCAGGATGACTGCGGTGAGTCCCAGGGCGACAATACCGATGAGGGCGATGCGTCCCAAGCTCACAGGGTATGCCGTGAACACGAGCGGTTCGAAGAGGGCAACGAACACGAGGATCACGATGAGGAGCGCGACACCGCGACCCTCGGTTCGCCTCGCCAGTGTCGAACGGAGGTTCCCCAGGAACCCGGTTTCTGCTGCTTTACCCAGCTGCATGGTCTGGCTCATCGTGTGGAGACCTTTCTGGCGATGGCGTCGATAGAGACGGCGATGACAATGAGGAGTCCCAGGGCTACCTGCTGGTAGCCGAAGCTGATTCCCGAGAGGACCAGAATGTTGGTCAATACGCTCACAAAAATCACGCCCAGGAGGGTGCGGAAGATGCTTCCCCTTCCGCCAAACACACTGGTTCCGCCCACGATGATGGCCGCCAGTGCACGGAATTCGTAACCCTGCGACATCGCGGACACCGCCGTGTTGGAAAACGCGGCGAGGACGAAGCCTCCGATCATGGCAGCGATGGCGGTAACAATGAAGGCACCGATGATGACCAACCCGGTGTTGGTGCCTCCCAATCGAGTGGCTTTTTCGTTGACGCCGAAGGAGCGCACGAGGAAACCAAAGTTCGTCCGTGTCAGCAGGATCGACAGCAGGATGGTCATGGCCAGCAACACGAGTGCCGAATAGGGCACAGGACCAAGCTTGGCGAGACCAAATTCGCGAATCGGGCCATCTTGCGGGCCAAAGAAAATCGAACCCCCCGAGAAGTAGCGGAGGACTCCGAGCCCAATGTAGGTCGTCGAGAGTGTGACAATCACCGCGTTGGCTTTGAAGTATCCGACGGCAACCCCGTTGACAATCCCGTACACCAGGGCCGCAGCCAGTGAGGCCAAGACGGCGAGGAAAATGCCGTATTCGTTACTCACGGCGATGAGAATCACCGCTGCAGTAGCGACCTGGGCTACAACGGACAAATCTAAGTAGTTTCCACTGATGACCACAAAGGTCATACCGACCGCGACAATGCCGATGGGCGCTGCCCGGTGAAACACGTCAGTGATGTTTTGCAGGGACACAAAACCATCGATAAAGAGCACCGCAAAGAGCACAAGGATTGCGGTGAAAACAAAAATGCCGTTCTCGGCGACCCACGTGACGGCAGCGCCGCGTGATTTCTTGACTTTGTCATCGGCGGGGGGCATTTCGCCCAACGCCATCTGCTCTGTCAGCGTCTCTTGTGCCACTATGCGCTCACCATCTTTTCTCCGGAGGCCAGCGACATCACTGCCTTCTCGTCTGCTTCTGCTTGGCTGAGGGTTCCTTGGATTTGTCCGTCCCGAACGACGTGAATCGTGTCGGAGAGCTCCAAGAGTTCCGGTAGGTCGGAGCTCACAACGAGGACGGCCGTGCCGTTGTCCGCTAAGCCCTTGACTAGTCGGTGGATTTCGGCTTTTGCTCCCACGTCAACCCCGCGAGTGGGTTCGTCGAGCACGATCAGTGAGGGTTTTCTTCCCAACCATTTCGCCAACACAATCTTCTGCTGGTTTCCACCGCTGTATTGGCCTGCTTCACGCTTAATCTCTGGCGGGCGTAGACCCACGCGGTCCGCCAGCTCCTGCGCAAAGGTGATGATCTTCTTCTTCAGTTGGAATCCAGCCGTCGAGAGTTCTTTGCGGTTGGTGAGATTGATGTTTTCGCTCACCGTCATGGACAGTGCTAACCCGTCCGTGCGGCGCTCCTCCGGGATGTACCCCACGCCGTTTTTCACGGCGGATTGGTAACTGGTAAGAACCTTTGTTTTACCATCCAGAGTCATCGTGACATGGCCGGACAGGCGATCGTCGGCTCCGATGATTGCGCGCACCAATTCGGTGCGACCGGCTCCGACGAGCCCGCCAAGTCCGACGATTTCTCCCGCACGGACCTCAAGGTCGACACCGTTCACTCCAGGGGCCCTAATGCCCACAGCCCGAAGCACAACGTCACCAGGGGTGGCGACACGTCGCTCCTGCAAGTCTTTTTTCAACTCGCGCCCGACCATTTCGTCGACAACCTGTTCGGGCGAGGTCTCACCGATCGGGGATACCGAAACCCTTTTGCCGTCTCGCAGGATGGTGACGGTGTGGGAGATGCGGAACACTTCGGGAATCCGGTGGGAAATGTACACAATGGCCATGCCGCGTTCTGCTAGCCGCTGGAGCATTTCCAACAGGTAGTCGGTTTCGGCTGGTGTCAGTGTTGCGGTGGGCTCGTCCAGGATGAGCACTTTGGGTTTTCTTGCGACCGCTCGGGCGATTTCCACGAACTGTCGCAGGGCAACCGAGAGTCGGGAGATGCGTTCGTTGAGGTCAACGGAGACACCAATTTCGTCCAGGGCTTCCGCAGCAGTCTTTTTCATTTCTGCGTAGCGAGTGAAGCCAAAGGTAGTGGGGGCGTAACCGAGCATGATGTTCTCAGCAACAGTCATTTCTGGGACCAAGGAAAGTTCTTGGTGGACCAACGAAATTCCCGCGTCGATGGCTTCACGGGCGCCCGGCTCGAGAACAGCACCTTCGACGAGGACTTCGCCACTGTCGTGGGGAATCACTCCGGAAAGAACCCGCATCAGGGTCGACTTTCCCGCCCCATTTTCGCCGACAACAGAGTGGATTTCGCCGGGGTGGACCTCAAGGGAAACCCCATCGACGGCAGTCGCGCCGCCGAACTTCTTAACGATGTTGTGAGCTTCGATCACTGGCCCGGATGATGAGGACGCCGAAGGTGACACGTCTGGGGCTCCTTTGCCTAAGAACTTACGGCCCAAAAACTGGGCTACTCGCCAAGTGTAAACACAGACATAACACTGTGTCCACTAGCGGTTGCAGATTTACCGAAACGTTATCTAGAGGTGAACGGTCGGTCAGGTGGGGAGAAGTTAGAAGTCGTGGCCGTTGCGGTGCCCGACAGCAGCCGCGTTAGGGGTGTCACCCTCGAGGGCGTCGTCGTGGTCGGAGACAAACCAGATGGCGCGCACTTCATCGGGACCCGAATTCCAGAAACGGTGTGGAATGCGTGAATCAAATGCGAGCGAGTCCCCTGGGCCGAGTTGGGCTTCGCTAAACCCAATTTGCACGTTGAGCAGGCCGGAAAGAATCACACCGTATTCGCGCCCCGAGTGGCGAATGTAATCCTCTGGGGGTTCCGCTCCCGGATTGGGGGCATACACCACCTCGAGAAACTCGGACCCTTCTTCAGGCTTGGCCGTCAGTCGCTCCCAGCGTGGGCCAGACTGCAGCTTCAAGCTGGGGCGCGAGGCGCGGCGCAACACAATGCCTGATTCGTCTAATGGTCCGCCTTCGGCGGTCACATCCGCCTCGCTAGGTGTGTCAATCAGTGGGCCGCCCTCCGGGGTGATGGCCTCCTCGAACAGCGAGTCCATGGAGACACCCAAAACGCTCACCACGTTGTAGAGGGAGCGAACACTGAAGGAGGCGAGGCCGCGTTCGACCTGTGAGACGTGACTTGCCGAAACATCCACCCGGCGGGCAAGTTCGCGAACGCTCATCCCCATCGATTCCCGGGCAGATCGAATACGGTCGCCGACAACAGCCCATTCTTGGGTTGTATCGGTTGTCGCATCGGTCCCCGCCACGAGGGTTACCTCCCTATTCACACGCTCAGTCGACTCCATACTCTACGCCTGTTCTGCTAGGCAACACGCTTCCATGTAGGCGAAGCCCTACCGTGGGCCCACCCAATGACAACAGACGGCTTGTGAGGGAAAGTCATGCGGTGGCGTTTCTCACTTCCTACTTTGTGTTCATGACCATTAATTGCCGCAAGGCGCCTCCACTGTTGCCTCACCACGCCCGGCCTGGCGAGGCCCGAATGAGCTCGGCTGTCGAGTGGGTGGCATGACTGTTCGGCTGCCAAGTCCGCCCCCCTCACCAAATGCTGAACAATGCCGAACAATGCTGACTAGCTCAGTGAGTGTGATCAGGGTGCTTGCCAGGACGGGTTTTAACACACTGTTAGGGCACACAAGGCGTTGGCTACTTCAGGTGTGGACGTGCAACTGGGGTCGGCACAGAAGGCCTGTGTCCGTGGTCTCCCCCAGGGCATGCCCATGAATCGTGCGGTTTACGCATGAACCCAGCTTCAACGAGTTTGTCACGGCGAGACGGCACCATCGGAATGACGGCGCCCGCGGGTCTGCCACGGTCTATCAAAACCAGGCGGGCGCCCTCTGTTTCAGCGAGGCCATCACCTCTGAGGCGTATTGTTTGAGCGGGCAAATGCCTCCAATGTTGTCCTTCATATTGAGTGTTGTAGCTCTATGTGTGTCCGGTTCTAGAAGCCACCCTGAAGGGTCTGCACACTGGGCCACACGGCGAAAATCACCGTAGTGGGGAGAATGAGCATCACCAAGGGCACCAACATCCACACCTCTGCCTTACCCGCCCGATCCACAATTGCCCGCAAGCGTTGGTGGCGAGAATCAGCGCTGTGAGAGCGAACCACTTCGGCTAACGGCGCACCGCGCTCCAGCGCGGCCGCCAGATGCTCCACCAACGCCTCGATCTCGGGAACCGCCAAGCGCCCTGCAGAATCTCGGAGTGTGGGCCCCAACGGTTCACCCAATTCAACCAAGCGCATCACCCGCGCCCACTCCCCCGCCAATTCACCGTGCCCACGCTGGGCGATGCGTGACAGTGCAGCCGGTAGCGACTCCCCCGCGGCGAGCGCCAGTGACAGCAGCTCCAAAATGCTGGGGAATTCTTCGGCCAAACGCTCGCTGCGTTTTGCCACGAGGCGTCTAAGCAGACGGTCGTAGGCGCCTGCTCCCACCACTGCGCCGATTACCAAAGCCATCAACGCCATGACTGTGCCACCCAGAGCACTGGTTCCCCCCTGTACCCCACCAGACATTCCTTGCTCGACAGACCCAATAGCTCCTTGGCCGAGCGTGGCGAGGACGGTAGCCAGTAATCCCAAGGCCGCGCCCCCCAATGCCCAGAGGACTCGGCGAAGCCGATACTCCGATGGCCCGTAGCCGACACCAGCCTGTTCCACCACACGTGTTGCCGCGGCATCACCACCAAGGAGAGTGTGGAGCCAATCGGTAAGCCTTGTGAATGCGGGTGACACCACCACCCCACCCACGCTCACGGGGTCGATGAGCTGAGGGGCAAGCTCGGCTCTGGCCGGGGCGGAAATGTCCCGTAGCGCGTGCGCAATCCTGAGGGTGGAATTACTGACCCGACTCTCCACACCGGATTCCGGCAGCGCCCACCAGCTGGCGACAACCGCCCACAAGCCGACACCCAGCGCAAGACCACACACCACGGCAACGGCGTGTAGGGCGTCAGGGGTAGACAGCATGTTTACCCCACACCCAGAACGGGGCTGGCGAACCAGCGCTGGTCCACCGGGAGTCGACCCAAGCGGCTCATCATCCGAAAGGCCAGGGCACTGAGCAGTGCACCTCCCACGATGACCGCAACCCCCGCAGGGGAATCGTAGGCCTGTACGGTCTCTGTCCGACCGGAGAGGACCACCAACACCAACCACGGGGCTGCAACGCCGAGGCGTGATGCCGCACGAATCCAGGACTGCTTGGCGAGGGCATCCTCTCGAACAGCGATGTCAGCACGCACACTGGCTTGTAATGAGTGGAGCACACTGGGCAGTTCCCGGCCACCCACTTCGTGAGCCATGCGAAGCGCTTCAATAATCCGATCCGCCACAGGATCAGCAACTTCGTCCTTTAGTTGCGCCAGGGCGCTATCCACCCGGGTACCTGCCTCCACTTCGCGGCCAAAAGCGGCAAAAAAACCACGCAGCTCACCCGGAGAGTGGTGTTCTAAACCCGCCACCGCTTCAGCGACACCACCGCCCGAGCGAATGACCTGTCGAATATGGTCCACCAGGCCCGGCCATGCTGCCCTCAAACGTCGCTGGCGAGCCTCAATGCGGCCCTGCAGTAGTGCCCGGCCTGCAAGACCAAAGCCCACCATCGCGAGGGGCATCAGGACGGGAATCGGAATGAACACCCCGACCAGTGCCGCGAGAAGCACCGCGACCAGCACCCACAGGGCCATCACCACCGGGGCACGAAGAGAACCCCAGCCCGCTTGATCCAGTAGTTGCTGAACCTGACCCACACCCCGGGTCATCACGCCTGCCCTTACTCCTCCCATGCCGATTGCTTTTCCAGGCCCGGGCTCAGCCTTCACATGGGCCGCCTGTGAAGAATCCAGCCAAGGGTCAGCAGAGGTCACAAACACGGAAAACAACACCAGTATTCCGGCAGCGAGGCCCAGCCCCGAGACCACAGCCAATGCTTCCCACCACGTCATTGGAGCGGGTCCCCTTCGACACTCGGTGAGAGAATCAATCCGCCCGCAGATGGTGTGTGGGCGCCAGGGGGCACTCGTGCAAGCTCACCGCTTCGCCAATCAAACACAGTCTCAGCGTGGATACCGCCATCAGTGACACCGCGCGGTTCAATGATTTCTCGCACCCGACGGGTGCCATCCGAGCGCAGTTCGGCGTGAACCACCACGTCAATGACGCCTGCCACGGTGGGCAGGACAAAACCGCGGTCAATATTCCCACCGGCAAGCAGTGGCAGAGTGCAAAGTTTTTCTAATGCGTGGCGAGCGCTTTTGGCGTGGATAGTGCACGCACCGGGCAGACCCGAATTGAGTGCAATCAACAAATCCAGTGCTTCAGCTTGGCGGACTTCACCCACCACGATGCGATCCGGTCGCATCCGAAGCGCTTCTTTCACTAAACGACGCAGAGTGACCTCACCGGTGCCCTCGAGACTGGGCCCCCGACACTGCAACGCGACGTGGTCGGGAATGCCCAAATCCAGTTCAAAGGTTTCTTCGACACTGACCACCCGGTCACTAGGTGGTGCGGCCCGCAACAGGGTGTGTAACAGGGTGGTTTTGCCGGCTTGAGTTGCTCCGGAGACCAACACGGTTTTCCCTCCACGAATGGCAGCCCTCAGGTAGTGAGCTGCGGGGAGCGAGAGGACCCCCCGCTCCACCAAGTCGGCCAGGTCTCGAATGCTCTTACTAAATTTCCTGATGTTGACCGACCAATGTTGTCGGGTGATATCCGGTATCACCACGTGCACGCGTGATCCGTCGGGTAGGGATGCGTCCACAAAAGGTTGTGAAATATCGACTCGTCGCCCAGTGGGTCGAAGCATCCTCTCGACTAGTCCCCGCACCTCTTCGTCACTTAAGACCAGCGGTAGGGCTTCGCTGACTCCCGATCGGGCGATGAAGACCCGATCGGGAGCGTTAATCCATATTTCCTCGACCGCCGGGTCGTCAAGGGCTTCCTGGAGGGGGCCAAACCCTTCGAGGTGTGCGTGCAGGTGGGTGCGAAGCTCGCTCTCTGTGGCGGCACCCCACACATCACCCCCGAGGCTGGCTTCAGCGTGCCGGGCAACTTCCTCGTCAACAATGCTCGCCAAGGGGGTATCAACGGCGTGCACTGCTCGGCGCCTAATGTGTTCTGTGAGGTGGGAGTGCACGCTGGGAGTTGCAACGGGCGCACCGGTGAGGGAATCGGAGGAAGTCATGTCCACCACCGTGCCAACGTCGAATACCCTGCGCAGAAGTTGTCCCCAGTAGGCGTGACAGCTACCTGGTGCGACCTGACTTAGGGGCGTGTCACTCCCACGGTTGGAGCAGCACTACCGCCGGGCGAGTGTTCAGGCGGGATAGACTGTGGAAGCTGCGGGAGTGGTGAAATTGGCAGACACGCAGGATTTAGGTTCCTGTGCCTTCGGGCGTGGGGGTTCAAGTCCCCCCTTCCGCACAAAGTGAGGTGTAGTGGGTAGCTACTACGGGGTGACCAGTCGTCTACACCTCGAAGAGCACCAATGAGAGGGCCATCACGGCCATACCCGCAATCACGCCATAAATGGCAAGCTGTCCGCGGCCAAACTCCCTGGCCGCCGGAAGCAAACTATCCAGGGCGATGTAGACCATGATGCCTGCGACTGCGGCAAACAATGTGCCGAGCAGTGCATCGGAAATGAAGGGTTGAAGGACCAGGTAACCCAACACCGCACCCAGAGGCTCCGCGAGACCACTGAGCACACCCAGCCCAAACGCCCACAACCTGTTGCGCAACGCAAAATACATGGGAATCGCGACCGCGATTCCTTCTGGAATGTTGTGAATGGCGATGGCCACACCCACGGAAAGCCCCACGGCGGGGTCTTCCAACGTGAGGAAGAAGGTGGCGATTCCTTCCGGGAAATTGTGAATGGTGACCGCGAGGGCGACCAAGAGGCCGGCGCGAAAGAGCCGCCGGGCTGGTTCGACCGGAAATTGGCTTTCCACGTCGGCTTTTGCCAAACGGCGCTTTTCATCGTTGGGCAGGGGCAGATCGGGTAAGAATCGGTAAAGCACTGCCATCAATAGCGTTCCGGTAAGAAACGCAACCGAGGCTTGGGCCAGCCCACTACCACCGTCGTCGGTGGCGAGAAAATCCATGGCTTTGGGGATGATTTCGACAAACGACACATAGAGCATCACACCGGCAGAAAACCCCAACGCGAGCGCGAGAAACCGATCGTTGGTGGTCTTCGCAAAAAGCCCCAACGCGGCACCAATTCCGGTGGATAACCCTGCACCGAGGGTCACCAGGAAGGCGAGAAGTACGGGGCTGTCCATCACGCCCGAGCTTAGCAACGCGGTGATTCAGGCGGGCCGGGAAGAACCTGGCAAAGAAGAGACATAAGGCCGGTATCGCTGCCCTGGGGACAGCTGCTACCGAGACCCCATAGAGGTTGCTTACACGCCCTGATAGCGCTCAACAAGGGCCCCGGCTAAGGCTTGAAAGGCTTGACCTCGGTGGCTGACACGGTTTTTATCCTCTGCGGTCATCTCGGCTGCGGTGTGTTCTTGGCCATCGGGGATAAAGACCGGGTCGTAGCCAAAACCACCCCCGCCGTGGGGGGCATCCGCGATGGTCCCGTACCAGCGACGTTCGATAGTCACTTCTCCGTCGCCATCAACCAGTGCGGCCACACAGACAAAATATGCCCGGCGGTCAGTCACGCCATTGAGGTTTTCTAATAAGAGCGACACGTTGTCGGTGTCCTCACCACTGGGGCTGTACCGAGCGGAATGGATACCGGGAGCACCGCCAAGAGCGTCAACACAAATCCCGGAGTCATCGGCAATCGTGGGTTGCCCGCTGTCAATAAAACCCGCACGGGCTTTAATCAACGCGTTTTCGGTAAAAGTATCGCCGTCCTCCTCTGGGGGGTCACCCTTGGGCCCCACAATGTCTACCGACGGCCACACGTCGGCCATGATGGCCTGGACTTCACCGCGCTTGTGGGCGTTGTGACTGGCGAAAACCAGCTGCATTACGACGCCAATGTTGTTCGTTGAATGTCGACCAGGGTCGAGATACCCTCCAGCGCAAGGTCGACAAGGTCGCCCAATTCGTCTTTCGAAAAGGGTTGCCCCTCAGCGGTGCCCTGTACTTCGACCAGGAGTCCTCGGCCTGTCGCCACCACATTCATGTCGGTCTCGGCGGTGGAGTCTTCGTTGTAGTCCAAATCGAGCGCTGGTTCACCCGCAACAATGCCCACACTGATTGCCGCGACCTCGTCGATCAGTACTTTCGCGCCCTCGGGGACGTGTCCCTGCTTTTTCGCCCACGCAATCGCGTCGGCGAGCGCAACATAAGCTCCGGTGATTGCCGCGGTTCTTGTTCCCCCATCGGCCTGCAAGACGTCGGTGTCGATCACGATGGTGTTTTCGCCCAGTTCCGGGTAGGACACGACGGCCCTGAGGGAGCGGCCGATAAGCCGAGAAATTTCGTGTGTGCGCCCACCCACTTTGCCTTTCACCGCCTCACGGTCCATCCGCGAATTGGTGGAGCGAGGCAGCATCCCGTATTCGGCGGTGACCCAGCCCGTGCCTTGGCCCTTCAACCAGCGCGGAACGCCCGGTTGAAATGATGCAGTACACAACACCCGGGTGTTGCCAAAGCTCACCAACGCGCTTCCTTCGGCGTTTTCTGACCAACCGCGTTCAATGGTGACCTCGCGCAGGGTGCGGTTATCTCGTCCGTTGGACCGTTTAAGCGCCATGGGGTGGTGTCCTCTCGTGGGTGCCGTGTGGTGCAGTGTGTTCCACTGCACGGATGAAATCTTCTGCTCGCTCTTGGTAGTCACGGTATCGGCCAAAACTTGGAGCACCGGGCGACAGCGTTACTACGTCTCCGGGCCCGGCGATGGTGCGTGCTGCGGCCACCGCATCATCCATGTCCGCGGCAACTTCTAACCGCGGCCAGCGACCCTGGTCAACTCCGGCGTCGGTGAGCCAACCCCGAACCTTCCGTAACAGGTCGGGACCAGAGTCTGGTAGCCCGATCAGCGCCGCAGGGGGGTGCTCGACGAGTTCTTGTCGCAACGACTCATCATCGACACCCCGGTCGCGGCCACCCACCAACGCGATTACTCGTTCGCTGCGAAGCGAGCGCAGCGCGGCAGCGAGCGCTGGCGGGTTGGTCGCCAACGAATCGTTGATAAACCGCACGCCAGACGGGTCCGAGACGGGTTGCATGCGGTGGGGTAGGGGATGAAAGGACGCCAGTGCGTCCGCAATGACACTGGGATCCAGAGTGATCACCGTCTCCACCGCAGCGAGCGCCAACAACACATTCCAGGCGTTATGTTCTCCCACAACGGGAAGTGCATCGAGGGCGATCAACTGCTGGTCATGGTGGGCGATAAAGGCCCGGTCGTCTACTCGTTCGATGTGCCAGGCTGAACCCTCCCCCACCGTGATGAGAGGCAGATTCGAGTACCGCGCCGTTAACTCGGTCATCAGAGTCTGTTGTGTGGTGTTGACCACCACGTGGGTGGGGCCGTGCCCGACCAGGTTTAATTTGTCGGTGGCGTAGGCCTCAAAGCTGCCGTGCCAGTCAATATGTTCTTCAAACAGTGCGGTCAGTACTGCTGTGTGGGGTGAAAAGTGCAAGCCGGTTGCCTGATAGCTGGATACTTCGGCGACAACCCACGTCGCCTCCGGCAGGTCCCACAGCGGCACACCGACATTTCCTCCCAAGACCGCATCCACGCCGTGGGCACGCAACAGGTGGTGAACAACCGCGCTCGTGGTCGATTTTCCTTTACTGCCGGTCACACCAATGATTCGCTCATGGTTCAGCGAAAAAAACAGGTCGGTTCCAGAAGTGATCGTGACATCGGCTGCCTGGAGTGCACGAAGCAGCGGGTTACGGGGAGGAATTCCGGGGGAGACTACGGCGATGTCGATCCCACTGGACAAAACGCCCGACGCGGCGTCCTGCTCACCGGTTGCTATGTGGAGGGGAATGTCAAAAGACGCTCGCCATACACTGGCGTGTTCCCCATCGGCCTGGTCGAGTGCGAGCAGTGTCGCAGTGGGAACATCCCGCTCCAGCATTCGAGCGACGGCCTGGCCCTCTCGGCCAATCCCCACAATGGCGACCGTGGCTCCAGCAAGATCTGACGGTGTCAGTCCACGCTCAGCGAAGCGCACCCTGAGCCTCACGGTAGCCGGCGGGTAATGTCGCGCTGTTTTCTGAGGCAGCCCAGACCTGGTGTTCAAGGTCATCGTGCACGTCGGAAAGTCCCGGAATTACTTGGTCGAAGTGGGCGACCACGCGGTGTTGGGACCAGTCTTGTCGCCTGGCGGCCACGCTCAGTGCCACCAGAGACTCGGCTTCGGTTCCCACGCATTCGAAGGGTTTGTGTCGGGCAAGGCCCAACAGTTCTTCGTAGCCGGGGATTTGTTCGGGCTCATCCAACAGGTCTCGACCAAAGATTCCCCGGAGTGCTTGCGGGGAGAGATATGCCGAGAGCACGAGGTAGACAAACCGGCACTTATCGCATTCACCGCACCAGCTGACATCGCCGGCATCCAGTCGATACGCACGATTACAGCTGGTTGCCACCCGGTGGTACTGCGAATAGTTCGCATACGCTCCGGCGATACGCAATTCACTAAAGGGTCGAAGGAGAGAAAAGTAGTGCTCCGGTCTTAACCCGGCTTGGGGCCCCAACACGTCGTGGAGGGCTTTTTCGGCCTCCCACGACTTTGACCACTGGTGGTTAATCGACCAACCATCCACTTCGAGAGTCGAATCAGACGCCGAGGATTCGTTAGACATCACCACGGGTCCCCCATCGAGAATGCGCGACTGACACAGCGCAATCAGCGAATTCATCGCGGTGACAGGGACATGCCCATTCAGGCCACCTTCGGTGTTGAGCTCGAGTAGACGCGGATCGATCGTGCGCTTCGCGGTCACCAGTGGGTGACCGCTTGCTCGTGCGACACGGTGAATCGTGGGGTTAGCGTTTACCGCAAATTGGATGGGGTGCAGGCGGTGATGGTGCAACAGCTCCACACTGACCACCGAATCTTTACCCCCACCGATGGGGACAATGGGGTCACCGGTGTGTTCCCGCCAACTCGCCTCGGGCCACGCCGATGCCACACCAGCGGCTTTGTTGATGATGGCCGGTTGGAGGGGGACAGAAAAACCGTTTCGGTAGGCAAACTCGGCCATCCCCTCCGAGATCAGCAGCGCCAGATACTCTTCGGCTTCCCGGGTAAGCCCCGGCTGTTCAATGACGTACTCATCGGGTGCGGCCAGTTTGTAGTAGCTGAGACCCAACACGGCACCGAGGAGTGCCAACAGTGATTCCAACCGAGGAGTGTCGACACGATCAGCGATGCCTGGAGTGAATTGGACTGTTTCGGTGAAGTCAAGGGGTGTGACCGACCCACCCGCGAGCTGGTAGTGAAAAGTGGCCTCAAAGCGGGAATCAGAAAAACGGTATTCCCGGTAGGAAAAGGTGGTGTAGGCGGTGGGGTCAAACGCCATAGACCAGCTCACCCTCCCCTGATTGACTCCCCGACCTCACGCTCGGAGCAGTGCCAATCTTAGGCCAGAGCCGCTCGGGTGAGAGCGCTACCACGCCTGCCGCGTAGCCTCCTGCTCCAGTAAAGGCTCCAGGTCAGACAGTCGGCCGAGGCCCGCCAAGGGTTTCGACATTCGATGGTTTCGTCGAAGAACCTCACGGTGTCGGTTGAGAAACGCCCAATATCCCGCTGTAAAAGGACACGCGTTCTCACCGACTCGAACATCTGGACGGAATGGGCACCCCTGGCAGTATTGGGTCATTTTTTTGATGTAGGCACCACCGGAGGTGTATGGCTTGGTGGCTACCACACCCCCATCGGCGTGCTGGCTCATACCGACCACGTTGGCGGGCATTACCCAGGGCGTCCCGTCCACAAAAGCATCCACGAACCACTGATTCAGCGCAGCCGGATCGATACCGCGTTGGAGGGCGTGATTACCCAACACCATTAATCGGTTGATGTGATGGCTCCAGCCACGCTGCTGCACTTCTTGCAACACCGTTTTGATGCAGTGGGAGCGAACCAACTCCGGCTTCAACTGGGCGAACTCTTCGGGCAGGGGCGTGTGGTGAGAAAGGTAATTTGAGGTCTCGACGTAGTCGGGCCCTAAATGCCAGTACAAGTGCCACACCCAGTCGCGCCAGCCAGCAATCTGACGGATAAAGCCCTCCACGCTGTTCAACGGCACACCACCCTCGCGATAGCGCTCAAGCGCCCGATCGATCACTTCGCGGGGATCGAGTAGACCCACATTCATGGGGACACTGAGCAAAGAGTGCGCCATCGACCAGTCGTCGGGCATCGCAGCGTCTTCGAAGGGGCCAAAAAGTTCCAGTCGGTGGTCCAGAAAATCGTCCAGAGCCTCAAGGGCTTCTTCGCGGGTGGCGGCGAATACTCGCGGGCCATCGTGGCCGAGGAAACTGGCCTGGCCGGAGGCTTCCATCTGGTCCAGCTCAGCGCGCACCCACGCATCAATCTCGTCTTCTACGGGCCACTTCGGCTCGGGTAACCCGAGCGTTGTCTGACCTTTGGGGGGTGATTGGCGATTGTCGGCATCAAAGTTGTATGCGCCCCCTTCGGGAAGATACCCGCCAGTACTCGCATCTGGCACCATCAGGTAGCCCTCACGGTGTCGCACATCGCGATAAAACGTTTCCATCAACAACTGGCTAGGTTTCTTCCCCGACACCCAGGTGGAAAAATCTTCTTCACTGGTCACAAAACCTCTGGAAGGCAACACGGTAATCGCCGCATCCCGAGAGAGTTCTGTCACCATGTGGCGCAAACCGTGGGAGGTGGGGTTAATCACTTCGATATCTCTGCCGCGCAGCACCTCACGGTAGTAGCTGGCTTGGTGGACCTCCACCCGATCACCCCACTGGGCAATCCGGTGATACAGCGCAGAGAGAATCAGATGGGCTTTCTGCCGATGCATGGTGCGCCTGGCAAACACCCCGCGGTTGTCCACGACGATAATCGGCCCGCCATCGTCAAAATGTGGACCCAGCTGGTCGGAGGTGAGAAAACGTGGGGTGGCGGACATAGCGGCAGTGTAGGGAGCAAAAATGGTGACCCGCCGGGCACACGCTGTGGTTTGTAAGCTGAGCACATGTCCAGCGCGCTACTGACCGACCACTACGAATTAACAATGGTCGACGCCGCCCGCCACAGCGGGCGCGCCTCGAGGCGCTCCGTATTCGAAGTGTTCGCCCGCCGACTACCCTCCGGCCGCCGCTACGGCGTTGTTGCCGGCACCCAACGGCTCATTGACGAAATTGAGAAATTTCACTTCGGTGATGAAGAACTCGCTTTCCTCTCCGACAACTCTGTGGTCGGAGAAGACACCCTCAACTGGCTCGCTGACTACCGATTCTCGGGCACCATCCGCGGTTACCGTGAGGGCGAAATCTACTTCCCCCACTCCCCCATCCTGCAGGTGGAAGGGACATTCGAAGAAGCCTGCTTGGTGGAAACCCTCGTACTGAGTGTGTTGAACCACGACACCGCGATTGCCAGTGCCGCGAGTCGCATGGTGCAGTCGGCAGGAGGCCGCCCACTGATCGAAATGGGCTCGAGGCGCACCAGTGAACACGCCGCCTGGGCAGCCGCACGGGCGGCCTATCTGGTGGGTTTTTCACACACCAGCAACTTAGAAGCAGGCCGACGCTTTGGTATTCCCACCCTCGGCACCGCCGCACACGCTTTTACTTTGCTTCACGATTCAGAAGAAGAAGCATTTCGGGCGCAAATTGCCACGCTGGGGAGTGACACCACCTTGCTGGTCGACACCTTCGATGTGGAGCGGGCGGTGGAGCGAGCAATTAGCGTCGCTGGGCCCAACCTGGGTGCTGTCCGCATCGATTCGGGTGATTTACCGGTGGTGGTGCGCCAGGTCCGTGAACAACTGGATCGGTTAGGAGCCACCTCCACACGAATTGTGGTGACCAACGATTTGGACGAATACACGATTGCGGCTCTCCAAGCCTCCCCGGTAGATGCTTACGGGGTGGGCACTTCCGTCGTGACCGGCTCGGGTCATCCTGCTGCCGGGCTTGTCTACAAACTGGTATCCCGACAAGACGATTCAGGGCAACAGGTCTCAGTCAGTAAAACCAGTGTCGGCAAAGCTAACCCCGGCGGCCAAAAAAAGGCTGTTCGTGTGATCAAAGACGGTATCGCCCAGTACGAACAGGTGATGACCGGCGAGACATTGCACCCGGACATCACCGAATCACGAGAGTTACTTGTCGACTACATGAGTAACGGTGAGAGGCTCGAGCACGACACCTCACTGAGCGCAGCACGCGAGCACCATCTGCACGCCATCGCAGAGCTTCCACCACATGCCTTTCGGTTGGCAGACGGTGAGCCTGCCATCGAGACCGTCATCAATTGACGGTGGTCAACAAACGGTCACGAACCCGCGGCAATGTCCACGCACTGGGATGAGTTTTGTAGCAACCCGTTTTAGACTGACCGTATGGCTGATCCCGAAGAAACCACCGCTGGTGGCGTTGATGTGCTCGATCGCGAGTTGGAAAAACTCCTCAACGAGGAGCAGCTAGAAGACGGCGATCACGAACGCTTTTCGCACTACGTCAAGAAGAACCGGATTATGGACTCGGCTCTTAGCGGGTCGCCCGTTCGGGCACTGTGTGGAAAAGTGTGGACCCCAGGGCGAGATCCAGAAAAATTTCCGGTATGCCCTGAGTGTAAAAAAATCTACGAAAGCATGAAGAAGTAAAGAGTCCTCTCCCGTTTCTTCATCTAGGGGCCATTTTCACCCAGGGGTCATTTTTCTCGATCGAAAAATCTCAGCAGATTCCTCTGCCAGATCCGGTGTCGACTGGGATTACGGCAGTTCGTCGAGGGTGACCCGCACGGTGTAAGACTGACTGCCGCGCACGTAGGTGAGAGTGGTCTCTGTTCCGCCCGGCACAGTGCGCACTTGTGCGGTCAAGTCGATTCGGTTGGTAATGGGTAGGCCATTAAACCGCGTCACAATGTCCCCCGCTCGAAGTCCCGCCTTGTCGGCGGCTCCGCCAGGACTCACACTGTCGATCGCGGCACCGGAGACGGAAGCGTTCTCATCGAACGCCGCATCGGTCACTGTTGCGCCGAGAAGACCGTGGCTGGCGTCACCGGTCGCAATCAGCTCGTTCGCCACACGCATCGCGTAGTTGGAGGGAATGGAAAAACCGAGGCCGATACTTCCCGCACCCTGGGAACCGACTTGGTTGGAGGCAATCGCCACATTGATGCCGATTAGTTCACCCTTCGTGTTGAGAAGTGCGCCCCCGGAGTTGCCGGGGTTGATTGATGCGTCGGTTTGGATGACCGGCAGTGACACGGTGCCCACATTGCCCGACTGTCCGAAGGGCAAATCGAAGTCGAAAAGGTTAGGCCCATCTTCGGGTGTTTCTGAAGAGCCGACCGTAATCGACCGGTTCAGGGCGGACACGATTCCGTTGGTCACCGTGTTCGAAAGCCCCAACGGTGCGCCGATCGCGACCGTTTCGTCGCCGACGTTTAGTTGGTCAGAATCCCCGAGGGGGATAGGAGTGAGGCCCGCTCCGGTGTCAATTTTGATGACAGCGATATCCGACAGTGGGTCACTTCCCACCACTTCGCCCGACCACAGTCGACCATCAGTGGTGGAGACCCGAATCCGGGGGTTGCTTTCGGCACCACCCACGCTGACGACGTGAGCGTTGGTGATGATGTGGCCCTCTGAGCTGATAATCACACCGGATCCACTCCCGGCGGTGCCCATTCCTGCCACTTCAAGGGTCACCACAGACGGCATCGCTTGGGCGGCGACCGCTGAGATGAGGGTCGCGTCATCAACTTGATTGACCGTTACCGTTTGTGGGCTGGTTACTCCCGCTGTGACAAGGCCTTCAGAGGTCAACTGCCACACGGCAAAAGAAGCCCCGGCGACACCACCTAATACAGAACCGACCACCAGGGTCATCACTGCGCCCAATCGACGAAGGCGAGCGCCCTGGCGTTGACGCTTTTGTTGCCGCTCACTGGCGAGCACCGCATCGCGAATACCCTGATACCTGCTCTGGTGGAAGGGTGACCCGGTGTAGCCGGACCGGCCCAACTGCTCGCTTCCACTCTCCGCGCCAGTCTCCGCGCCACTCTCCGCGTTTTCCGAAGCGGGGGCGGCGACGGAGTGCTCCGATTCTGTTGATGCAACAGCCTCGGCTTCTGGCGGAGTGCCGGCCGCATCAGATCGGCTCGCCTCGGTGGGAGCCTTGTCGGGAGTGCCAGCGCTCAGTGGTTGCACCTCCGGCGACCCGGAGCTATCGGACCGATCTGTTGGCACACCTGGCGTGGGTTGGTCGGATCCGGACGATTCCGGTTTATTGGGGTTTTCGATATCCCCATTGCGCTCTGACATCAACAACCATCCCTTCGGCTCCCCACAGTGTGCGGGCCAAAGCTTGGCAAAGCCTTAGTAAAGCGTTGGTGTCACGCGGGTAATCGCTGGGGAGGTTATCCGAAAAGTCTAGTGATCTCATTTGACCAGCAGGGGTGAGACGCTCAACACCTCCATATTTCGAGACAACGCTGTGGCGCTCACATAACCGTCAATGTCGTCAAATTCGTCACCTTCGAAACGGAATTCGACCCGGTAGTCCACCACAAGGTCCACCCGGTAGTTCCCGGGTCGCAGATAACGATGCGAGGTGGGAGTCGCAGCGAACTGCGGCACATTCCGGCTGGACCACGAGTCTCCTCGAACACTCACCGTTCGAGACGCACCATCACCAAAGCTCCAGTGGTAGGTCACCGGTTGGAAGCGAACCTCCACCGGCCAACCCAGTAGCTCGCCGCGCACCGTGTGGCGGGAGGCACCCGCAATCATGTTGGTGGGCAAGGTGGGCACACTCCAACCGTTGGGCTCAAACACAATCGAGGGCCGATCGGGTCGAAAGCTTTCCAACTCTGAGGCATACCGCGGAGGGGTTGGTGGGGTGTTGGTGACCTGTTCGACCGGAGGGTTTTTGCTGGGGGCAGCACCGCGGCAGAGTCCCTGCACTTTGATTTCACACTCTGTGGAACCGAGTTCCGCCTCTTGCCGGATGGGCGGCGGGCTGGTGGGTCCCGACTGGCCACTGGAACCAGCACTGGTGCCGGGAGTTCCACTTCCGCTCTGGTCGCCTTCAGATCCGGCGTTGCTCTCCTCCCGGATGATGGTGACCTGGTCGCCATCATTGTCAGTAGTCCACTGCGTGGTGGTGTCAGTGCAGGAACCGGCAGTGCGCTCCGCTTGGGAACACTGCGCATAGGCCACAGACCCTGTGACCACCACAGCGCTCACCATCAGTGCGGTTAACACCACGAGGTGAAACACTATGGGGCGAAACATCATCAGATGAAACACCGGGCCTACCCCACCGGATTGTCTGTGCCACACGGGTGGTACCCCCTCCAGGTTTGCGTTGCATCGACTTTCAACTGGTCAAGCTCTGACCCGACTAACCACAACAACACCGGCTCGAGGGGTCCCGCATCGGGGTTGGCTTCGTCGATAAATTCTTGCCACAGGGCAAGGTCTGCCTCTGTTGGCGAATCGGCGACGGGATCAACGGCCTCGCCGACACCACCGGATTCCGAGAGTGTGGTCTTCCCGTCGCCACCTGTGGAGGTGGAGGCCAACCATTCAACGAGTCCTTCCGGGGTGTCAGGGGAATCTGCGGGCACTACCCACACTCTGCGCGAGTCAATGCAGGCGAAGGCCGCCACTTCCCACATGTTGTGGGGGCTCCAGCGGACTGACTGGACACTGAGGGCAAAGAACTCCGTGTGTCCCAGGGTTTTGATGCGACGTTCCCGGTAGTCGGCAAAACCGCGCTCCTCCACTGCTAACCATTCGGGGGTGACACCGTCGGCCATAGCATCGACGGCGACGCCACCTGTCGCACCCACCTCATCGGTGAGTGCCAGATACTGACTGACTGCCGCGGCTGCCTGGGGTGTGGCCTCAGACCGAGACGGTGTCTCGATCGCTGGTGTCGCACCTTGCCGAGTGGTGGTTTCCTCTCGGGCAGTGGGCTGTTCATCGCCGCTGAGGCCCCCGTCAGGGCCGTCGGAGTTGCCCCCCTCAAGGCTCTCAACACCGGCAGGGATTGGATCGAATAACTCTGTGGTGTCTCCCGCGTCAGCAATCTGCCCTTGAGCGCCCACACAGGAGACCAGGCTGAGGGCACACAACCCTACCCAGAGGGTGCTGAACCACGTCGCACGCGGGTGGTGATAGCCGTGGTGGCGGTGGCGTTTTCGTTCTCGCACTGACATGTCGGGCAGAGTAGGGCCCGAGTCCGATGGCGGGGGCAAGTTATCCCCACCCCAGTGCGGGTGTGTGGTGCGGTGCTCACTGGTGGGAGCTACGGTCCGTGAAGCCCGAGGTGCCTATTAACCGGCGAAGCCGACTAATTCGCGTGCGGTGCCGTCATCAATAATCAGGTCGGTCATGACCCCCGCCGCGAGCGCTCCGCGGAGGGCTTCTAGTTTGCGTTGACCACTGACCACGCAGAGTCGTCGGGGCGCCTGGGAGATGACGTGTAAACCTGGCCCGCTGGAGCGAGCGTTTACTTCAATGTCTGTCCAGGTCCCATCTGCGCGGTAAAACACGGTGGCGACGTCGCCGACGATTCCTTCATCCCGCAACTGTTGGATTTCTCGACCGTTCAGGTAGCCACCGGTGTAGACCTGGCTGGGCACATCGGCGGTCATCGATCCGAGGCCAAATAGTGCGAGGTCCATCCGACGTTGGAGCGCTAGCACTCTTTCGGTGCTGCGCTCTTGCCACATCAGTTCTTTGGTTTTGGCGTTATCAAAAAAGGTGGGTACCGGGAAGTGCTGCACCCGGGCTTGGTAGGCCTCACCAAAGCGCTGCAGGATTTCGCTGGCGTAGGTGACTCCGGTGGTGTGGTCGTTGCCGGCACCGTTCAGCTGAACGACTTCAGCATTGTTAACGGTTTTCTTGATGAGGTGTCGACTAATCGCACTCAGGGTGGACCCCCAGGCGATCCCGAGGGTCATATTGGGGGAGAAAAATTGTCCGAGCATTCGTGCGGCGCTGAGGGCAACGCGCTCGAGCCGGTCAACATGCGAGGTTCGGTCAGGCACCGGCACGAGGTAGGCGTTGACGCCGTACAACTCCTTAATCAGACCTTCGATCCGCCGTGGGGCGTCTTCGGGTGAGTGCACCCGGATGTCAACAATTCCCTGGGATCTGGCCATTGCAAGTAGGCGGGAAACGGTCGAGCGGCTCACCCGCAACTCACTGCCGATGGCTTCCATTGTGAGGTCTTGGAGGTAGTAAAGCTGGGCAGCTTTGAGTGCGTCTCTGGTTCGCAGGGTGTCTTGAGCTCGGGGTGCCATAGCCGACATTCTTGCACGTTCGTGCAAATGGATTGAGAGGAAGTTCATTCTTGCTACATGCTTCTGCGAATACAAAGACATCGCGCAATGGTGCGGGAAGGGTGTTCGTGGCTATTCGTTCACTGCCGGAAACGGCACACAGCAGACTGGCTGACTGGTCAGATGACCCCAGCACCGATGTCCTCGTCATCGGCGGCGGGATCAACGGTCTCGCCGTGTTTCGGGAGCTTGCCCTCCAAGGCGTCAAAGTCGTCCTCGTCGACAAAGCCGACTACTGCTCGGGAGCATCAGCCGCCTCCTCACACATGATCCACGGAGGTATTCGCTACCTCGAAAACGGCGAAATCCGTCTCGTGCGTGAATCACTACTGGAGCGAAACCGCCTGCTGGCAAATGCCCCACACTTCGTCAAACCCCTCAAAACAACGATTCCGATTTTTTCGCTGTTTTCCGGAATTCTCTCCGCCCCCTTCAAAATCCTCACCCACCGCCCCGGCAAACCCAAAGAACGCGGCGCCGCACTGATCAAAATCGGCCTCATCTTGTATGACACGTTTGGGCGCAACCAGGGCCGGATGCCCCGCCACCAGTTCTTCGGGCGGGAAAAAACACTCGCCACCATCCCCGGCATCAACAAGCGGGTCAAATATTCCGCGCATTACTACGACGCCGCCATCGAAAACCCTGAGCGGCTCGCCATCGACCTGCTCCAAGACGCACTGGCAGCCGGACCCCACGCCCGCGCCGTGAACTACGTCACCGCGAGTGCTCACGAAGACGGCCACACCACCCTTACCGACGAACTAAGCGGTGACACCCTAAATCTGAGCGCCACCGTGGTGGTCAACACCTCAGGCCCCTGGACTGACCTCACAAACCGGGCCCTAGGTGTCGACTCGCACTACATGGGTGGCACCAAGGGCTCACACGTCGTACTGGACAACCCCGAACTACACGCCGCGTGTAACGGTCGGGAAATCTTTTTCGAAAATAAAGACGGCCGGATTGTCCTGATGTACCCACTGTTAGACCGCGTCCTGCTCGGCACGACGGACATTCCCGTCGATGACCCCAACGACGTCGAATGCACCGAAGAAGAAGTGGACTACTTTTTCGACCTCGTCGGATACGTCTTTCCCGACATCGCCCTGGATCGCTCCCACATTGTCTACCGCTACTCCGGAGTTCGCCCGCTGCCTGCCGCGGGTGATGTGAACCCCGGCGTCATCTCGCGCGACTACCGCATTGTGCGCGACCGTCTCGATAAAGACACCACCATGTTGAGCCTGGTTGGTGGAAAGTGGACCACTTTCCGCGCCATCGGCGAACACATCACCGACGACGTCCTCGCCGAACTGGGTCGCCCACGCACCTCAGGCACCAATGACCTGGCCATCGGCGGCGGAACGGGCTTCCCCGAAACCGAGAGGGGTCGACAAGCCTGGATTGACACCCACCGCGGCGATTTCGACGCGACACGAGCCGACCAACTGCTCACCCGCTACGGCACGGTGGCTGCAGAACTTCTTCAGCTGATGGACCACAGTGTTGATAGCGCCCTGGAGCACACGCCGGACTACTCCGTCGAAGAAGTTCGCGCAGTGGTCCTGAGAGAACAGGTCCACACCTTGGCGGATCTCGTCTACCGTCGCACCACACTTGGTTTTACGGGTCGCATTTCCCCACGTAGTCTTGCTGAGCTCGCCCACATCATTGGGGATGTTCGGGGTTGGTCAGCCACAGAGCGTGACCGCCAAGTGTCCTCAATTCCCCTGGAAAGGTCACTGACTGATGACGCTTGAACTGCGAAACGTGAGCCTGTCTGATCGCACGGACGATCTGCTCTATGACATCTCGGCAACGTTCCACACCGGGATGAACGTCCTGGTGGGACCAACGCTGTCGGGCAAAACCACACTGATGCGCCTCATCGCCGGTTTGGTTCCCCCCACCGAAGGCCAGATTCTCCTGAACGGTACCGACATCACGAAAACGACGGTGCGCGATCGCTCGGTGTCCTTCGTCTACCAACAATTCATCAACTACCCCGCAATGTCCGTCTTCGACAACATCGCCTCGCCCTTGAAAGTCTCCAAAGACAAACCCTCCAAAGAGGCCATTGCCGAGCGGGTGGAAGAACTGGCGGAACTGTTGGGACTCACCCCCCTGCTGACGCGGAAACCCTCGCAGCTTTCCGGTGGGCAGCAGCAGCGCGTTGCCATCGCACGCGCACTGTCGAGAAAAGCCGACATTTTGTTATTGGACGAGCCACTAGCCAACCTCGACTACAAATTGCGCGAACAATTGCGCGACGAACTCCAGCGAATCTTTGCCGATGCGGACAACATTGTGATGTACTCGACCGCTGAACCCGCAGAAGCCCTCGACTTTGGGGTCAAAACTTTCGTGCTCTCCAAGGGTCGACTCGTCCAAGAGGGCCCCGCCCTAGACCTCTACCAACACCCCGACACGGTTGAGGTGGCCAAAGTGTTGAGCGATCCGCCCATCAACCTCGTCACCTCCACCCATGAGGGTGCCCAAGCATCCTTCGGTGACGCCACCTTCACGTTCGACCATCCGTCAATTGGTGATCGAAAGACCTACCAACTCGGTATCCACCCCCACCGCATTCGAATGGAACGAAGCCACGAAACGGAGGTCGAGTTCCACGGCAGTGTTCAACTGGCGGAAGTGACCGGGAGTATCACCTTCCTCCACCTGGAACTTCCCACAGGCGAATACGCCGTGATCGAACTCGATGGGGCCTTCCCGATGGACCCCGACACATCCGTCACCGCGTATTTCGACCCCCAAGACTTGCACGGCTTTGACGCAGACAGCGGTGAGGCCCTGTTTGCTCCGACGAGAGGGAGTGCATAAATGGCAACCATAGAACTGCAAAACATTGCCCACAGTTACGACGGTGGCGCCACGTTTGCCCTCAAAGAAATCAGCATGACCTGGGAAGACGGCAAAGCCTATGCGCTTTTGGGACCCTCCGGCTGCGGGAAGACCACGCTGTTGAACATCATGTCCGGGATCATCAAGCCCTCCCAGGGCCGCATCCTCATCGACGGTGTCGACATCACGGATAAACCCACCGAAGAGCGAAACATCGCCCAAGTGTTCCAGTTCCCCGTGCTTTACGACACGATGAGCGTACGGAAAAACCTCGAATTCCCTCTCAAAAACCGGAAAGTTCCAGCCGAGAAAATTAAAGAACGCGTTGCCCACATCGCCGAACTACTCGGTTTGGAAGATCAACTCGATATCCGCCCCGGCAAACTGCGCTCCGATCTCCAACAAATTGTGAGTCTCGGTCGAGGCCTCGTGCGGGAAGATGTCGCCGCCATCCTCTTTGATGAACCGCTCACGGTCATCGACCAGAACTTCAAATGGACACTTCGTAACCGCCTGAAGCGCCTCCACCTCGCGACCGGTGTCACCCTCGTCTACGTCACCCACGACCAGACTGAAGCACTCACCTTTGCCGACGATGTGTTGTTGATGAAAGACGGTGAAGTGGTTCAGGTGGGCTCCGCCGACGACCTGTTCCTGGAGCCAAGCCACGAATTCAGTGGCTACTTCATCGGCTCACCCGGAATGAACTTCCTCGATGCCGAAGTCACAGGTGGTCAAGTAGTTGCCCACGGTGTGAACCTGGGGCCCGTTGCGGATACCTCGCTTTCCGGACCGCACCGGCTTGGTGTGCGACCGGAATTCGTCCGGCCGGTCGACACCGGCGGCATCGACGTGGAAGTCCTGAAGGTCGAAAATCGCGGAGGCTTCCAACTCGCCCAGCTGCTCCTCGCCGACCAAAAAATTATGGCGAAATTGGATGCCGACCTTGAGATTGCTTCCGGTGAACACCGGGCGTTTGAGTTTGTTCCCGAACGCACATTCCTCTTCCACGACCAACGAGCGGTGAGCACGATGAAACCGATGAGTGCGGGGGCAGCCCGATGAACACCAAAAAGAAGAACAACAAGGCGTGGTTCCTCGTCTTACCTGTCGTGTTGGTGGTGGCCTTCACGGCGATCATCCCGTTGATGACGGTCGCCAACTATTCAGTCCAGGACATCCTGAGCCCCGACAACCGCATTTTCGTTGGTCTCGAGTTCTTCCGGCAAATTGCCACAGACCCGGCCATTGTCGCTGCCTTCCAGCGCAACCTGGTGTTCTCCACACAGATTCTCGCTATCGAAATTCCGCTGGGAATCATGATCGCCAAGCTCATGCCCCGGCGCGGGTGGAAAGCAGCCGCCGCGCTTGTCATCGTGGCCATCCCGCTGATCATCCCGTGGAACGTGGTGGGAACCACCTGGCGGGTCTTCGCCCGACCTGACGTGGGGCTACTGGGTGTCACCATGAACCAGTTCCGCCCATTCGATATCGGCAACACCCCGGCAGATGCTTGGTTCACCATGGTCTTGATGGACGTCTGGCACTGGACTCCGCTGGTGGCCCTCCTGGTATACGCCGGTTTGCGAGCCATCCCGGATGCCTACTATCAGGCAGCGTCGATTGATGGCGCCTCCGCCGTGTCGGTGTTCCGTTTTGTGGAACTGCCCAAACTGCGTCGAGTGCTCATGATCGCGCTGTTGCTGCGTTTCATGGACTCGTTCATGATCTACGCCGAGCCCTACATCCTCACCGGAGGTGGTCCGGGTACGGCGACCGAAGTAATGAGTATTTTGCTAGCCGTTATTGCGGTGATCCAATTCGATTTGGGTAAAGCGGCGGCCTTCTCACTGATCTACTTCCTCATCATCCAGATCTTCTCGTTTATCTTCTTCACCATCCTGACGCTCGACGAGCGCCCGGGAGCGACGAAGAGGGCCGAAAAGAAAGCGCTAGCGGCACAAGCCTCGGCGGGCAAAGCCGACGCCGCCCCGAAGACAGGAGTGACCAATGAGTGACACCATCGCGCCCGTCGCGCGAGCAGGCGCTAAGGGCACTTATTTTGACTGGAAGAGCTGGTTGTTCTGGCTCATCATGGCCATCTGGTCCATTCCGCTGTTGTGGCTGATGTCAATGTCGGTGCGCTACAACGAAGACATTTTGACGGTCTTTGAAATCATCCCGTCCAGGATTTCCTTCCGCGGATACATTGAATTCTTCTCGGAGCCCCAGTGGTACGGCGCACTGATCAACTCGTTGACCTACACGACGATGAACATGGTGCTCTCGGTCGCCGTCGCCCTGCCCGCCGCTTACGCGTTTAGTCGCTTCACTTTCTCGGGAGATAAGCACCTGTTCTTCTGGTTGCTCACCAACCGGATGGCACCCGCTGCAGTGTTCTTGTTGCCGTTCTTCCAGATGTATCAAGCACTAGGCCTTTTTGACACGACTTACGCCGTCGCCCTCGCCCACATGCTCTTCAACGTGCCCTTGGCGGTGTGGATCCTTGAAGGCTTCATGTCCGGGGTACCAAGACAGCTCGACGAAATGGCCGAAATTGACGGCTATTCCTTCCCCCGGTTCTTCCTCACCGTGTTTGTGCCCATGATCCGTGCCGGAATTGGGGTCACTGCGTTCTTCGCCTTCATGTTCAGCTGGGTTGAGCTCCTGATCGCCAAGACACTGACTGGTCCCCAAGCGATGCCCCTCGCAGTGCAAATGTCAACGACATCGACAGCGGCCGGCTTGGACTGGGCACTGCTGAGCGCGGCTGGGGTGATCGCGATTATCCCGGGAGTGATTGTCATTTGGTTTGTGCGCAATTACATCGCTAAAGGCTTTGCATTGGGAAGGGTGTAACGATGCTTGATTGGATGTATTGGACCACCCCGGTGGCCATCACGTTTAGCGGAATCATTGTGATGATTGCCGGCATGACCATCTGGGGCCACTACCGAACCCCCATCCTGCGCAAAGGGTTTTTGGGAATCGTCACCGACCGTGGCGACCGCCTCTACATCTCCATCATCACTTTTGCACTACTGATGGTGTTGTCTTTCGCCTTCGAGGTTCCCAGTGCGCTGCTGAGCGCCCTGGTAGCCGCCAGTGTCTCGGCGGTGATCCTCAAATGGGGCTAACAAAGGTTTGGGGGAGCACCCGCAAGTACTCCCCCAAAACACGAAACTTGAGGACCTCAAGTTTCATGTCACAGCAGTTAGGGACTTTAGCAAAAGTCTCTGACGACAAAGGAAAGGTAAATCTATGAGCACCAGAACCGTTCGGAAACGGACGCAGTATGTGGTGGCTCTCTCCGCCGTGACGACACTCGCGTTGTCGGCATGTGCAGGCGCCACTGGAGGGGGTGGAGATACCGGTTCGACAGACTCGGGAATCGAAACCGCTGAAGGGACCGTCGAAGAGAGGGCTGAGCAGTACATTGACCAGTACTTTGCGGACAGTGTGCTGACCAAAGAAGAGCAGATGGAAGAGCTCATGTGGTTCGTCGAAGCAGCCGAACCCTACGCAGGCATGGACGTCAGCGTTCTGTCTGAAAACATTCCCACGCACGCCTACGAATCAGAGGTACTGGCAGCAGTATTTTCTGACCTCACTGGCATCAACCTGACTCACTCCCTGATGGGTGAGGGTGAAGTGATGGAAATCATCTCCACCGAGATCCAAACTCGGACCTCGGTCTATGACGGTTACGTCAACGACACCGACTCGATTGGTGGTCACCAGCGCGGTGACTACATCTACCCCATCAGCACCTTGCTGGAGTCATCGCCGACCCTGCCCACCCTTGACATCGATGACTTCATCGGGTTGAGCTTTGGTACTGGTTCTGACGGTGTCATCTACCAGTTGCCTGACCAGCAGTTCGCGAACCTCTACTGGTTCCGCTACGACTGGTTTAGCGACCCGGACATCCAGCAACAGTTCGAGGACATCTACGGTTACCCCCTGGGCGTTCCCGTGAACTGGTCGGCTTATGAAGACATCGCGGTGTTCTTCTCGACTCAGGTCAACGGCGATGGAACCATCGACGGTGAAGAAGTATTTGGCCACATGGATTACGGCGCAAAGCACTTCTCACTCGGATGGCGCTTCACCGACGCATGGCTGTCAATGGCCGGAAACGGTGACACCGTATTCGACCCAGAAACCGGAGAGCGCACTCCCAACGGTATTCCCGTTGACGAGTGGGGTATCCGCGTCGAGAACTGCAGCCCCGTAGGTTCCTCAGTGGAGCGTGGTGGAGACACCAACGCACCCGCTTCGGTCTACGCGGTTGAGAAGTACCTCGAATGGTTCGACTATGCACCTCCCGGAGCTCAGAACCTGAACTTCGACGAGTCTGCACCTGTCGTGGGCGAAGGAAACGTTGCCCAGCAGATGTTCTGGTACACCGTGTTCACCAGGGCCACTATTGACTCGCCGGCAATGTCCGACGAGAACGGTGACCCCGTGTGGAGAATGGCTCCTAGCCCCCACGGCGCGTACTGGCAAGAAGGGCACAAGCTCGGCTACCAGGACGCTGGATCATGGACCTTCATGAACCACGCCGACGAAGAAAAGCGTGACGCCGCCTGGCTCTACGCTCAATTCGCCACCTCGAAGACTGTTGACCTCGCAAAATCCATCCAAGGATTGACCTTTGCTAGGGACACAACAATCAACTCTGATTGGTTCACCGAAAACGCCGGCGACTACGGCGGGTTGGTTGAGTTCTACCGGTCACCAGACCGCGTGAACTGGACCCCGACTGGCACCAACGTGCCTGACTACCCATCGATGTCGGCTGAATGGTGGCAGGCCATTGGTTCTGCTGCTGCCGGTGAAATCACCGCTCAGGAAGCCATGGATCAGCTTGCAACCAAGCAGGATGAAATCATGGAGCGCCTCGAGCGCGCAGGAGTTCACGACGAATGTGGCGTGAAGCTCAACGAGCCTCGCGACGCCCAGTACTGGCTTGACCAGCCTGGCGCGCCATACCCGGCTCTTGCAGATGAGAAGGGCACACCGGAAACGGTTCCCTATGACGAACTGGTCGCTGGCTGGTTCGAAGGTAACTCCTACCTCGACTAGAGGATAGGTTGACCTGCGGTTGTGCCGGTGGGGGTTTACTCCCACCGGCACAACTGTCTTAACACCCAGATGTCTGAACACTTAGACGTCTTAACACCGCGAGAGGACCCTGCCCCATGGCATCCCACGACATACCCCAGCTGGAACTACACGATGGAACCACAATCGACCAGCTTGGTCTGGGTGTCTACAAAGTCCCCGAAGAGGAAACAGAAAAAGTTGTCACGACCGCGCTCGAGGTCGGCTACCGGCTCATCGACACTGCGTCCATGTATGACAATGAGGCGGCTGTGGGACGTGCCATTCGACACAGTGGCATTGCCAGGGAAGACATCTCCGTCGCCACAAAGTTTTGGCTAGAAGATTTGGGCTACGACAACACCCTGCGCGCCTTCGAGCGCAGCCTGGACGCCATGGGTCTTGACTACATTGACCGCTACCTCATCCATTGGCCTGCGCCGGAAAGAAACCTTTTTGTCGAATCGTGGGCCGCAATGTTGGCGCTCAAAAACGACGGCGCAGTGCGCTCCATTGGGGTGTGTAATTTCCACCCGGAACACCTCGAGCGACTCATCAGTGCCTCCGGAGTGGCCCCCGCAATCAACCAAGTAGAAATGCACCCGTGGCTCACTCAAGAGCCACTGCGGGTATTTCACCAAGACCACGGCATTGTCACACAAGCCTGGTCCCCCCTTGCCCGGGGGCAAATTCTGGACGAGGCGACACTGGTCGCCCTCGCCGCCCACTACGGCCGAAGCGTCTCTCAAATTGTGCTGCGCTGGCATATCCAACGGGGTGACGCCGTCGTCGCAAAATCGGTGCGCCGGGAACGCCTCGCCGAGAACCTGCAGGTGTTCGATTTTGACCTCACAGCAGAAGATATGGCCACAATCAGTGGCTTAAACCGCGACTACCGAACCGGAGTGGACCCCAACGATCGGAACTAGCCGGTAGGTGCTCAGCAGGCACTAAATAGGCGAGCCGACCCCGATAGGGCACCGCTCACAGACCTA